>NZ_JARESS010000014.1:0-222884 GCF_046027915.1 Paraburkholderia sp. RL17-347-BIC-D
CTGGGGCTATACATGGCCCCTCCCTGGACTGACCTGATACAACCGGCTTCCGCATGACTTCATACGCCGCCCCCGTTCAAAAATTCACTTTCTCCATTATCAAAGTGACTTTTATGAGGCGTATATAAGACGACTGTAAAATCTGGTCAAAACAAAAAAATAGATAGGTACTTCGCATAATCAGGTGACTGGTTGACGGACAGCACGAGTATGGAGAACTATTTAATGTATGACGTGGCGCATACTGACCGGCTGGCGCGGCGGATTCAAGAAAGCATTGAATGAGCGCAGAACAGAAAAACGAAATCTGGAAGATGTGGCGCGAGGGTGAGACGCTGAGTGCCATTGCACGCATGCTCGAGCGCCAGCCGGGTTCGGTTTATCGTGTTGCGAATAAGAGTGGTGGCATTGCCCGGCTACCCGCACGATCTGCTGACGGGCTCGGGCAACACCTACATTGCCACGCTGGTGGAGCAGCACTCGCGCTGTGCGATGCTGGTCAAGGTGGCGCGCAAGGACATGGCAAGCGTGGTGTCCGCGCTGATAAAGCAGGTCAACAAACTGCCGGCAAAACTACTTCGGTCGTGACATGGGGCCGCGGCACCGAGATGGCGAGCCACAGGAACTTCTCGATTGCCACGGACGTGCAGGTGTATTTCTGTGATCCGCACAGCCCACGGCAGCGAGTCAGCAATAAGAACACGAATGGCCTTTTGCGACAGTACTCCCCGAAAGGCGTACCCGTGGACGGCTATTCTCAGACAGAGTTGAACAAGGTTGCCGCACGCCTGAATGGCCGCTCGCGTCAGACCTTGCAATTTACGAACCCGCCGAAAAACTGGCGGAAACTTTGGGTGTTGCATCAACCGGTTGAATCCATTGGCGCCGCCCCACACAGGGGCGACGCTAATAGACCACTATGATCTCAAGGAAAGGCCAACCTCACACCCAAAAAACCAGCCGCGTAAAAAAACCATCAAGTAGCAGCCGGACCTGCACGCCGCGCCTTCCTCGACTCCCACCTCACCCGAATCCGATCCATATAAAGATACACAACCGGCGTCGTATAAAGGGTAAGCATCTGACTGACAATCAACCCACCAACAATCGCAATCCCGAGCGGCGCGCGAAGCTCAGCGCCTTCACCGCGTCCAAAGGCAAGCGGCAGCGCCCCCAGCAACGCGGCAAAAGTCGTCATCATGATTGGCCGGAATCGCAGTAAACAGGCCTGATGAATCGCATCCCGCGACGACAAACCATGCCGTGACGCTTCAATTGCGAAATCCACCATCATGATCGCGTTCTTCTTCACGATACCGATCAGCAAAATCACGCCGATCAACGCGATGATGCTGAACTCCGTCTTGAACAGCAGCAACGCCAGCAACGCGCCCACACCCGCCGAAGGCAGCGTCGACAGAATCGTCAGCGGATGGATATAGCTTTCGTACAGCATCCCCAGCACGATATACACGGCGGCCAGAGCGGCCAGAATCAAAATCGGTTGATCTGACATCGACTGCTGGAACGCCTGCGCCGTCCCTTGGAAACTGCCGTGGATAGTCCCCGGCATGCCGATCTGCGCCATCGTGTCGTAAATCGCCTGAGTCGCCGTCGACAGCGAAACGCCCGGCGGCAGATTGAACGAAATCGTCGAGGCCACGAACTGGCTCTGGTGATTCACGGAGAGCGGGGTACTGCCCGGTCCGAAGCTCGCGATCGCCGACAGCGGCACCATGGTTTCCTTCGCCGTCGACACCGCCGCGCCCGACGAAGCGCTCGACTTGCCGCTCGCCGCGATCGAATTGATCGCCTGGTTGCGCGCGGAGTCGGCGGCAATGCTCGCCGCGCTCGATGCGGTCGTGCCCGCCGTGCCGCCTGTCGTTGCGCTCGTGGACGAGGTCGTCGCGGCGGCGGTCGCCGCTGTCACCGTGCCCGCCGGCGCGTTGGTGGTCTGCGCGCCGCTCGCGCTGCCGCCCGACGTGCTGATGTAAATCTGCTTCAGCATGTCCGGACTCTGCCAGTACTTCGGCGCGACTTCCATCACAACGTGATACTGATTCAACGGGTTATAGATCGTCGACACCTGGCGTTGACCGAACGCGTCGTACAAGGTGTTGTCGATCTGCGCCGGCTTGATGCCGAGGCGCGCGGCGGTGGCGCGGTCGATCGTCACCATCGCTTCGAGGCCGCCTTGCTGCTGGTCGGAATTCACGTCCGCGAGTTCGGGGCGCGCCTGCAGCGCCTCGGTGAGTTTGGGTCCCCACAGGTACAGGTCGGGCGTCGAATCGGCCAGCAGCGTGAACTGGTACTGCGCATTCGATTGCCGTCCGCCGACGCGAATGTCTTGCACTGCCTGTAGAAAAGTCCGCGCGCCGGCGACGTCGCCGAGCGGCGCGCGCAGTTGCTGGATCACCTGATCTGCGGATGCCTTGCGCTCGGACTTCGATTTCAATGTCACGAACATGAAGCCGGAATTGGTCTGCCGCCCGCCGGTGAAACCGGCCACACTCTCCACCGCCGGATTCTTGCCGACGATCTCCATCATCTGCGCGAATTTGCCTTTCATGGACTGGAACGAGGTAGCCTGATCGGCCTGAATGCCGCCGATCAGCCGCCCCGTGTCCTGCTGCGGAAAGAAGCCCTTCGGCACGATGATGTACAGCCACACGTTCAGGCCGATGGTCAGCAGCAGAATCGTCACGATCAGGCGCGGATGCAGCAGCGCCCAGCCGAGCGTGCGCTCATAACCACGCTGCATCGAAGCGAAGCCGCGTTCCAGCCAGCGGCCGAAACGTCCTTCTTCTTTTTGCTCGTGCGGCTCGCGCAGAAGGCGCGAGCACATCATCGGCGTGAGCGTGAGGGAGACGATCAGCGACACGCCGATCGCGAGCGAAAGCGTCAGCGCGAATTCGCGGAACAGGCGCCCGACAATGCCGCCCATCAGCAGAATCGGCAGGAACACGGCGACCAGCGAAATACTGATGGACAGCACGGTAAAGCCGACTTCGCGCGCGCCGAGAAAGGCCGCCTTCATGCGCGGCACGCCGTTCTCGATATGTCTCGAGATGTTCTCCAGCACCACGATCGCGTCGTCGACCACGAAGCCGGTCGCGATGGTCAAGGCCATCAGCGAGAGGTTGTCGATCGAGAAACCGAGCAGATACATCGCGCCGAACGTGCCGATGATCGAGATCGGCACGGCCACGCTCGGAATCAGCGTGGCGCGCCAGTTGCGCAGGAACAGAAACACCACCATCACCACCAGCGCGACCGCGACCACCAGCGTGCGCTCGGTGTCTTTCAGCGACGCGCGGATCGTGGTGGAGCGGTCGGCGGCCGGCGCGATGTCGACGTCCGCGGGCAGCGACGCGTGCAGTTGCGGCAGCATCGCCGTCACACGGTCGATGGTGTCGATGATGTTCGCGCCCGGCTGGCGATACAGAATCACCAGCACCGAACGCTTGCCATTGAAGAGGCCGAGGTTGCGCAGATCTTCGACCGAATCGACCACCTCGGCGACGTCGGAGAGCTTCACCGCCGCGCCGTTGCGATAGGCAATGACCAGGTCCCTGTATTGCGACGCCTTGCTGGCCTGGTCGTTGGTATAGATCTGCACGCGGTTCGGGCCGAATTCGATCGAGCCTTTCGGGCTGTTCGCGTTGGCCGCGGCGAGCGCCGCGCGCACGTCTTCGAGACCGATGCCGTAGTGCGAGAGCGCATTTGGCTCGAGTTCGACACGCACCGCCGGGTTGGCGGAGCCGCTCACATCCACTTCGCCGACGCCGTCCACCTGCGACAGAGACTGTTGCAGCACGGTGGCTGCGGAGTCGTACAACTGGCCGGCCGTGAGCGTTTTCGACGTGAGCGCCAGAATCAGGATCGGCGCATCGGCCGGATTGACCTTGTGGTACGTCGGATTGCTGCGCAAGCTTGCCGGCAAATCGGCGCGCGCCGCATTGATGGCGGCCTGCACGTCGCGCGCGGCGCCGTCGATGTCGCGGTTCAGGCCGAACTGCATGGTGATGCGCGTCGAGCCGACCGAGCTCGACGAGGTCATTTCGGTGACGTCGGCGATCGAGCCGAGATGCCGTTCAAGTGGACTGGCGACGCTGGTCGCCACGGTATCCGGACTCGCGCCCGGCAGCGTGGCCTGCACCGAAATGGTCGGGAAATCGACCTGTGGCAACGGCGCCACCGGCAACTTCGTGAACGCGAAAATACCGGCCAGCGCGATGCCGATCGCCAGCAGCGTGGTGGCGACCGGGCGGGAGATAAACGGACGCGACAGATTCATCGCTCAGTTCCCTGCATCGGTGACGGGCGGCGTAGGCTTGCCCCGATTGAATCGCTCACGCGCGCGACGGCCGAGCGAGTCGAACGCGAGGTAGATCACCGGCGTGGTGAACAGCGTCAGCAACTGGCTGACGATCAATCCGCCCGCAATCGCGATACCGAGCGGACGGCGCAATTCCGAACCGGCGCCGGTGCCGAGCATCAGCGGCAGCGCGCCGAGCAGGGCGGCGAGCGTGGTCATCAGAATCGGCCGGAAGCGCAACAGGCACGCCTGGTAAATCGCTTCGCGCGGCGGCTTGCCTTCCTCGCGCTCGGCATAGAGCGCGAAGTCGATCATCATGATCGCGTTCTTCTTCACGATACCGATCAGCAGCACGATACCGATGATGCCGATGATGTCGAGATCATGCCCGGTGATCAGCAGCGCCAACAACGCGCCGACACCGGCCGAGGGCAGCGTCGAGAGAATCGTGATCGGGTGGATGAAGCTCTCGTACAGCACGCCCAGCACGATGTACATCGTGACGATCGCCGCGAGAATCAGGAACAGCTCGTTCGACAGTGACGCCTGGAACGCCAGCGCCGCGCCCTGATAGCGGGTCTGGAACGACGCGGGCAAGCCGACGTCCTTCTCCGCCTGGTCGATCGCCTTGACCGCCGCGCCGAGCGACGAGCCCGGCGCGAGGTTGAACGACACGGTGGTGGCCGGGAACTGGCTCAGGTGCGTGACCAGCAGCGGCGCGGGCTTCTCGATGAAGCGCGCGATCGACGACAGCGGCACCTGCCCGCCCGTGGACGTGGAAGAGGGCAGATAGATCGACTTCAGCGACTCGGTGTAGTGCTGCATCTCCGGCTGCGCTTCCAGGATCACGCGATACTGGTTCGACTGCGTGAAGATGGTCGAGATGATGCGCTGGCCGAACGCGTCGTACAGCGCGCTGTCCACGGTGGCCGGCGTGATGCCGTAACGCGACGCGGTGGCGCGGTCGATTTCGATGTAGACCGACTGGCCGTTGTCCTGCAGATCGGTGGCGACGTCGGCGAGTTCGGGCGACTGCCTCAATCGGTCGATCAGCTTCGGCACCCACGTGGTGAATTCGCTGATGTTCGGATCGGTCAGCATGAACTGATACTGCGTCGGACTCACGGTCGAGTCGATCGTCAGATCCTGCACCGGCTGCATGTACAGCGACGCGCCGGGAATGTGCGCCACGTCCCGCTGCAACTGGCGGATCACTTCGCTCGCGGTGTTGCTGCGGTCGTCGCGCGGCTTCAGGTTGATCAGCATGCGGCCGCTGTTCAACGTGATATTGCTGCCGTCCACGCCGATGAACGAGGTCAGGCTCTCCACATCCGGGTTCTTCAGGATCTGCGCGGCGAGTTCCTGCTGGCGCTCGGCCATCGACGCATACGACACGGACTGCGGCGCCTGTGTGATCGCCTGGATCACGCCGGTGTCCTGCACCGGAAAGAAGCCCTTCGGAATGAACACGTACAGCACGCCGGTCAACACCAGCGTGAGCACCGCAACGACCAGCGTGGAGCGTTGCCGGTTCAGCACCCACGTAAGCGCGACCGCGTAACGCGCGATCACCCAGTCGATCGCGCGGTGCGCCTTGGCTTCGAAACGATGGCTCTCGTGCGGCGGCGTGTGGCGCAGCAGTTTGGCGCACATCATCGGCACGAGCGTGAGCGACACGACCGCCGAAATCACGATCGTCACGGCAAGCGTAATGGCGAATTCGTGGAACAGGCGGCCGACCACGTCGCCCATGAAGAGCAGCGGAATCAGCACGGCGATCAGCGACACCGTCAGCGAAATGATCGTGAAGCCGATCTGTTTCGAGCCCTTCAACGCGGCTTCGAGCGGCGCTTCGCCTTCCTCCACGTAACGCGCGATGTTCTCGATCATCACGATCGCGTCGTCCACCACGAAGCCGGTTGCGATGGTCAGCGCCATCAACGATAAGTTGTCGAGCGAAAAGCCGCACAGGTACATCACGGCGAGCGTGCCGATCAGCGACAGCGGCACCGAGAGACTCGGAATGATGGTCGCGTAGACGTTGGCGAGGAACAGGTACATGACCAGCACCACCAGCACGACCGACATGGCCAGTTCGAACTGCACGTCGCGCACGGAAGCGCGGATCGTGGTGGTGCGGTCGGTGACGATCTGCACCTCGAGCGCGGCGGGCAGCGCCTGCTGCAATTGCGGCAGCAGCTTCTTGATGCTGTCCACCACCTGGATCACGTTCGCGCCCGGCTGGCGCTGCACGTTCAGAATGATCGCGGGCGTGCCGTCGACCCACGCGCCGAGCTTGGTGTTCTCCGCACCCTGCACGATGGTGGCGACGTCGGTCAACATCACCGCGCGGCCGTTCTTGTACGCGACCACCGCGGTCTTGTACGCGTCGGCGTCGGTCAACTGGTCATTCGCGTTGATCGTGTAGTTGCGCGTGGGACCGTCGAAGTTGCCCTTCGGCGTGTTGACGTTCAGGTTCGAGATGGTGGTGCGCAAGTCGTCCAGATTCAGGCCGTACGCGGCGAGCGCGCGCGGGTTCGCCTGAATCCGCACGGCCGGACGCTGGCCGCCTGACAGGCTCACCAGACCCACGCCCGCCACCTGCGAGATTTTCTGCGCGAGACGCGTGTCGGCCAGATCCTGCACCTGGGTGAGCGGCAGCGTCTTCGAGGTGATCGCGAGCGTGATGATCGGCGCGTCGGCCGGATTGACCTTGGCGTAGATCGGCGGCGCGGGCAGGTCCGACGGCAGCAGGTTGCCGGCCGCGTTGATGGCGGCCTGGACTTCCTGCTCGGCGATGTCGAGCGGCAGGTCGAGGCTGAACTGCAGCGTGATGATCGACGAGCCGGCCGAACTTTGCGACGACATCTGATTGAGCGACGGCATCTGCCCGAACTGGCGCTCGAGCGGCGCGGTAACCGACGACGTCATCACGTCCGGGCTCGCGCCCGGATAGAAGGTCTGCACCTGGATGGTCGGATAGTCGACTTCGGGCAGCGCGGAGAGCGGCAAAAAGCGCAGCGCGACGAGACCGACCAGCATGATCGCCGCCATCAGCAGCGCGGTGCCGACGGGACGCAGAATAAAGGCGCGGGATGGATTCATGCGGTAAGTGCCGTGCCTTTATTGCGAGGCTTGCGCCGCGTGTTTGCCATGATGCGCGTGAGCGCCGGAGGCGCCCGACGCGGCGGCCGCGCCGCGGGCACCCGAGGCGCCGCGCGGCTTGTCGGCCGGAATCGTGATTTTCGCGCCTTCCTTGAGCCGGTCCGAACCGTCGATCACGACGCGCTCGCCCACGGTCAGGCCGGACTGGATGCTGGTGCGCTCGCCATCCACGGGGCCGACCTTGACCGGCCGCACGGTCACGGTGTTGTCCGCCTTCACGACGTACACGAACGGGCCCATCGAGCCGTTGAGCACGGCCGGTGTCGGCACGATCACGGCGTCCTTGATCGTATCGACCAGCAGGCGCGTGTTCACGAACTGATTCGGGAACAGCAGACTCTTGCTGTTCTGGAAGATCGCGCGCAGCTTGACCGTGCCGGTGGTGGTGTCGATCTGGTTGTCCAGTGTTTCGAGCATGCCGCCTTCGAGCGACGTGGTGTTGCTGCGGTCATACGCGGTGACCGAGAGCTTGGCGCCCGACTGGGTCTGCTGGATGATCTGCTGCAGATTGTCTTCGGAGGTGGTGAAGATCACGCTGATCGGCTGCAGCTGCGTAATCACGACGAGGCCGTTGGTCAAGCTCGGTGTCACGTAGTTGCCCGGATCGACCTGGCGCAGACCGACGCGTCCCGACACCGGCGCGGTGATGCGCGCATACACGAGGTCGAGCTTGAAGGTGTCGATATTGGCCTTGTCGGACTTCACCGTGCCTTCGTATTGCCGCACCAGCGAGGCTTGCGTATCCACTTGCTGGCTGGCGATGGAGTCTTGCGAGAGCAGCGTCTGATAGCGCTTCAGGTCGAGGCGGGCGGTTTGCAGCAGGGCCTCGTCGCGCGCGAGCGTGCCTTGCGCGTTGTCGAGCGAGATCTGATAGGGACGCGGGTCGATCTGGGCCAGCACGTCGCCCTTCTTGACCATCTGGCCCTCCTTGAAATACACGTCCTGCAACACGCCGCTCAACTGCGGCAGCACGGTGACGTTGGCAAGCGGCGTGACCGTGCCGAGCGCGGTGATCACCACCGGCATTTCGCCCTGCGTCGCGGCCGCCACGTGAACCGGCTGCGACATATTGGCCATGGCGCCGCCGCGGCCCGCGCGCCCGGCCCGCGCGCCGCTCGCGTCGCTGGCGCCGGCCGCGCCGCTCGCGCCGCCGCCGGGACCGCCCCACGGATGCCAGCGCCACAGCACCACCCCGAGGATGACCAGCGCCGCGATGATCAACGCGATATTGCGGCCGCGGTGCCGCTTCACCATGGCTGGCGGCTGGTTCGGTGTGCCCGCGGGGCCGCCGCTGGAGGACGGTTGGGAAGCCGGAGGAACAGGGCGTGTGGTTTCCGAATACTTTTGTTGTTCGTCCATCGGTTCGGTCAGGTGACTGGCTTGGATGTGAGCCGCTCGCGCGTTCGTGCCGTTTCGACAGTTCGGCGGACCGGCACGCGAATGGCATGACAGGCGGTTTCGACAACGGGTGCCCCGCGCTCGTTCAGCGCGATGCTACCCGAGGCGCGGGACAGAGATGTTAACGCAATGCGGCATCGAAACAGGCGGCCGGAACGTTATCAAAGGGGAAAACGGCAGGCCGGGCGTGCGTCCCGCGACAGGAAGGCATGATCCTACGTCGCGGGCTCTGTAACAGTCCACCCGCGTATTTTTCTTTTGATTACGAAGGTTACAGGATGCCTTGCAATAACCTTGGCCGCCGACCGGCGAAACCGCCGCCGGTTCAGGTATCCAGGCGGCGCCCCGGTGTGCCGCCGATTTCCAGCACGATTTTGGCGACGCACTCGAGCAGCGCCGGCGCCGCGCGCGAGATCAGCCAGTCGCGCGGGCACTGGTCGGCGGAGCCGCCGCAATTGACCGCATAGCGTTCGCCCGACGGGCCTGTGAAACCCAGCGCGATCGCGTTGAGTCCGTCGTACCATTCGCCCGTGGCAATCGCGAAGCCGCGCTCGATGGTTTCCTGTAACGCGCTCTCGAGCCGGCTGCTGACGTGGCCCCAGTCGTCGCCTTCAGCCGCTTGCAAGCCGATCAGCAATTTTTCCCGCTCCGGCGCTTCGAGCGCGGCCAGATAGGCGCGGCCGATGGCGGTGCGGCTCAGATTCATGCGCGAGCCGATCTCGAGACGCGACACCAGCACCGCCGAACGCGGCCGGATCGCGTCGATCACCACCATATCGAGCCGGTCGCGCACGGCCAGATGCACGGACAGCGCCGTGCGTTCGGCGAGTTCGATCAGGAACGGCCGCGCGCGAGCGCGGATGTCGAAGTTGCGCAGAAAGCCGTTGCTCAGCTCCAGCACTGACGAGGTCAGTACAAAACGCTCGCTGTCGGGGAGGCGGAACAGGAAACCCGCGCTGACCAGCGTGGCGGTGATCCGCGACACGGTGGGCTTGGGAATGCCGGTGAGCTCGGTCAGTTCGCGGTTGCTGAGCGGCGCGTCGGCGGCGGCGATTGAGCGCAGCACGGTCAGGCCGCGCGCGAGGGCGGTCACCTCGTCGCCGGAGCCGTCTTTGTCTTTGACCGGGTCTGCGGCGGTTCGGGGGGGCGTGGGTCGGTTCATGTGTTTTTCTGGAACTTTATTTCAATATTTTTCTTCGCAGCCTTGCTGGCACCGTCTCTCAAAGCGCCAGCGGCGGCCCCAAAATGGGGCATCAAAGTCATTTTTCATCAGAACATTCATTGTATCGGAATATTTTGCCGCAACGAATGGAGCCTCTTTAGATTTTGCTTGACTTAGTCAGCATAACCATAAAAAATGGAATCTCATTTCGAAAGACGGTTTCAGGTTCTGCATTTTGAAGTTTTCGAACCTGCCGTGGCCCGCACAATGTCTGTGTCGAGTGTCTTCTCATAGTCCACCGTAACAGTCCATGTCGCGCACCGTACAGGCGCCGCATCGCAGGCCAAACTTTCGAATACCGTCTCTCAGGTTCTAGCACGGCCCTCGGAATGGCTAGAACTTTTTAAGGCGTCACGGCAACGTGACGCCTTTTTTTTCGGCTAATCAAGCACAACAAAGTTTGCTCCATACGGAAATGCCGGGATTTCCGCCCGCTACTTTCCCTCAGTCCTGGCTCTCCACAGACGCCGCCACGAGCACGGTCAACTGTGCATCAAGCTACCGCAATCCAGACCTGGCGACGATTTTCCTGGCCCCGCGCTAGTTTTTCTACTCCGCTGCGCGAGTTCTTCTCATTTGTCCGACTTCGTTCCAAAAGCCATATTGCATCCATCGAGGACGCACAACGGTTCTCGTCACCTAACCCTCGAAGGAGAACGACATGAAGCTGCAAAACAAGGTTGCTTTTATCACCGGTGGCACCTCGGGCATTGGCCTGGAAACCGCGAAGCTTTTCCAGGCTGAAGGCGCGAAAGTCATTGTCACGGGCACCAATCCGGGACGCCTTGAAGCTGCAGGAAAGGCTTTGGGCGACAATGCGCTCGTGCTCTCGGTCGACCTGCGCAAGCCCGCTGAAATCGAGCGTGCGGTCGAAGAGGTGCGTGCCAGATACGGTCGCATCGATGTCGTCTTCGCGAACGCCGGTGCTGGCACAGCCGCGCCGCTGGAATCCGTCACGCCGGAACAGATTGACGAGCAGTTTTCCCTGAATGTCAGTGGGCTCTTTTTCACGATTCAGAAGGCCGCGCCTCTCATTCCGAAAGGAGGCAGCATCGTGGTGACAACGTCGTTTCTGAATGCTGTCGGCACACCGGGGCTGTCGATTCTGTCAGCGACAAAGGCAGCGATTCGCTCCCTCGTGCGTTCCCTCGGCGCTGAACTAGCGCCGCGCGGCATTCGGGTGAACGCTGTTAGCCCGGGCCCGATTGCGACTGCGTTCCACACCAAACTCGGGCTGACCGACGCGCAATTGACGGAAACGGCGACAGCCATTCAGGCTCGGGTGCCGCTGCAACGATTCGGCGAAGCCGTCGAAATCGCCAGGACGGCATTGTTCCTCGCGAGCGACGATTCGTCCTTCACGACGGGCGCAGAAATCGTGGTCGATGGAGGCTTAACGCAATTCTGATGTCATCAAAGCGCCAGACTGTGCGAGCCCTCGAAGCTGAAAACGGTGGTTACGAACTGGCGCTAACGCACACTTCCAGAAACGACGAAGCTTGGACTGTTTGCGTTCAGGAGCGCATGTTGATACGCCCACGTTCGAGCGGTGATATCGCGCAACTTTAGTCCAAGCCGCCGCAGTGTTGACGATAAATTGCAGCGCTGGGAAGATGGGCCAACCAGACTTGGGCCCATCAAGCAACATGCGTGCACCGAACAACCTGAATGCACTCCGTGCCTTTGAAGCGGTATCGCGTCATCTGAGCTATCCGTCGGCCGCCGAGGAGCTCAACGTTACGCCTGCTGCCGTTGGCCATCTGATACGCGGGCTCGAAGATACCCTCGACGTCGAGCTGTTTCATCGCGCGACGTCGGGGCCAACCCGGCTGACCCTGACCGACGCTGCACGGTCAGTCCTGCCTGCATTGCAGGCGGGATTTGACCTGTTGTCCGAAGCCGTTGAGCAATTGAAAGCGAGCAAATCGCGCATCGCTTTCACCGTGACGATACCCGGCGCATTCGCTGACAAGTGGTTGTTGAGACGCGTCGAGCGGTTTCAACAGAGGCATCCGTATTACGACCTTCGCATAGACACCAGCAACCGGCTTCTCGACTTCACCGCTGACAGGATCGATGTCGGCATTCGCTATGGCTCGGGCGTATGGCCAGGCCTGGTATCGACCTTTCTCATGCGAGACGAGTTCTTCCCGGTATGCAGTCCCGCGCTTCTAATGGGCAAACATCCGCTCAGGACGCCTGCCGACCTGGAGCATCATCTGCTCATTCACGATGTGTCGATGCAAACATCCGGTGTCTTCCCGACATGGCGCTCCTGGTTGCAAAAAGCCGGCTGTCGCAACGAAGTCGATTGCAATCGCGGCATCCAGATTGACGACTCCGCGGCAGCACTCCAAACAGCCATTTCAGGGCATGGTATTGCGCTGGGCAGGACCACGCTGGTCGAACATGACCTCGAAGAGGGGCGGCTTGTGCGTCCATTCCAGGAGTCACAAAGCTGCGAACTAGCGTACTACCTCGTCCACAAAAAAGAAGGCGAGAACTCTGCGCCAGTAGTCGCTTTCAAAGAATGGCTGATTTCAGAGGCAGGCGCCCGCTAGGGCTCACACGCGAACGCCTGTCTCAGGCTTCAGCGGATGGACGACGGGTGGCGCGCGAGCGCTTCCACCTTCATCGTCATATACGGAAACAGCGGCAGACCTGAGAGGATGGTGTTCAGTTCGTCGTGCGAGTCGACGTCGAAGACGCTGTAGTTCGCATACTCGCCCACAACGCGATGTAGTTGCTGCCACTTGCCTTGGCGCTGAAGCTCTTGTGAGTACGCCTTTTCTCGTGCCTTGATTTCGTCAGCCTGAGCCACGGGCATGTCGTGTGGCAGGTGTACATCCATTCTTACGAGATATAGCATGTGTTTCTCATTCGAAAAAGTAGGGGTCTCTCAGGTTCGCCAGCACAATAGTTGGAGTGGGTCGATATGCCCGGTGCCGGATTGACTGCGCTCAGCTATTTTTGTCGCGACGATAGAAAGCGAGCTTGTCCTCATCGATATGCAGGCCCAGGCCCGGCCCTTCCGGCAGGTGAAGGTCGAAGTCCTGATAATGGGGGCGAGCAGTGACGATGTCGTCTTTCAACAGGAGTGGTCCGAACAACTCCGTACCCCAGGCAAGTTGCGGGAGCGCGGCGAATCCGTGTGCCGATGCAATCGACCCGATGCTGCCTTCAAGCATCGTGCCGCCATAGAGGGACACGCCGGCTGCATCCGCAATGGCGGCCGTACGCATCATTCCGTAGATTCCGCCGGACTTCGCGATCTTCAGCGCAAAGACGTCCGCACATGCGCCGCGCACAAGTTCGAGGGCATCTTCCGGGCCTGTCACTGCCTCGTCGGCCATGATGGGCACGATGAAACGCGATGCAAGCCTGGCGAGTGCTCCGCGCTGCTCTCGCGGAGTCGGTTGCTCGATGAGGTCAATGCCAGCAGCTTCAAGCGCTTCGATTCCCAATGCGGCGTCAGCCTCGTTCCAGGCCTGATTTACGTCGACGGTGACTTTGGCGCGGTCGCCGAGCGCAGCTTTGATTTTCGATACATGCGCTACGTCATCGCGAACGCTACGCCGGCCAATCTTCAGCTTGAAAGTATTGTGGCGACGTTCGGCGAGCAGTGTTTCCGCTTCATCGATGTCGCGTTGGGTGTCGCCACTTGCGAGCGTCCACAGGACCGGAAGCGTCTTGCGGACAGCGCCGCCAAGAAGCGTTGAAACCGGAACGCCCAGGCGCTTGCCCTGAGCGTCCAGCAAAGCTGTCTCAATTGCGCACTTGGCAAACCGGTTCCCGCGAGCAACCTTGTTCAGCTTGAGCATTGCGTCGTTGATGTTGGTCGCGTCTTGCCCAACGATCGCAGGTGCAAGATAAGTGTCGATGGTCAGCTTGATGCCTTCGGGGCTTTCGTCGCCGTACGACAGACCGCCAATCGTAGTCGCTTCGCCAAGGCCCTCGATGCCATCGCTCGAGCGCAGACGGACGATCACTAAGGTTTGCTGCTGCATCGTCGCCATGGCTAGTTGATGCGCGCGAATGGTTGGGAGGTCAACCAGAATCGCTTCGACGGAGATGATTTGGGCGTTCATACCTGGAATGTTGGAGTTAAGGGGTTGATGAAGTATTGCGTGCCCAATAAGCCCCTGTCCAACACCGTCGACGTCTAGCCCCATACCTCATGGGTATAGCGAATATCACCGCCCAAAATCGTTGGGAGGTGCATGGGGTATCTTTTCCTCCTCGTACAGCCGATAGATGAGTTCGAGCATTTCCCGAATGTCCCGCGACTCGTCTAGTGCGCGCATGCTCATGATGATTGGCGAAACCAGAGTAGGGTCGTCCAGTTCCTTGTAACTCACATCGTCTCGCTTCAGGCCGTACACACTACTCGGGACGACAGAAATTCCTTCCCCCGCTGCTACGAGGCCCAGCGCGATCTGCAACTCTCGTACTTCATATATCCGGCGAGGCTTGAGACCGCGGTCTTCGAATGCCGACAGCACCTGGTCTGCATAACTAGGGCGCGGCGTCTTAGGAAAAATAATCAGGGTCTCGTTGACCAGGTCGCTGAGAGCGAGGACGGGCTTGGCCAGCGAGAGCGGATGGCCCTCTGGGAATGCAACGATCATCTTCTCCTCGCGAAGAATCACCCGACGGATGTTCGCGTCCTCATGCCGAATGCGACCGAACCCGACATCGATCTGACCGTCCTTCAGCGCTCGAATCTGGTCCATCGTCGACATCTCGTGGAGGCTGAGTTCGACTGTCGTGTTCTCATCGCGGAAGCGCCGGATGATTTTGGGCAGCATGCCGTACAACGTCGAGCCCACGAAACCGACAGAGAGACTGCGCTCGATGTTGCCTACGCGCCGCGTCATGGATTCGAGTTCCGACGTTTGAGCCAGCAACTGGACGGCATGAGCGTAGAAGAACTTACCCGTCTCGGTGAGCTTCAACGGGCGCGAGTCGCGCTGGAATAGCTGCACCTCAAGAATCTCTTCAAGCTGCTGTATCTGACGGCTCAAAGGCGGCTGAGCCATGTTCAGCCGCTGAGCCGCGCGCGTGAAATTGCGCTCCTCGGCTACGGCGACGAAATAGCGAAGATGCCGCAGTTCCATTTCAATACCTCGCGGATATAGACCGATACTAAATCAGTGTTGGACGAGGCCTTCTGACGTCCATTATTCTGCATTCACACTCTGTTTCAGCACCCATTATACCTCTCAGGCATACTCGAACGGGCGCTAAACTAAGGGTTTACCCCATCAGAAAATAGAGATTCAGGAGCAGACATGAGCGTCAAAGTGTTCGATACGAAGGAAGTGCAAGACCTGCTGAAGGCTGCGGCTAACGTGGGTAGCCAGGACGGCAATGCTCGCGCAAAGCAGATCGTCAATCGCCTTTTGGGCGACTTGTTCAAGGCGATCGACGACCTCGACATGACGCCCGATGAAATCTGGGCTGGCGTCCACTACTTCAACAAGCTCGGCCAGGACGGCGAAGCTGCGCTGCTTGCTGCTGGTCTCGGTCTGGAGAAATACCTCGACATTCGCATGGATGCCGAAGACAAGGCGGCTGAAATCACCGGCGGCACGCCGCGCACCATCGAAGGTCCGCTCTATGTCGCGGGCGTGCCCGTGCGCGATGGCGTTTCGAAGATCGATATCAACGCGGACGAGGATGCCGGCCCGTTGGTCATCCGCGGCACGGTATCCGGTCCAGATGGCAAGCCGGTTGCAGGGGCGCTGGTCGAATGCTGGCACGCCAACTCGAAGGGCTTCTATTCGCACTTCGACCCGACTGGCGCGCAGAGCGAGTTCAATCTTCGCGGCGCGGTCAGCACCGATGTCGATGGCAAGTACGAGTTCCGTACGCTCATGCCGGTCGGCTATGGCTGTCCGCCGCATGGTGCGACTCAACAGTTGTTGAATGTGCTTGCCCGCCATGGCAACCGTCCGGCACACGTGCACTTCTTCGTCACCACCGACAAGTACCGCAAGCTGACGACGCAAATCAACATCGAGGGCGACCCGTTGATTTGGGACGACTTTGCCTACGCCACCCGCGAGGATCTGATTCCCCGTGTGGTCGAAAAGACCGGCGGCACTGCGCTGGGAATGAAGGCCGACGCGTATAGGGAAATCGAGTTCGACATCGAGTTGACTCCGCTGATTCAGGGCAAGGATAACCAGGTCGTCCATCGCCTGCGTGCATCTGCTACCGCCTGACCGCTAAACGCGGCCGCTGCGTCATACCCCTGCTGCCGCTCAATCCTTCGCAAGAATCTTTCGACACCGATGCGCGTGCCCCATAACCTGGAGCACGCGTAGGAGAGCACTCATGTCTGCAATTATCGACAAAGCCTCGCAACTTGATGAACTGCTGCACACGGCCGTTCAGGACGACAAGCAAAACGGTGTATTCCGTTGCCGCCGCGACATCTTCACGAACACGGATCTGTTCGAGCTCGAAATGAAGCACATTTTCGAGAGCAACTGGGTCTACCTCGCGCATGAAAGCCAGATTCCCGACAACAACGACTACTACACCACCTGGATTGGCCGCCAGCCTATCGTGATCACTCGCGACAAAAGCGGTGAACTGCATGCGGTCATCAATGCCTGCGCGCACAAGGGCGCGATGCTGTGCCGTAAAAAGCACGGCAACAAAGGCACTTTCACGTGTCCTTTCCACGGCTGGAGCTTCGCCAACACCGGCAAGCTGCTGAAAGTAAAAGATGTGAAGACCACCGAATACCCGGTGCAATTCAATACCAACGGCTCGCATGACCTGAAGAAGGTCGCACGCTTCCAGAGCTATCGCGGCTTCCTGTTCGGCAGCCTCAACGCGGACGCGATCGCACTGGAGGACTACCTCGGCGAGACCAAGGTCATCATCGACCAGATCGTGGACCAGGCCCCGGACGGGCTGGAAGTGTTGCGCGGCAATTCATCGTACATCTACGACGGCAACTGGAAGATGCAGATGGAGAACGGCTGTGACGGCTATCACGTCAGCACCGTGCACTGGAACTACGCCGCGACGATGGACCGGCGCAAGGTCGAGGGCACCAAGGCCGTGGATGCGAACAGCTGGAGCAAGTCGGTGGCCGGCGTGTACGGCTTCGATCACGGCCACATCCTGCTGTGGACCAAGACGATGAACCCGGAAGTGCGACCGGTCTATCAATACCGCGACGAAATCAAGGCACGCGTTGGCGAGGTGAAGGCGGACTTCATCGTCAACCAGACCCGCAATCTTTGTCTGTATCCGAACGTGTTCCTGATGGACCAGTTCAGCACGCAGATTCGCGTCGTGCGTCCAATCAGCGTGGACAAGACCGAAGTCAGCATCTTCTGTTTCGCTCCGAAGGGCGAGAGCGCCGCCGACCGGGCTACCCGCATCCGCCAGTACGAAGACTTCTTTAACGTCTCGGGTATGGGCACCGCGGATGACCTCGAAGAGTTTCGCGCCTGCCAGGCTGGCTATGCCGGCACCACTGCGTTGTGGAACGACCTTTCGCGCGGAGCGCCGTTGTGGGTCGAAGGTCCCGACGCAAATGCGAAAAGTATGGGCCTGAAGCCGCGCATCTCAGGCGAGCGCAGCGAAGACGAAGGCCTGTTTGTGTGTCAGCACGAGTACTGGGTGCACCAGATGCGCGACGCACTCAAAAAGGAACAAGGGGAGGCCCTGGTATGAGCTTCGATTACCAGAAAATTTGCGCCGCGCTGTTCCGCGAAGCGCGCCTGCTCGACGACCGAACATGGGACGGGTGGCTTGCCTGCTATACCGAGGACGTTACTTACTGGATGCCGGCGTGGGACGACGACGATCGGCTCACCGACGACCACGAGAGTCAGATCTCGCTGATGTACTACCCGGACCGTGGCGGCCTCGAAGACCGTGTGTTCCGCATCAAGACCGAACGCAGTAGTGCGTCGATGCCTGAACCGCGAACCAGTCACAACGTCACCAATGTGGAAGTGCTGGCCGAGCGCGAGAGCGAAGTGGACGTGCGCTACAACTTCAACACGCTCAGCCACCGTTACAAAACCACCGACCAGTTTTTCGGCACGATGTTCGTCACTCTGCGCAAAGTCAACGATGAACTGTTGATTTGCTATAAGCGCATCGTGTTGAAGGACGACTACATCCGCCAGGTGCTCGACGTCTATCACGTTTGAGTGCAAACATCCGCGGAAATGAGAAGTACAGGAGGCAAGATGTCCAGCTACAACATTGCACTGAATTTTGAAGACGGCGTGACCCGCTTCGTGACATGCAAGGCGGGCGAGAAGGTACTCGATGCCGCCTTTCGCGCAAAAATCAACCTGCCGATGGATTGCTCCGACGGCGTGTGCGGTACCTGCAAGTGCCGAGCCGAGAGCGGCAGCTACGACCTGGGCGACGATTACATCGAGGATGCGCTGACCGAGGATGAGAAGGACGGCGGTCTCGTACTCACCTGCCAGATGGTGCCGGAAAGCGATTGTGTCATTGCGGTGCCGGCATCTTCCACTGCATGCAAGACTGAGCAAAGCAAGTTCGCCGCGACCGTATCGAAGGTCGAAGCGCACAACGATGCGGCCATCGTGCTCGAACTGGATGTGTCGGCGAGCGTGCCGGTATTCCTGCCGGGCCAGTACGTCAACATTGACGTTCCTGGCAGCGGTCAGCACCGTTCATATTCTTTTTCGTCCGCACCGGGCGAATCGAAAATCAGTTTTCTGATCAAGAAGATTTCCGGCGGCGTGATGAGCACGTGGCTCGAATCCGCACAGGCAGGCAACAAGGTGGAATTGACCGGACCACTCGGCAGCTTCTATCTGCGCGCTGTTGAGCGGCCGTTGCTGTTCCTCGCCGGCGGTACGGGCCTGGCGCCGTTCCTGTCGATGCTTGAAGTGCTGGCTCGTGCGAATTCGCAGCAAAAAGTTCATCTGATTTACGGCGTAACGCGCGACCTCGACCTCGTGCAGGTCGATGCAATCGAAGCCTATGTGGCGAAGTTGCCGAATTTCACTTACAGCACCGTCGTGGCCGACACGGATTCGACTCATCCTCGCAAGGGGTGGGTAACGCAGCACATGCCGGCGGAGGCCGTCAACGATGGTGACGTGGACGTGTACCTGTGCGGGCCGCCGCCGATGGTCGATGCGGTGCGTAAGCATTTCGACGACAACGGTGTGAAGCCCAACAGCTTCCACTACGAGAAGTTCACACCTAACGCAGCGCCGAGGACGGCATGAGCACGCAACGATTCGCTGGCAAGGTCATGGTGGTCACCGGCGCCGCGCAGGGCATCGGGCGCGCGGTAGCGCTTCGCGCAGCCGCCGAAGGCGGCAGGGTGCTGTTCGTAGACCGCGCCGACTTCGTGTCGGAAGTCGCCGCCGAAGCGCACGGTGCGGACACAGCGGGGTTTGTCGCCGACCTCGAGACGTACGATGGCGCTGCGTCGGCGATGGCCTTCGCCGCGCGCACTTTTGGCGGCATCGACATTCTGGTCAATGGGGTGGGTGGCGCGATTCGCATGCGTCCCTTCGCCGAGTTCGAGCCTGCACAGATCGATGCGGAAATCCGTCGCTCTCTCATGCCGACGCTGTACGCCTGCCATGCAGTCTTGCCGTACCTGCTCAAGCGCGGAGGCGGGACTATCGTGAACGTGTCCTCGAATGCCACTCGCGGCATTCGCCGCGTTCCATATTCGGCGGCGAAGGGCGGTGTCAACGCGATTACGCAGTCGCTGGCGATGGAATACGCAGAGCACAACATCCGCGTGGTCGCCACCGCGCCGGGTGGGACCGATGCGCCGCCGCGACGCGTGCCGCGTAACTCTGTCGGTGATAGCGAGCAGGAAAAAGTCTGGATGGGTGAAGCGGTGAAGCAGGTCACTGAATCGACTTTCTTCAAACGGTACAGCAGCATCGACGAGCAGGCGGCGCCGATTCTGTTCCTCGCTTCGGACGAGGCAGGTTATATCACTGGCACTGTATTGCCGGTAGCCGGCGGTGACACGGGCTGATTCGTAACGCTGGAAGACCGGTGGCACGAAGAAACTCTCCACGCTATGCACCGGCGTGGGCAACCTATTGAGCTTTCCTCTTTCGTAGGAGACGTATGCATGAGCAAACGCGAAGCCATCATCCCTGCGGGGATGGAAGCGGTGTACGAGAAGATTCATTACGCTCCTGCGGTGAAGGTCGGCAACACGATTTACGTGTCCGGCCAGATTGGTCGAGATACGGCCATGCAACTGGTCGAAGGCCGCGAAGCGCAGATAGTCCGGGCATTCGAAAACCTCAAGCTGGTTCTGGCGGCTGCGGGTGCATCATTGAGCGATGTGGTTGACGTGACCACGTACCACACTGACATGCGCGACCTACCATTGTTCATGAAGGTGCGCGACCAATACCTGACTACGCATCCATTGCCGGCCTGGACGGCGGTCGGCGCGCACATGCTTGGCGGTGCGGCGGGTTACATTGTTGAGATCAAGGCGGTCGCTGTATTGCCTGATTAACTTTTGAAAAACCGACTAACGCTGACGGCGGATGGATGCTCGGCGCGGCCCGGCGACTGTCGAATGTCACACTTCGCTCAGCGTTCGTGTCATCGTGTCGCAGAACCATTGCTGAGCCGTTCGGACCGCTACCTCCACCGAATATCTGAATGACGCGATTAGGCCCCCGATCGCCTGGGGACATTTCGACTACGACTTGAACTCGACAGTTCGCTTGGCGCGCTCGTCGACGGACAGCGAGAACACGTCGGGCCGCGAGTAATGGCCCACCACGTCGAAGTCATATCGTGCGCGGACGAGCTCATCGGTGTCGATTTCAGCGACCACCAATCCGGTCTCGCCGCGGAGCGGACCTGCCAGAACTTCGCCCAAAGGGCCCACGATGAGGCTGCCACCGTTGATGAGCGGCCGGTTTTCATCCCACCCCGGCACTTCTATGCCGAGTTGTGCTGGCGAAGGTTGTACCTGACATGCGCTGATAACGAAGCACCTACCTTCGTGAGCGATATGCCGCATCGAGCACTGCCAGATGTCCCGCTCGTCCACCGTTGGCGCACACCAAACCTGCACACCCTTTGCATACATGGCCGTGCGCAGGAGCGGCATGTGATTTTCCCAGCAGATTGCCGTGCCCGCCACGCCGGCTTCGGTCTTCACGGCAGGCAAGGTCGAGCCGTCGCCTTGCCCCCAGATGAGTCGCTCCGTGCCCGTCGGCATCAGCTTGCGGTGTTTTGCCACCAGCCCGTCGTCTGGGTTGAAGAACAACGCCGTGCAGTAGAGGGTATTGCCCGCTCGTTCGATAACACCGATGACGATTGAAGCGCCGCACCTAGCCGAGAGGTCAGCGAGCGCTTGGGTTTCCTCGCCCGGCACGTCAATGGCGTTGTCGTAGTACCGCGCGAAAGCCTCGCGACCTTCCGGCAACCGGTAGCCAAGACGGGTGCCGAAAATTTCGCCCTTAGGGTAGCCGCCCAGCAACGCCTCAGGCATGACCACGAGCTTGGCGCCGGAGGCGCGAATCTGCTCTTCGAAAGAGAGGATGTGCTGCAGGGTCTGGGTTTTCCCTGCTGCAGAGGAACCGATTTGCAGCGCGGCGACTGTTGACTTGGACATGGCGTTTTCCTCGAGGAACGTTTGAGCCTGCATCTTTACCCGGATGTAAAATCGTGTGAATGCATATCGCCACTATTTGATATGAACAAGATTGATATCGATGCCGTCGACCTGAATCTCTTCAAGGTCTTTGAAGCTTTGTTCGAGGAAGGCGGAGCAAGCCGAGCTGCCATTCGGCTCAATCTGACCCAATCCGCGGTGAGCGCGGCGCTCGGACGGCTGCGCGAAGTGTTTTCCGACACCCTGTTCGTACGCACCGGACGAGGTCTTGCGCCGACATCGCGTGCAAAAGAGTTGAAACCACTGGTGAGCGAAGCGCTCGGCAAATGCCGTCAGACCGTCGCTATCGCCTGGCCCGATGCAACCTCGTTTCACGGCCGCTCGGTGTCGGTTGGGCTGTCCGATGACTTTGAGATTGCCGTGGGACGAGAGTTGATTGAACGCCTCGCGCAGAGCGCGCCGGGACTAAGGCTCATATTCCGGCAAACCCATAGTCAGATTGCCGGCGACGCGCTGGCAAATCGCGAAATGGACCTCGCATTGTTTGCGGGTGCGTCGTCCGGCCGAGGGCTCAACCATCGGGTTGTGGGTGAAGGCGATTACGCATGTCTGCTGGATGAGAAGCGCCGCGCGGCGTCTACTCTGACGCTTGATGAATACGTGTCTCGCGGACACATTCTGGTCTCTTCGGGCGGGGTCGTGGGGATAGTGGATGAGGGGCTGTCGGCACTCGGTCGACGGCGTAACGTCATAGCCTCAACAACACATTTTGCTTCCTTGCCGCATCTGTTGAAGGGCTCGCGTGCAGTCGCGACCATTCCGAGGCATGCAGCGCTGGCGATTTCCAGACTGACCGGGCTGATGCTTATCGAGTGCCCTGTAAAACTCCCGATTTACCCCATCGTACTTGCATGGCGGACCAGCTCGATGCGCGATTCCGCGGTGGTCAAGGTCCAGTCCGCGATTCAGGAAAGCTTTCCTCTCATCGTCTGATGGCAAGACGCGGCCAGAGTATTCGTCGTAGCCCGCGTCTTGGTTCCATCGTCATAAGCGCATCCGTCGGGCTAATGTGACTCGTGAGACGACGCCTCCTCGGGGCTCTCATAAATGTACGTGGCGACACTGCGCCGCTGCAGCGCGTCCCCCAGTTTCATTCGAAGGAAGCTGCTTGTCGTGTATCGAGTCACGTCCGAGTAATATCGGGCGACCAGGCCAGTCACCATTTCGGAATAGGCATCGATGACTTCGGGCGCTATCGAGAAATTGTCGTAGTTGACGATTGCGTGAGGCCGGACCTTGAGGCCGGACACCGCCCGTTCGACCTCAGCTCTGACTGCTTCAACGTCGTCAACAGTCGTGACCTTGTGGCCTTCGAAATTGATAAACAACATGTTTTTATCGGCGTCGTAGCTGAACCGCTCACTGAGTGTCAGCCTCAGCAGCATTGCTCGCAAACCCATCGGTTTATTGTCGAAAATGCGGGCGTCCATCAGGCGCGGCGGCGATTTGATGACAGGAGCGAAGCCCATCTGGGAAACGATGTCTCGCTGGAGGTCGACCCCCGGTGCAATCTCGACGAGTTCGAGTCCGTCAGGCGTCAGGGTAAAGACGCAGCGCTCCGTAATGTAGAGCACGGGTTGCTGCCGTTCGTTGGCGTAGCGACCGCCGAAGGTGCGATGTTCCACTGCGTCCACGAATTTTTGACTGACGCCATCCTGAAGAATTTGCAGGCGCCCATCTTTGATATTCACTTCCAGCTTGCCGGCGTTGAACGTTCCGACAAACACAACCCTCTTCGCCGCCTGCGAGATGTTGATAAACCCACCCGCGCCCGCCAGTTTTGGCCCGAACTTGCTCACGTTGAGGTTGCCTTCCCGGTCGACTTGCGCGAGCCCGAGAAATGCAATGTCCAGGCCACCGCCGTCGTAAAAGTCGAACTGGTAGGGCTGGTCGATGATGGCGTCGGTATTGGTCGCGGCGCCGAAATTCAAGCCCCCGGCAGGGATACCCCCGATGACGCCCGGCTCGGTTGTCATCGTGAAGAGGTCGCAGACATTTTCTTCGTTCGCGACGCTGGCAATCCCTTCCGGCATGCCAATCCCAAGGTTGACGACGCTATTGGCCATCAGCTCGAACGAAGCGCGCCGTGCAATGACTTTCCGCTCAGTCAATGCCATGGTCGGAATCGAACTTGTCGCAATGCGAAGCTCGCTCGCAAAGCCGGGGCTGTACGACTCGGCGAAGGTTTGCCAGTGGTTTTCCTGTTTTGCGACCACGACGCAATCGACCAGAATCCCAGGTATCTTGACCTGTCGTGGATTCAAGGTCCCTGACTCGGCAATGCGCTCGACCTGAACGATCACGATGCCACCGGAGTTGCGTGCGGCCATTGCAATGGCAAGCGACTCAAGGGTCAGCGCTTCCTTTTCCATCGTCACATTGCCGTTTGCATCGGCAGTGGTACCACGCACGATGGCTACGTCGACCGGAAATGTCTTGTACAGAAGGCAGTCAGCGCCGTTGACCGATATCAGGCTAACCAGGTCCTCGGTCGTGCGGGCGTTGAGCTTGCCGCCGCCGTTGCGCGGGTCGACGAACGTATCGAGTCCGACTGTGGACAAGTGACCTGGCCGATGCGCGGCGATGTCCCGAAACAGCTGGGAGATAACGCCTTGCGGGAGGTTATAGGCTTCGATGAGACCCTCAACGGCCAGACGTTGAAGGCCCGGAACGAGTCCCCAGTGACCACCAATGACCCGCCGAACCAGACCTTCGTGAGCAAGGTGATTCAGGCCCTTGCGGGCGCCGTCGCCCTGACCGCCCGCGTAGACTAGCGTCAGATTTCGGGGCGCGTCGCTATCCTCAGCGGTTGAGTCGAGGAACAACTGTTCAAGTGCGACGGCGATTTCTTCCGCAAAGCCAATGCCGACGAAGCCGCCCGTTGCCACCGTGTTGCCCGGACGAATCAGCCTGACGGCCTGCTGGGCACTGACGATTTTGCCTCGCTCGACGCTGTTCGCAGTGGCGAGAAACGGGTGTTGAAAGCCTGCGCTCATGATGTCTCCAAACCGCACCGTGGAGCCGGGCTCCGGCGCTATGTAGTTATTCGGACCTGCTGCAACTCGACTACGGGTTCTATGCGTTGGGTAGTGTGAAGGAGATTCATCGCCGGCGGGGAGCCGGCTTTGGGAATGAATTTGTGGCTCAATCGTAAGGGTACACGCCTCGCGCCGTCTATTTCGAACGTTGACGGAGGTACTGCGCGATGTACGCGTTAATCGTTGCCATCAAAGTCATCGATATCAAACCTAGCGTTTATGGAGCCAGCCGAAGCGCTGGTAGAGAAATTACAGAAGCGGCAGACGCTGGCACGCTGCGCAGCACAGAACGGGTGCCGCGTTGTTCATTTTCGTGCATCCGACCCGCGCAACTGCCCCGACCAGAACCAATAGCAAATGCAAAAATGAGCAAAAGACCGATTGCCGGTCGTTTGCTCATCCGGCATGCAACTTGCCTCTCAATATGCGGTGTCGTCAGTAACCCTAGTTTTCGCCGCCGGCTCGACGGGTTGATGCAAACGTCCGGGCCATGTTCGTTTTCTTCGGGAGAGCTAGCACACGAGCATCCACTTTAGGCAATCGGAAACCGCAGGAGGGCTTTATGTTTCGATCCACGCCAGTAGTTGCCAGCAAAACTGTCGGCGGCGAAAAGATTCACGCTGAATTCCTCTGCGATACGGGACGACTGCGAATTATCGGCGGCGTAACAGTGCGGGCAGAATGGTTTCCGCCGCATTCCTGGTTCGCCATTGCATCTGTTGCGGGATATAGCCGTTGGGGCACGCGGCCGGACGAGACGGACTTGCTGCGGCTCATCGAGAACTTCATGCGGTTACCAGGGCGGTCAGCTCTATGAGCAGACGGGCCGCAGACTTCCGTACCTGACGTAGCGAGCGCTTGCGAACCTGTTGCCGGGCGCGCAGACCATGAGTCTTCTGGCGCCGGCAAACTTTCAAGCAGTTACTGCCCAGTTTTTTTAGACATACTGCTGTCGTCGGGCGTCATGCCGGGCATATCTCTATGAGCCGTGTCCGCGCTCTTGCTCATGTCGCCAGGAACCCGATTCCAGGGGCTCGAGATGGGTTCGCTGTGATACGTCATCCCTGCGGTTGCGGCACCGTGAGCGCCGCCGCTGCCATTTCCACCATTGCCATTCCCGCCGGCCTGCGCAAGCGTCGCGGCGCACGCGCAGAGTGACGCGACAGCGACACGCGCGAACAGAACTTTTGTCGTCAACTTTTCCATGGTATTTCTCCTTTGATGCAGGCGCGTGCGTCAGCCACGCCAAAGTCTCGTAAGCCGCTAAACGCTGACTGGTTGCGCAGCGGCATATCGCAAGCAGCCACTCCAATGCAAACAGGGCAGACATTTGCTGCGCCCAGATGCGAGGCATGCGAGTGAGTCGGAGCCCGGCACCGAAAATGACGGCGTTACGCTGAATTCCAGCGTCTGACGCTGAGCGCTTCTCTTATTACTTCGGCATCAGAACCTTGTCTACGACCATGATGACGCCGTTGCTCTGGGTGACGTCATAGGTGGAAATGTCGGCAGTGTGGCCACTGGCATCCATTACTACGATGTTGTGCGGACCGTTCTCCGTGAATGTCAGTTCTTCTCCATTGACTGTCTTCAGTTCCGCCTTGCCGCCGCCCGCCTTGATGGCCTGATCGAGCTTGCGGAAGTCATAGCGCCCCGGAATGACGTGGTACGTCAGGATGCTGGTCAGCATCGTCTTGTTTTCAGGCTTGACGAGCGTATCGACCGTACCGGCGGGCAACGCAGCAAAGGCCTCGTTCGTCGGTGCAAACACCGTGAACGGGCCTGCACTCTTTAACGTCTCGACGAGACCTGCGGCTTTGACCGCGGCAACGAGCGTGGTGTGGTCGGCCGAGTTGACCGCGTTGTCTACGATGTCTTTGCTCGGGTACATGGCCTGACCGCCGACCATGACCGTGTCACTGGCTGCAAAGGCGCCTGATACCGCGGCAGACAGCGCGATAGCGACGAATATAGTCTTGTATTTCATGGTGTACTCCTCCAGAGTCGCCACGCGTAATTGCGTGGGTCTGACCGCATATACGGGGAATACTCGCGACTGGATTCGAAAACGGGATGCTCGCGACGACGCAGCCTGATGTGTCCCAGCCTTGATGCTGTCGGGAGGTCGGGCGCTGTTACTTCAACAAATCACGTCCAGTTGCAATCGGGGCGCGTCGCACCCGGAGCGTCCACGCGAGCCGAGTCGCATCATTGAATGGACAACGCGATGCATTGTCACAATCAGTTGATATACAGGACGGGCGATCCGCGAAGGAGATTGATTTGAACGTCCGAAAGTCAGCGTTACACGTCGAGAGCGCAACGAAACATCCATTTGAGAGCTGCTTCGTCGACCTTGGTGGGCACTCCGCGGAGCGAGCCCTCACTGTGCTCACTGCAGCGGTGCATGCTGCTCAACGTGAAATGAATGCCTTTGATTGGATTACAAGCGCACTTCCGGGTGCGACTCTCAAACCAGCTTTGGCATTCGGCACGGTGGGCGAACTGTATCGGTCATACACGAGACCTGCTGAGCTGGGACGCTTGAAATTAGTGCTGCGCTCCTGACCGCTGTCTGGCATCGAGGTCGCGGTAGCTCGCACGGACTGAGCGGTGCATGTCGCCGGTTTCTCGCTTGTTTGTGGCTGACGGTTCAATCCATGGCTGCGACACGCTTCACATAAGCGTCAATTTGCATGTCAATTAACGGTGTCACAGTCACTGCGACGGCTACGTCATCCGACGCAGGCAGTAACCCGGCAAATGCTGCGATGCCGGTCCCGCAGACCACCGCAACAGCGATAGAAGCGACGGCGACAAGTGAAGACGCACGCGCTGGAATGGAATTAGCGAAACCCTGCAAGCAGCTCATCATGGCAATCTCCCGTTGAGGCAGCCATAGTTGCAACGACCGTGCCGACGGAGATAGAAGTTTTCGGGCTGCCAATCCAGCCGGGCTGCCCGCCTTGTTGATGCCCGGCGTGAGCGTGCGAGCGGACGACTCGATGTTGGGTTCAGACAAACATTTCAGCTTATATGCCGTCTCCAAAGCCAACACTTCCGCGAAGCGGGCTAGGTTAGGTCAGTAATCGCCATTCATGCAGCGCGGAAGTACGATTTCGGGGACGTATGCAGGTCGGGTAGGGAAGAAAGGTTCGCTACGAGCGACCTGTGCACGCATTTCGAATGCGCTGGAGTTGTGCGGAGACAGTCACTCGTGCGCTCTAGCGTCGCCACCCCGGATGCCCGTAGTAGCCACGTCCATAATAACCACGTCCATAGTACCCACGGCCGTAGTACCCATGGCCGTAGTACCCACGCCCATAGTAACCAGGGCCGTAGTAACCGCGGCCGTAATAGCCTCGATATCCGCCGTACCAATAGGGATAACGATAGTATCCGGGCCAGGGGCGCGGTCCAAATATCACCGGCGGACCGTAGATGACGGGCGGCGGCGCATAGATAACCGGCGGACCGGCATACACGGGGCCCGCCACACCAATGCCGACGCCCACAGACACACCGCCCGCCTGCGCGAAGCCGGCCGCACCCGCGCCTAGCCCGACAGCGACCAGAAAACGAACGAACCTGTTCATTTGCGTTCTCCTCGCCTCGCGGCCCGTTCGAACGACTAGCGACGGCGCAACGAGGCATGGACAAATAGCGCTGAGTCCGCTTTCTATGGAGTTCAACACGCAGAGGCTCATACGTGAGGCCGGGTGGCCCCTTGTCTTTAGAGTCGACAGTTCCGAAGTCGTTCAAGGAGGACTGCAATGCGCGATTTTCCCGGATCGATGCGCGCATCACGTCGAAACGCCTGCGATGCTGCGCCCGGGCAAATCGGGAACGGCGCCGTTCGCGACGCCGGCCAGGTAAGTTACCGGCGACGTTGTGCGAAGGCGTCCCAGTGACATCCCCGCGAGGTCACAACATAAACATGTAATTACGGCGTCGGCCCCGCCTTGCTACCATCGCTCCTCCGAAGAGCAATGTTCAACGCAATCAGGGCTGCATGAATGCCAGTCACGACAACCGAATCGAGCCCTGCCTTGAACGGGGCGCGTCCTCACGGGGCCTCCGCCGATGTCGATTTTTCTTTGGTTCGCAACGTAGAATCGCGCCTTGTCAGAGCGCGCGCTGCCTTGCTGAGGGAGTTGAATCAGGCTTTCAGCAGCCTCGACCTCAGCGCAAATGAAGCGACCGTCCTGATGGCAATCGGTGAAAGTGTCGCCGACACACCTACGGGATTGTCTGAGGTGCTAGGCGTCGACTCGGGATTCATGAGCCGGTTGTTGGGCCGATTGGAGAAGAGGCTGTTGCTGCAGCGTTCCCGAGGCGTGGAAGACCGAAGAGTAGTAAGAGTCGCGCTGACGGAAGTGGGTGCCAGCATGTACACCCGCCTCGAGCAGATGACGCCCAGTCTATTGAGCGGACGATTCGCCAGACTCTCGCTTGCAGAACTGGTCGAATTGCATGGTCTGCTTGGAAAACTTATCGGCGAATAGAAAAGCGGCCACGACACAACCTGTGCACCGACTCAGCCGCCACATCGCCACTACGCGATGTCGGCGTGCGACTCCCAGTCGTATGCGCGGGTTCCCTTCGACGCCGAAATCCATCCTGCAACAATGTATTGCGAAGTTGCAACATGTGGCATCGAGGCAAGCATAAACACAGCTCAAACCTAAGCGGGATGGGCACTCGACGCCTGACACGTCAGTCATGGAATCGCCGTCCGCCATGTGCGCTTCGCTGAAACCCCCTATGACTTGCCTCTATGATGCTGCCTTCGTTATCCAAAGGAAGAATTGCTGTGACACTCGATGAAATCCGCGCAAATGCCTTCGCAATGCCGGTGCACAACCCGGCCTATCCGCGTCCACCATTTCGATTCCTCAACCGCGAATACTTCATCATTTCGTACGAGACCGACATCGATGCGGTTCGCGCGGTCGTGCCGGAGCCTTTGACGGTCGACAATGGTCTGGTCCACTACGAGTTCATCCGGATGCCGGATTCATCCGGCTTTGGCGACTACACAGAGAGTGGTCAAGTCATTTCGGTCCTGGATGAAGCCGGCCGGAAAGCCAGCTATACGCACGCGATGTACCTCGATGACGAAGGTCCGATCGCCGGCGGCCGGGAGATTTGGGGTTTCCCGAAGAAGCTCGCTTCACCCCGTTTATCCGTCGACGGAAAAGATACGTTGCTGGGCACACTCGACTATGGGACGCAACGGGTCGCTACCGGCACGATGGGCTACAAGTACCGCCCGCTCGATATCGAATCTGAACGCAAGAAACTCGCGGACACACCCAACTATCTGTTGAAGGTCATCCCCCATGTCGATGGCTCCCCGCGGATTTGTGAACTCGTACGTTTCTACTTGCGCGACGTTTCTGTGCTCGGTGCATGGGAAGGCCCCGCTGCGCTCGACCTGCACGCACATGCGTTGGCGCCGGTCGCTGACCTGCCTGTCAAAAGGGTAGTGGCGGCCAGGCACGTCATTGCAAATCTCACCCTCGATGTGGGCGAAGTCGCTTACGACTACCTCGCCCCGGCGGAAGCGCTGAAGCTCGCCGTGAACCAATAATTCAACAAGGAGCAAATTATGTCGTTGCAAGGAAAAGTCGCGCTCGTGACGGGCGCCGCAAGCGGTATCGGTGAGCAATGCGCGCGCAAGCTGGCTTCGGACGGCGCGGCCGTCGTCATTGCGGACCTGAATCTGGCAAACGCGCAGCAGGTCGCGGACAGTATCGTCGCCGCAGGTGGGAAAGCACTGGCCGTGTCGATGGACGTGACGAGCGAAGAAGCGGTCAACGCTGGTATCGAAGAAGCCGTCGGCAAACTCGGCAGCATCGACGTGCTGGTGTCGAACGCCGGTATTCAGATCGTCAACCCGATTGAAGACTACGAGTACTCCGACTGGAAGAAGATGCTGGCCATTCACCTGGATGGCGCATTTCTGACCACGAAGGCCGCTATCAGGCACATGTACGCATCCGGCAAGGGCGGCTCCATCATCTACATGGGCTCGGTCCATTCACACGAAGCCTCGAAGCTGAAGTCGGCTTACGTCACCGCCAAGCACGGCCTGCTGGGTCTTGCGCGCGTGGTCGCGAAAGAAGGTGGCTCGCGCGGTGTGAGAGCGAATGTCGTATGTCCGGGCTTTGTTCGTACTCCATTGGTCGACAAGCAGATTCCGGAGCAGGCGAAAGCGCTCGGTATTTCGGAAGCCCAGGTCGTTAAGGACGTGATGCTGAAGGAAACTGTCGACGGCGAATTCACCACCGTAGCCGACGTTGCCAAAACAGTCGCCTTCCTGGCGGGATTTGAATCAGCTGCACTGACGGGACAATCGATTGTGGTCAGCCACGGTTGGTTCATGCAATAAGGAGCCGACGATGCGCCGCAGTCAACGCAATACTTTAAAGCAACCGAATCATCTTGAGCTACCTTCCTACGACGAAATCGGTTTGGTCCTGCAGGGCGGTGGCGCGTTGGGTTCCTATCAGGCCGGCGTGTATGAGGGGCTTGCTGAAGTGGGTGTCGAACCCACCTGGATTTCGGGCATCTCGATTGGCGCCCTGAACACCGCCATCATCGCCGGCAATGCACCGGAGGATCGCGTCGAAGCATTGCGCGGCTTCTGGAGCACCATCTGTCAACCAGCGGACTTGCTGGGGCATGTCGGCGCTTTGGTGCCGACAGCGTTCGGGTTTCCAGACGTTGCCCGAAAATGGTCGAGTATGTGGGCTGCCGCTCGCGCTTTGACCGAAGGTCAGAAGGGCTTTTTCTCACCGCGTTTTTCCGCACACATCGCCGGCATTGCAAAGAAGCCGCCGACCGAAGTGAGCTTTTACGATACGACGGCCTTGCGCGCGACGCTCCTCAAGTACGCCAATTTCGACCGTATCAACGACGGTGACGTTCGCGTCTCCGTCGGAGCGGTCAATGTTCGCACGGGCAATCTGGTGTACTTCGATAACACGCAGACTCGCCTCGAGCCGGAGCACTTCATGGCGTCTGGCGCGTTGCCGCCAGGCTTTCCGGCGGTGGAAATCGACGGAGAATATTACTGGGACGGAGGTCTGGTCTCGAATACGCCGCTTACGGAAATCGTTCGGGAATGCCAGCACAAGGACGCGCTGGTTTTCCAGGTCGACCTGTGGAGCGCAGGTGGAACGCAGCCTGGCGATTTCCTCGATGTCGCCGAGAGGGCCAAGGACATTCAATACTCGAGCCGTACCCGCGCCATCACGGCCTTCGTGTCGCAGAGCCAGAAGCATGCTCGCCTGATCAAGGAACTGCTTGAACACATTCCGGAGAAAGTGCGGCGGACACACCCGCTAGTCAAGCAGGCACAGAAAGTGGCCGACGGTGGTGCGGTCAATGTCGTGCACCTCATCTACAAGAACAAGTTTTTTGAAGGTCACTACAAGGACTACGAATTCAGCAACGACACCATGGGAGAACACTGGGCGAGCGGCCTCGAGGACATCCGCCGCTCGTTCGGCAACCCCGACTGGTTCGAGATTCCAAGTCATGACCTCGGCTTCGTTACGCATGATGTCCATCGCCACGAGACTGGCCCGGTTCCAGTTTCCGATGCGTCCCAATCCGCGCCGCAAACGCCGGAGTTAGTTGACACGGTGACGAACGAACCGTCAGACGCCCATTAGAGTCGGCAAATGAGCGTCACGGGTGAGGATGCAGGCGGTTTTAAGCTGCTCGACGCACACGGAGACGCTCCTGTTTGCTGCGGATATAGTGGGCGCCGACCCAGGCAATTCCGCGATGACGATTGTTTTCGGCCAGGTATGGCCAAACATGCCGCAACCCTCTGGGCGCGAGAGGCGGCACGGTGAGATAGACTATCTGTCGGCGGCTATCGTGCTGCCTTCGATTTCAATCAGGTTCTCTGACTCATGAGGCAAGTGTCATGGACCGCACTAAATTCCTCCAAGCCACGCGACAGCTGGCTGCAGCCGCCGAGATTCTAGCCAGGTCCGGTGCTAAGGACTCGCGATCCGATGCGTCCCAAATGCTCGCATTTTTTCGCCAATACGACCGTCCTGGTCTCGACGCGAGTGTCGTCGCGACATCTGACGACGAGCTATTCGTGCGCACAGGCCAAGCCGCACTGACTATGGCTGGACGCAATGAGTTTGCCGCGTCACACGCTCTGCTTGAACAGGCGAGGTCGCTTCTGCGTTTTTCGACGGATTAAGCATCAGCTATTGCTACCGAGGTAAGCGTGCTCCGTTGAGAGTAGGGAACTATGAGGTCACAACGAGCTGTAGCTGGAATCGATATTGGCGGCGACCGGAAAGGAAATCATCTGGTTATCCTGCGTGACATCCAGATTGTGTGCAACCTCCGGTCGCAGGCGCCGGAACAAATGGTCGAAAAGTGCCTCCAATTCGAGGTAGGAGCGGTGGGCATCGATGCTCCCTGTCTGTGGCGAGTCGGCGAAGCCGGAAGGCAAGCCGAGAAGGAGCTCGCGCGGCAGCGAATCTTTTCGTTCGCCACACCGACTCGCGCAACAGCCATGGCCAGTAAAAGCGGATTCTACGAGTGGATGTTCAACGGCGAGCTTGTCTATCAGGCATTCGCACCGCATTTTCCCCTCTTCAACAATGGCGGAGAACTCGGTGATCGAGTCTGCTTTGAGACGTTCCCCCACGCTATCACCAGCGCTTTTCTAGGGACCGCGGTCGCGTCCGCGAAGCAGAAACGAACTCAGCGCCGAGAAATTCTTCAAAATGCGGGAATTGACGCGACGTCGCTGAAATCTATCGACGAAGTGGATGCGGCGCTGTGTGCCTTGACAGCGCATTGCTTGCTTGACGAGAGATTCGTGGCGTACGGCGATGAACTCGGTGGGTCCATTGTTGTGCCGGCTCCTGCTGGCACACTCAAAGGATTCAGCGAATACCGTTTTAGCGGTTAGCGTGGCACGCCTCGTGCGACGGCACGATCGGGGTCTCGTGATCCCGTTGTAGGCGCATAGGATTTCGCTCACGAGCGACCGCAGTCTTAGCAATGCAACCATCTTCAAGGAGGGCCGGTGCATCTAAAGCGATTTTGGCCAGTGCTGCTGTTAATGGCGGCTTTCGATTCAACCGGAGCATGGGCAAGCGATATTCAATGCGCCACCACGCGACAACCGGCTGAACGCGTCATCTGCGACCACGCCATCCTGAACAATGAATACGACGATATCTCCGCGCAACAACAGGCTCTCCTGAGCAGTGGAAAGCTTTCACCCGAACGACTCGCTCAGTGGAGGCAATCGCGAAACGCCTGCACCGACGTTCACTGCATTGATACGGTATTCGCCAAGTGGAAGGCGTTGGCCAGGTCTGCCGAAGCCAGTCCTGCCGCTGCACAGGCTCCGGCAATGGCTTCATCCAATGACATGGCTCCCGTCGGTCCGGTGCCGGAGGTAGTTCCCTCTATCGCATCTCAGGCCTCCCCAACGTCGGAGGCTTCTCTTGTTCGCCAGGGGAGTGCCGCTGGCGTAGCGCTCCCGAAGCCGGTTGAAACGCAGAGCTCTTCACCTGCTGTGGCTTCCGCTGCGTCCGGTCCGGTTGACAAGCGCGGCACGACGGGCATGAGCGCCGTTCTGATGGTGGCCTTGCTTGTCGCGATTGGATTCGGTGTACTCTTCAAGCGCCGAACGAAGGGTGGTGGAGGACCGAACGACCATTAAAGAACATTGACCAATGCGCAAGTCTGGAGCGGCCCCAACGATAGGCGAGGGGCGCAAATTTATGATGACGGGAACCGCCCTTACTCCGAGCATCGATTTGGCGCCTGACCGCTCGCAATACTCTGAAAATGGCGACGGACCTTGGATTCAGCCCTGCGTGGGCGCGCTGGCTTTTAATCTCCGCCACCGTCGTAGGTTCTGCCACCTCCATTGCGCGCACACGAAGACGGATGGGCAGGAATCGCTCACGTCAGGCGTAAAAAAATGATGGCGATCACTAACGCCACGGAATACCATCGTCGGATCGCCGCGCTCACACCCAAGTCAATGATTTCGACCGAGGACCTGCATTTTTTCATTACGCTTGCGAGCGCTTTGTCGCTGGCGGATGCCGCACGCAAGCTCGATGTCACGCCGCCCGCGGTTACGCAGCGGCTGCGTCTTCTGGAAAACCGGTTGGGCATGCGGTTGATCGATCGATCGGGCCGGCGCATGGTGCTCACCGACGAAGGCGAGCTGCTTGCGGTCCACGCGCGCCGGATCTGCGATGACATTGGCAATTTGTCAGACACGCTGGCATCGCGGCGCGGCACCGTGGCCGGCCATCTGCGCGTGATTGCGCCGCTCGGTTTCGGGCAGCGTTACGTCGCGCCCGTCATTGCGCAATTTCGTGCCCTCTACCCGGAAGTGAGCGCAAGTCTGATGCTGTCCGATCGGCCCGCGCGCATCTCGGATGACATGTGGGACCTGATGGTGCATATCGGCGAGTTGCGCGATTCGTCGCTCGTCAGCCGGCGCCTCGCACCTAATCGCCGCATCCTGTGCGCGGCGCCGAGCTATCTGGCGCGTCGCGGTGAACCAAAGCATCCAGAAGAACTGCTCACGCATGACTGTATCGCGCTGCGCGAGAACGATGAAGACGTGACCATGTGGCGTTTCACGCCGAGAGACCAGGGCACACCGGCGAACGTCAGAATCGAGCCGATGCTAACGAGCAATGATGGCGGCACCGTGCGTGATTGGGCGCTTGCCGGGCTTGGCATAATTTCGCGCTCAGAATGGGACGTGGCCGAGCATCTGCACGCGGGGCGGCTCGTCCCGCTGCTCGAAGCGTGGACGCAGCCGGACGCGGATATCGTCGCGCTGATCAACTCGCGGCATGGACGCTCACTGCGCGCTCAGCGTTTTCTCGACCTTCTGCATGCGTCGACGTTGCAACAACCCTGGTTGCCGGGTGACAGCGAACAATCCCGGAGCGGCAAACGTGCACAGGGCTCTGGTGCTGCTGGATCGACGGCTCGCGCGAGCGCCGGCTGACCGGATGTGGCCGCGACCCCGCACCGATCAGAGCGGCGCGGGCCTGGTCTGACGACCGGTGAAGCGGCGATACTACCAAGGCCACGACAACGAGGTCGCCGGACCCGTTTCGCAGGCACGCTCGTAAAGCAATCGCGCGACTGTCAGATCCTGCAGGGCGATACCGGTCATGTCGAACAGGGTGATGTCGTCAGGATGCCGATCGATCCGAACCTGGCCGGTGATCAGATCGCCGATCTCGATACATGGCGTGTCAGGCGCCCATTGTGTCTCGCCGATTTCGCGCGCCTGGGTTCGGTCGTCGACAAAAAGGCGGACGCGCGGCAGCAAATCTTCCGGAAGTTCGCGTTTGCCTTTGGTGTCCGCGCCGACGCAGTTGAGATGAGTGCCGGGTTGCACTGCATGCGCGTCGAAGAGTGGCCCTTTGCCCGGCGTGGCCGTGACGACCACATCGCTGTCAGCCACCGCGGCGTTACGGTCGGTCGCATGCAGGACTTCGCAACGTCCGGCGAACCGCGCTTCGAATGAAACGTCGCGCTCACCGTCCACGGTGATATAGCGAACGCAGGAAAGCTGTTCGAGCACACGCATCGCGAATCCGACCTGCACTTGTGCTTGTACGCCCGTGCCAAATACGCATAGACGAGCACTGTCCGTACGCGCGAGGAGGGTCAAACCCAAGCCGCCGGCAGCGCCCGTGCGCATGGTCGTGATTGCATTGCCGTCGATCACGCACACGGGTCGGCCGGTTTTCGGATCGATCAGGAGAATGGTGGCCTGGTGCGGTTCGCCGCCCAAGCCGCGGTTTGAAGGCCAAAACCCCGCGGCCTTGAATCCGAGCAGGCCTTGCGACTGCACGTCGCCCGATTTGATTCCGAACACGCCCCCTGTCGCGAGTGGCTCTCGGACAACAGGAAACACACGGCCCTCGCCCCGGCTGTGAAGAGCGAATGCTTCCCGTACTGCTTCGACTACATCGTCAGGCTTCAGCAAGGCCTCGACCTGGTGTTTGTCGATCAGGATCAGCTTGGCATCATTACGCATTGTGGTACACCTTGATTCTTGAGAATGGCAAACGCAGTGTGTCCGACGTCAGGAGGCACTGCCTTGCGGCGCGCTCGCTGGCTGCAATGCCGCACGGTTTGCGCGTTCTACGAACAGCACCATTATCGCGGACAGGCACATGAGTCCCGCAACACCGAGCATCGGCACGCGATACGAGCCGGTAACGTCGTGCAGCCAGCCGGTAGCGTAGGGGCCGAGGAACCCGGCCAGCGTGCCGATCGTATTGATTAGGCCGATGCCCGATGCGGCCGCAGCGTTGCTGAGATAGCGCGGAGGCAGCTGCCAGAACGAGGCATGCGGGGTGTAGACGCCGACCGCGCCGAGCGTAAACGCAGCCATGGCCTCGTATGGCGACGAAAGGAACAGCGCAGCGGCGAACGACAAACCGCCGATCGCCGTTGGAATCGCAACGTGCCACGCGCTGAGCGCGGTACGTCGAGCATAGTGTCCCCACAACAGGATGGTCACCGCCGACACCGCGAATGGCACAGCGGTAATCAGTCCAACCTGGAAGACCGAATATTTGACAGCGTACAGGTGGGAGAACTCCGCGACCATCTGCGGCAAGAAGAATGACAGTGCGACGACGCCGATATTGATCCCGAAGTAGATCAGTCCGAATGCGAGAACTCGCCGGTCGAGCAACGCAAGCCATGCGCTTTTCGGCGACAACCGTTGGGCTTCCTGCCTCTCCACCGCGAGCGCATGGCTCAGTTCGGCGCGCTCTTCGACGGTCAACCACCGGGCGTCGTCGGGCCGGTCTTTCATGACGATGAACGTGACGACACCGAGCGCGATCGCCGGCAATCCTTCTATGAAAAACATCGAGCGCCAGCCGGACCAGCCGAACAGATGCGTATGCTCCATGACGAAGGTTGAGATCGGTGCACCCAGCATGTTCGACAGCGGAATGGCGAGAAACAGCAGCGACATCAGCCACACCCGCTCCTGCCGCGGCAGCCAGAACGTGACATACAGAATCATCCCCGGAAAGAATCCTGACTCTGCAATGCCGAGGAGAAAGCGCAGCGCGTACAGCATGTGAGGGCTGTTGACGAATGCGGTCAGCGAAGCGATCAATCCCCAGGTGACGAGAATACGCGTCATCCACAGCCGTGCGCCGAATCGCGCCAGCAGCAGATTGCTGGGCACCGCAACGAGAATGTACCCGGCGTAGAAGAGGCCGGCGGCCAACCCGAACTGGGAGACCGACATGCCGAGTTCGCGATTCATCGTCAACGCCGCGTAGCCGACGTTCGCCCGGTCCATCTGGTTGACCATGTAGAGCAATATCAGCAGCGGCGCCAGACGCCAGATGACCTTCCGGGCGGTCTGTGGTCTGACTCGCGTCACGTCTAGCGTATCGTTCATTGGGAATATCCTCTGTTGCAATGGTGCGTGCCTTGCGCGTGCTGTGAAGACAGCAAGTCTTCGCGGGGTAATTCGTTCATCGCGGGTCGCTCCTTGGCAGAACGGTGCGGACCGTCGGACTCCACGCGGAAATGTCGTCCAGCGGTATGACGGGCCGCGGCAGCTTCTTGAAATCGAATCGCGCGAGGATCGGGGAAGTCAGACCTGGCGCATCGACGCTGACGATCTGTGCGTCGGAAAAGAACTCGTCGAATGCCGCCCTGAAATGGCCGCGCGACTTCAATACGACGACGCGCGCACGCGCAATGTCGATGTCGAACATCTCGAAGAACATCGGCTCATGACACTGATGTCGCTTGCTGATGACGATGACCGTCACGCCGCCGATCTGCAGCGCCGCGCACGGTCCAAGGTCGAAGCTGCAGCCCGCCAGTTGTCCGCGTCGGCCGACACCTTTGCCGTTGTGCAGTTTCAACACGCGGGCCGGCGCGTTGAACGGCTCCGAATACACGGTGGTTTCAGCACGATTGAAGCGCGCAACGAGCGTTTGCCCGGTGCCCGCCACGTGGGCGTCCGCCACCAGATCCGGATCGGTGACGACGCCGAGAATCGCATCCTGCACGTCGTGCTGGAGCAGCGCCTTGAGCACGAACGGCGTGTTGCCGCGCCCGCCGCCGCCCGGGTTGTCAGCCACGTCGGCGAGTAGCAGGGGCGCTAACGAAGGATCGTCGCTGGTCGCTTTGGCGAGGCGCACCGCGTCGTCGAGGGGCGTCAGCGTCGGCGTGAATGCGGCACGCTCTTGCCACGCATACGACACAAGATCGATGGCCACTTGATGTGCGAGCGGTGCATCTCCGCGCGTGGTCACGAGTACCGTCAAGCCGTTCTTCGGCGTGTCCGCGAACGCAAAGCCGCCGACAATCGAGACGTTCACGATCCGCGGGTCGTCCAGCGCTTCCGCGCGCCGGATCATTTCCGCATACGGTCCGGTTCCCGGGGCGGTCAGCAACTGGGTGGGCGGGGCGCAGACGGGCATGCGCACGTGCGCGACTGCCGTACGCATGCCATTCAATAATTCGCTCAGGATGCGGGCGGCCTCGGCGCCGCGCTCGGCCATGTCGGTGTGAGGATTGCGGCGGTATGAGACCAACGCGTCGACGGTGTTCACCATCCGGTCGGACACGTTCGCATGCAGGTCGACGGTGGCGACGATCGGCACCGCAGGTCCGACGATATTGCGTACGAGCGTGAAAACCGCGCCGTCGGGATCGTCTTCTTCGGTCGTGATGGCGGCGCCATGCTCACAGATATAGACAGCGTCGAGCGGCAGTGCCGCACGCAACCGCTGTTCGAATTCGCCCAGCGTGTCGGCAAAGAATGCGTGTTCGACCGGGCCGCCCGACTCGGCGTTGGCAAAGAGGATCGGTACAGGTGTCCACTCAGAGGTCGCATCCATCGTTCGAACGAATGCGGGAATTTCCGGCGTCATCACCGGCGCTTCCTTGCGTGCGTCGTCCAAGAGCGCGGTAGCTTGCAAGTAGGCGCGCGATACGAAATCGGCGCGCGTGGACACCGGCGCAAACCGGTTCGATTCGATCGCGAAGCCAAGAATGGCAATGCGCGGGTTTTTCATCAGTCACTCCTCAGCGCCGGCGTCACCCAGATCGGCATCGCACGTGGGGGGGGGCCGGCGGATCATTGCGTTGCTTTCGACGACGCGGCGATTGACCGCGAGCATGCAAGCGTCGATATCTGAATTCGCATGCTCGTGAAAAGTATTGGTTGCCAAAATGCCATGCGGGTTAACGTCGACTGATTGCTTCATTCACATTGGAGTTAACCGTCTCGCACGGAAGCAGTGGACGCGATCGGCGCGCGATCGGTCGCGGGCATGCATCCGGGACGTTCGAAGAGCCATGGGCACCGCAAGCGTGAGTGGCGCCGATCTCGGCAAGCCATGGGGAAGTGGGCCGCGCCTTGTGAGCGCAAGAAGCAAACTTGTGACAAATCGTCGATGGACCGTGCGGTCCGTGCGGCCTGAGAATGAATGCTTCAATCAGCACGAAGGAGCATGTCATGGGTCACGCGGAAGTCCGCGAGTTGCAGATTCCGAAGCCAATTGGCGGACGCTTGCCGGAGCCGCCTGTATTCGCCAGCCTCGACGAAGAGCGGCAACATCGCAAGCTCAAACTCGCTGCCGCATTTCGCATCTTCGCGCGATTCGGGCTCGCCGAAGGTATAGCCGGACATATCACGGTACGCGACCCGGAGTTCCACGATCGGTTTTGGGTCAACCCGTACGCACAGCATTTTTCGTCGATTCATCCCGACGATCTCGTTTGCATCGACGAGGATGCCAACGTTTATCACGGGACCGGACCGGTCAACGCCGCGGCGGCCGCGATTCACTGCGGCATCCACGGCGCGAATCCCGATGTCGTTGCAGCAGCCCATACACACACGACTTTCGGTCGCGCATTTTCTGCCCGCGCACGGCTGCTTGCTCCGCTCAATCAGGAAGCCTGTCTCTTCCACGAGGATCACGTGCTATTTCGTGGCGACGTAGTGGTGCTCGCCACTGAAGAGGGTCGCCGGATCGCGCAGACGATGGGCACGAAGCGCGCCGCGATTCTGCTCAATCATGGGCTGCTGACGGTCGGCTCATCCGTCGATGCCGCAGCGTATCGTTTCATCGCGATGGAGCGTTGCTGCCAGCTGCAGTTACTGGCCGAGGCGGCCGGCCCGATCGAGCCGCTCTCCGACGAGGAGGCGCAGGCCACGCGCGCGCAACTGGGATCCGACTATGTCGCATGGCTTGGATTCCAGGGACTCTATCAGCAACTCCTGCGCGACAATCCCGATCTGCGCGAACTCGCCTGACGCGGATATTGCTAGTGTGACGCAAGCGTCGCTTCGATAGCTGCCGCGCGGTCGCGGCAGCCGTCACGATAGTCGCGAACCGCGGCGCCTAGCCATTGATCGAAGCGTTTGAGCGGCTCCCACTCGCGTTTCTGCTCTGGAAACGAGTAGTAGACGGTCTCCGGATTCGGGATCGAATGAGGGTGGATCTGGACGAGTGCACCGCTGCGCAATTCCCGTTCGATCAGGATGTGCGGAAGCAAGGCCACACCCAGACCGGAAATCGCGGCGTTTATCGCCATGATGAACATGTCGTAGTGCTGGTTCGACGTGCTGGGTTCGATGACCTGGGCGCACGCCGTTTCGGACCATGCAAGCCATGCGCGCGGTAGATCGCGGGTGTGGATCCAGGGCAGCGCGCTGATCCTTTCGCCGCTCAACGTACCGCGCGTACCGATCAACGAGGGCGCACAGACAGCAAGAATTTCATCGTCGCTGACGAGCGGCTGTCCTGGCATTGCAGGCCACAAGCTCTGCGCAAAATAGATCGCGGCGTCGAAACTCGAATCGTCGAAGAAAGTCGGCTGGTCGCGACCCATGATGTGGAGTTGCAGGTCGGGATTGGACTCGTAGAAATCATGCAGACGTGGAATCAGCCATTGAGATGCAAATGTGACGCCGACGGCCAGTTGGAGCTTCACTTCGCTTTGCTTGCGGACCAGTTCGAGCGTATCGCGTCGAATCTGGTCGAGATGGACGCGGATCCGCCGTGCGTACTCCGCGCCCGCCGCGGACAATACCAGCCGCTGACGGACTCGCTCGAAGAGCGTGATGCCCAGATGCGCCTCGAGTTCGTTGACCTTCTTGCAGACCGCGCCGTGCGTCTGCGACAGCTCGGCCGCGGCCTTCGAAAAACTTTCATGACGCGCCGCTGCTTCAAAAGCTTGCAGGGCGCTGAGACTGGGAACACCGCGGCGCATCGATAATCCTTGCTGGCGAAAAGGAATGGGCAATGGATACGCCGATGATAGCCCTTCGTGCGGCGAGGCGCAGGCGACGCCTATTCGCTCGCCAGCCGGCGCAGGCCGACCTCGCGCCAGCGCGTTTCGAGCAGCATGACCACGATGGAAGCGAGCACCATCGTCGCTGCAATGCCGACGAACGCAAGCACGAACGTGCCGGTCGTATCCTTGACCCACCCGATAAAATACGGCAGCAAAAATCCTGACGATACGCCAATACTCGTGATCAGCGCGATGCCGGCCGCCGCAGCCCGATCCGTGAGTATGCGGCTGGGCAACTGCCAAAAAGTCGTGATGCTGCAAAAGCAGGCCGACGCGCCAATCGAAAGCGCAATGATCGACTGGTAGGGAGACTTCAGCAGTAGCGCCACCGAGAGCGCGGCTGCGCACACCAGCAGCGGGCCGGCCACATGCCAGGCCCCGACATTGTGGCGGCTCACCAGACGGCCCCAGATCAGCATCGCGATGACAGCGACGCCGAATGGAATCGCCGTGATCAGCCCGACGTCCGTGAGGCTGTACTTCACCCCGAATGTGCTTTCAAACGTCTTGATGACTTGCGGCAGGAAATAGAGCAAGCCGATGATGCCGGCGTTGGTGCCGAAATAGACGATGCCGAGGGCCCAGACTTTCGGATTTCGAAGCGCTCGCGAGACGTCGGACGACGACGTGGCGGTTGCTGCCTGAGCCCGTTCGGCAGCCAGCGCGGCGGCGATTTCGCCCTTTTCAGCGGCGGAAAGCCACCGCGAGCGGGAAGGGTCGTCCGTCAGCCAGAAATAGGCGACCACGCCGAGAATGATCGCGGGCAATCCCTCCAGCAGAATCATCGCGCGCCAGCCGCTCACGCCGAACACGGTCGCGTGTGCCATCAGCCACGTGGACACGGGCGCGCCGAGCACACCGGTCAGTGGGATAGCGGTGACGAACAGCGACATCATCCAGACGCGATTGCGCGCGGGCATCCACAGCGTGAGGTAGTACACCATGCCCGGAAACAGACCCGCCTCGAATGCGCCAAGAAAGAAGCGGGCGATGTAGAGCCAACGGGAGTCGGGAACGAAGCTCGTCAGCGAGGAGAGCAGACCCCAGCTCAGCAGGATGCGCGTCATCCACAGCCGGGCGCCAAACCGATGCATGCACAGGTTGCTCGGTACTTCGAAGAGAATATAGCCAAGGAAAAACAGACTTGCCGCGAAACCGTATTGCGCCGCTGTCATATGCAGTTCGGCATTCATGGTCAGCGCTGCATAGCCGATGTTTGCGCGGTCAAGCTGGTTCGCAATGTACATCAGGATCATCAGCGGCGCGAGCCGCCAGGCGATCCGTTTCATCAACCGATCGGAAATCGCGGGTTTGAGCGCCTCAAGGTCCATGGTTTTCCCCAGATCTACGCGTTGCGGGTTGCTCTCAAGGGAGATTAAGCGCCGTGACCGGTGGGAGGACAATGCACGAAAAATATTGACTTTGTGAGCAAACGTCACAGGATGGAACTGGCGCCTTTTTGCAATCGCGTTTCCGGCCGATCCCGAAAGATCGGCGACATGGCTGAAATCGCTGCCGTTGTGATGTGCCGCTCCGGCGGATTGGCCGCCGCGGTCGAGCGCTTATTCGAATCGATAAAGCGTGCGCGCCGAGCTGGTCAAAATAGACTCGCGCTGCGCCGCGTCCGGAACCCACAGATCGAGCGCACGACGGGTCGCGGTGTAATCGACGAGTTGCTGATGCTGCGTATGCGGCCAGTCGCTGCCCCACACCAGTCGCGCGGGTGTGTAAGCGTCGAGAAGCTGGCTCGCGAGAGCGGTGCCCAATGCTGTGCCGTCGTCGTTCACCGCGCTCCGGTAAGCCGCCGACAGCTTCACCCAGACGCGTCCGGTAGCGGCAAGCGACAGCAGATACGTGAAGCCTGGATCGTCGGCAGCAGTGCGCGGATCGGGCCGGCCGAAGTGATCCACGACCACCGTGCAGCCCTGCTCGAGCAGCGGCCCGACAACGGCATGCAAATCCACGGCTTGACGGTGAACCTCGACATGCCAGCCGAGTGCGTTGACACGCGCGAACAGCCGCCGCCAGTCGGGTGCGGTCAGTTGAGGAAGCTTCAGGCCGACGAGATTCAATCGGATACCCACTACGCCTGTGCTATCGAGCAGCGCGAGCTCGTGATCGGTGACTGCGCAATCCACGACCGCCACCCCACGAAAACGTCGCGGATAGCGCTTTGCCACATCGAGGAAAAAGGAATTGTCGGTGCCGAGAAAACTGGGTTGCACGAGCACGGCGTGCGAGACACCGTTTAACAGCAAGTGACCGGCGTAGGCATCCACCGTTGCGTCGTAATCCGGCGCATGGCGACGCTGCCGCGCCAGCGGCAAGCCGCGTACGAACACGTGGGCATGCGCGTCGATTGCGACGATTCGCTGATCCTTGGTGTGATACCACTGGTCCGCCACCGCAGTGTCTTGCGTCTGCATCGTTTGAATCTGTTCGTCGATCATGTGTTTCCCCGTTATGCGCGGCTCGCGGCGTTGGCCGTTACCGTCGCGATCCGGCGGTTCTTCGTTTCCGGCAGCATGAGCGCGGCCACCACCACGAGTCCGTAGGCAATGCCGGCATCGATGCCGAGCGCCGAGCCGAGCGGCATCGAGTTGCCCATGTGTCCGACGAGCACCGGAAAACCCGCCGAGACGATCCGTCCGAAGTTGTAGCAAAAGCCCACGCCGGTACCGCGAATGCCTTGCGGATAGAGTTCGTTGAACAGTGCGCCGAGCGTGGCGGGGATGCCGGCTGCAAAGAGGCCCAACGGAAAGCTGAGGAACAGCATGGCGGTGTCGCCCATCGGCAGGAAGACGTAGAGATTGACCGTCGCGATGCAGCACACGGCGAACAGAATCACGTTGAGCCGGCGGCCGATGCGGTCCTGCAGCCACGCGCTCACGAAGCAGCCGCAGATGAACGCCGTAATGATGACGGCAAGATACCCACCGGTGCCGAGCACTGACAGATGCCGTTCGGTCTTGAGATAAGTCGGCAGCCATGTCGTGATCGCGTGATAGCCGCCGTGCGCCCCGACACCGATCAGCGCGCCCACGATCGTCGTGCGAATCACCGACCGGTCGAAGATATTCCGTGCGGCGGGGAGCGCCTGCCTCGGCGACGCGACCGGCGCGGCGGCGCGTGGCGGTTCGACCACGTTGCGGCGCAGATAAAGCACGAGGCCGGCCGGAATCACGCCGATGCCGAACAGCAACCGCCACGCCCAATCCGGCGGCACGAACGAGAAAACCAGCGTGTACAGAAGCACTGCGCCCGCCCAGCCAAAACCCCACGCGCTTTGCACGATGCCCATCGCCTTGCCGCGATGCTCCGCGCGCATGGTCTCGCTCAACAGCACGGCGCCAGCGGTCCATTCGCCGCCAAAGCCCACGCCTTGCAAAGCCTTGAGAACAAGCAACTGTTCGAAGTTCTGCGCGAAGGCGCTGAGAAAGGTGAAGAGCGAGAACCAGATCACGGTGATCTGCAACGCGCGCACGCGGCCGTACCGGTCCGACAGCATGCCCGCAAGCAGTCCGCCCAACGCGCCGGCGACTAACGTTGCGCCGCCGATCAAGCCCGCCTGGCCTTTGCCGATGCCCCAGGTTACTAGCAAGGTCGGGATCACGAGGCTGAACAGCTGCGTGTCCACGCCGTCGAGCGCCCATCCGGCAAAGCAGCTCCACAGCGTGCGTTTTTCGAGCGTCGATATTTCGCGGTACCAGTTCATCTTTGTCTCCTGTCGACCCGAGTTGGCGCTTTGGCGCCTGACTCTGGTCCCATCCAAGGCTGTCGATATTTTCGTGACGACGGTCTGCTTGCTCATCGCACGTGGAGGCATTCTAGTGAGCGGGTGGATAAAGATATATGATGCAAATGATCATTTTTCATATCGTTCTAATATGGAAATGCGCAACCTGAAGTACTTCCTCTGCGTCGCCGATGCAGGCAGCGTCACGCGCGCCGCTGAACGGCTGAACATCGCGCAACCCGCGCTGAGTCAGGCGCTCACTCGCATGGAGAAGGACCTGGGCGTCAAGCTGTTCAACCGGACGCGGCGTGGTGCGGACCTTACCGCCGCCGGGCTGGCGATCGTCGAGGACGTGCGGATGAGCGTCGCGAGAATCGACGCCGCCTCACACCGCGCTCGCGAAATCGGCGCGCAACGGGCAGGGCGTCTGACGGTGGGCTTCGCGTCGGCGGCGCTGTTCGAGGTGCTGCCGCGCGCTATTGCGGCGTTGCGCGCATCGGTGCCGGATGTCGAGTTGGTGCTGCGCGAGATGAGCAACGCGGAGCAGGCAAGCGCGCTCGAGAAAGGGGAAATCGATATCGGCTTGCTGCATACGCCGGTGGCGGTCGCGGGCAAGATGCGGGAGAAGCTAATCGCGCGGGAGCAATTGGTCGCGGTGTTGCCGGCGACGTTTCCGTTGCAGGCCGGCGCGACTGTGTCGTTACGCGAGCTCGCGCAGCACGGGCTTGTATGGTTCCCGCAGGGCCAGTTACCCAACATTCGCGCGGGCATCCTGAGCGCGTTCCGGCAGGCGGATTGCGAGGTGGAGATCGTGCAGGACGCGAACCGGTCGCTGACCGTGCTCGCGTGCGTCGCCGCGGGGTGCGGTGTGTCGCTGCTGCCGCGTTCGGTGCGGGCGCTGCAATTTAGCGGAGTAAGGCTGTGCGAGATCGTCGACGGCGCCGCGCTGCCGCGTTTCGAACTCAGCGCGATCTGGCCGGCACGGGCAAGGCAGACGCTTGCAGACCGTTTCGCTGAATTGATTGAGCCTTACCCTGCAAGCTCACTGGCGTAGACGGAAAGCCAATGGGTTCATGCGGTGGCACTGCGACTGAAAGTCTTTGGCAGGCGAACGGTTTCAGAAGTGCGTGCATTGGCATGCGGCTGTGCCGTTGCTGAGAGTGGGTTCTTTTAGCGATTGGCCGATTCGGCGAGCAACATGCCGTCGACCTCAATGAGGGGCGCCGCGCCGAGCCGATGTAGCGCCTTCACACGACGATCGATTCGACCGCTGGCCGGGCACAATGCGGCCAGACACGGCTGGTCGACTCGTATGCGGTGGTATTTTAGGCGCTGATATTGATAACCGAGCCGACCGCTGTCGTACCGGAACCGGTAGTGGCTTGCGCTGACGATGGCGACCGATCCGCCAATGCGCTTACTGCGCCATGCGCGTGAAGGTGATGGACGCTTTTGCCTGGACTGCTCGGTGACGTTGCCGCCTTCAGATGTGCCGCAAAACTCGGCTGGCTCGATTCACTCGTGGAGCTCTGGCCTGTCAGCTTCGACAGCCCGGAACCGATGGCGCTGCTCACGCCGCTGAGTACTGAGGCTGCTACACCGATTGGTATCATATCGACATCCTTCAGAATGGGGCAACCGAAATGCCCACGCTTCCGAACTATACCGAGTTTCCCCACGGCACGGGCATGTCGGCCTCGATATGTTATCGAAATAACGGCTATCGTTGACGCTGGAGGCATCCGGCGATCGGACTTGACGGCTCTTCGGGTGGCCTGAGGGAACGCAATCACCTGTTGCAGAGTGACCCGCGTCAGGCGGTTCGATGCACAGCTTGGAAAGGTGCTTGAAAAATCGTCGACCGCGAGTCGCCTATCGTCAACTCGTAAGTTTCACGCGGTGTATGCAGATTGCATCGAGCAGCACCGGGCCACATCCGGCCGTATGGACGATCAGGTTACGGGTGCCTTGCAATTTTTCGACCTTCTCGATGGCCTTCAACGCTAGAGTTTGGCGTCAAGCGGGCGGCGCCTGCTGGCACTCCGCCTGGAACCAACTGTCGACCCGGCGCTGTGCCGCCTGTAGATCCTCCGGGTAGTACGGGTCGAACCACCTGGATGGATCGTAGCCAGCTTTCCTTAGAGCCGCCAGTTCGCTGCGGTTTCGCTCCGGAGTTAAAGGGGCGTTGTTCTTGAGCGCGGCCAGGTCGCTGCATTGCGATGTGCTCAAGTGCGCCGCGCTTTGCGGGCTGCCGCCCGCCGCGCAGCCGGCGAGCGATAAAACCAACACGCAAAGCATCGGCCACTTGTTCGATGGGTTCTCCATATCGCGTCTCCTTCCATTCAATCGACACTGTACAACGGCGACCCGAATGACGGCATGAGCCGGTTAGTCCGGACGCTCACTTCACGAGGAAGCGCTCGTTCGCTGCCTGTCGTCGATGGAGTCGCGGCGATAAACGCAAGGGCTGAATACCGGCTCCGGACAAGACGGCGGCCGCCCAATCGCGGTGTAGTATTCGACCATGTACGCGTGCTTACCCGGCCTCGACGGCGTGTAGATTCGACGCATCCATGGCGTTGACGGCAATCCGGTCAAACGGCCTGGAAACCGCGCCAACGAAACGCATGGTGGCGTCGGCTGTGGCAACGGCATTGTTGGGAATACATCATGTCAACCGAGTGGAAACGCCGCGCCAGGCTCTTTATTCAGCGTTTCTGGCAGCCGACCAGCGCGTGCATGACTTGCATGCCGGGAAGTTGGGGCAATGTCATGAGCCTTGCCCACTGGACGATTGCATTCCATACCGGTCTGCTTACCGGACTCCTGGCCGTACTTTTGACCTTCACACCCGTGGAGAAACTCTACGCGCATCGATACGGCAATGCGCTTGTCGTCGGCGTCCTGACGACGGTAGGCGACGCCTATTCGCACGCGAGTCACTACCGCGTCCCGTATCTCGAGCACATCGTGACGGGTGCTATTTCAGGCCTCCTGGCGCTGATTGCGTCATATCTCTTCGAAAACCGCGCGCGTCGCCTTCGGGCGGTATGGGCTCGAGTTTTCGGATAGCCTCCGGCTGGTACACCTACCTCGGTTAGCCGCCACAAAACGGACGGTGACAAGCACGTTAGGCCGGCATTGCCGCCGGGCCGAGACATGTTTTCAAGCTGCCGCCGGGCCCGTTCGCGGTTCCGCGAACTGTCCGAGACCGAGATCCTTCATCAACTGGGTGCCTCGCGTGGCGTCGGCTGGCCGCTGGGCGCTGGCGAAAATATTCGTCGGATAGTTGCTGGGTTGGACGAGAACCACGTCGCTGCCCAACTTCGACAACTCATAGCGGTAGCTGTCGGTTAATGCTTCGATTGCGAATTTCGACGCGTCATATACACCGAAAAACGGGAAGGTCACCCGGCCGAGGATCGATCCGATATTGACGACCAGGCCGTCACCCTGTGCCCTGAAAGCCGGCAAGACTGCCCGCAGGGTCCGTTGGATGCCGAATACGTTGACGTCGAAGAGCGAGCGTAGCTGGAGAGAAGACAGCTTCGCTTCTGTGGACCAACGTGGTGGCCGAATAACCGATGGTTAGCCCATTTCGACCTTTCGCTAAATGGACGTAGGAACTGAAGTCGAAAGCGAATCTGCATGTCCGACGCGGGTAAGGTGGAACGTGCGACGCAATTCGAAGCCAAGCCGCTCATACAACCCAATCGCGGAAATGTTGTCACTGAACACATGGAGAAACGGTGTTTCCCCGCGTTGCTCGATTTCTCTACGCAGGATTTTTACGAGCCGGCCAGCAAGGCCTTTTCCCCGATAGTCTTCATCGACGCAAACGGCGCTGATCTCGACGTATCCGTCGACGCACATCCGTTCGCCAGCCATCGCAATTAGACGCCCGCGCTCACGAATCCCAATGTAGTTGCCCATCTCGCGAGTTCGCTTGCCGAAAGGGCCGGGCTTGGTCTTCTGGACCAGGTCGAGCATGTCGTTCGCATCCGCGTCACCCATCCGGCTTACCGCGCGGTCGTCCGTGCCGCTTGCTTCGCGGTGCCGGGCGATCATTTGATGGATCACTCCCACGCGCGTCATTTGAAGCCCGTCGATTGGACCGATCGGTTCATCGGATTGGAGGACAGCTACCTGCTCGTGAGGCAACAGAAGCTGAAGGAGCGCCTGGTATGCCGCAGGGGTTTCGAATGCCAGGGCAGCGAAGGGCGCCACATCGGGGTGGTATCGACGGGCAAGCGTGTCTCCGTATCCAAGGTGCGCCTGCTTCGTTGCGAGGGCCGTCCAGATCGGACGGTCGAGGTCTGCTTGTATCGAACCACTCATATCTTCTCCTTTTGCAAGCGCAGCTATGTGCCAGCGGATTGCTTGAATGTTCAACCGGCGCAAGCGCATTACCGCGGCCGCATTGCTGTGCAGTCTAGACGTCCGATCGGAGCGGGGCTATAGTCGCAAATGACATTAATGGAGTTATTTGCGACATGAGACTCGTCATCTTCGCGCTTGACGGCCTATTCGACACCGGGCTCACGGTACTGCTGGATACTTTTGCGACGGCCAACGAACTGGCCGCCGCCCAGGGGTTCGCCGCACCGCCCTTCGATGTGAGGCTCGTTGGCGTACGCAGACGCATTCGTACCGCGCATGGATTGTCGACTCCAGTCGAACCGGCAAGCAACGTTCCCCGCCCGGATTGGGTGGTGGTGCCTGCGCCGAATGTCAGGCAACCGGAGCGCCTGATCGAGGCGCTGGGGCGTCCGGACGTGCGCGAGGCGATGGCGTACCTGCGTACCTGGCATGCTGACGGCGTCGGCGTCGCGGCCGCCTGCATCGGTACTTTCCTGCTGGCCGAAGCCGGGCTTCTGCATAATCGCGAAGCGACGACCACATGGTCGCTGGCGCCTTTTTTCCGCCAACGCTATCCGGCCGTCAATCTGGATGATTCACGCATGGTCGTCGCCTCGGATCGCGTGGTGACGGCGGGTTCCGCGATGGGCCATCTCGACCTTGCGCTATGGTTGTTGCGTCAGGCAAGTCCCGAACTCGCGACGCTCGTTGCCCGCTTCATGCTCATTGACAAGCGTTCATCCCAGGCCGAATACATCATTCCCGATCACCTCGCCCACGCCGATCCATTGGTCGCGCGATTCGAGCGATGGGCTCGCGACAATCTTTCCTCGGGGTTTTCGCTTCAGGCGGCAGCGGCTGCATTGTCCGTCGGACCCCGCACGTTGCAACGCCGCACCGAGGCAGTGCTGGGTAAGTCGCCACTGGCGTTCTTCCAGGACCTGCGAATCGAGCGGGCGCAAAACCTCGTTTCGATTGGCTACGACGTCGAGAAAATTGCGAGCGAGGTTGGCTACGCCGACTCGGCGACATTGCGGACTTTGCTGCGTCGTAGGCTCGGCCGTGGGGTACGCGAGCTTCGCGCCGAAATGCGTTAGCGTCCCGAGCGGATCACAGCGGACATATGTCGACCAGCCGCGAGCGGTGCAAGCGGGTCGACCTGAGGCGGCCGTCACCCGTCAGAGTGCGACCGCTCTGCTGGACCTTCCTATGTGCAACCCGGCACGCCAATAGTCATCATGTACCCGAGCCTTCGCTATCGCCCGCTGGGTGGCTCTTCACATGATCGATGAAGGCGCGCAGTTTCGGCATGATCTGCCGGCGGCTTGGATAGTAGAGAAACACGCCGGGTATCATCGGCGCGAACGGTTCCAGCACGTGCACCAGTTTCCCCGTTCTCAACCCTTCAGCCGCCATCGGCTCAGGGAGTTGCGCAAGGCCTACCCCTTCGACTGCCGCGCCGAGCAAGGTGGGAAAATCGTGGGCGATGAGCGGGCCGGATACGGCGATCTCGATCGGCTGGCCGTTGCCGTTGAAAGACCATAGCGCGAGCGCGCCGCTGGATCGCCGCCATCGCAAACATGCGTGTTGACGCAGATCGTCCGTGTGCATGGGCCGGCGGCGCGCCGCAAAGTAGGCAGGGCTGCCGACGACGATGAGGCGTAACGGTGGCGTCAACGGTACCGCGATCATGTCGGCGTCGACGAACTGACCCAGCCGGATACCGGCGTCAAATCCTTCCGCCGCAAGATCGACCAGCTCCTTGCTTGCGGCGATCTCCACTTCGACCTCGGGATAAGCGTGGCAGAAGGAGGCAATCAGCGGTTCCAGCAGGATTGGCACCACCGCGCGCGGCACGGAAAGGCGTAACAACCCGGCGGGCCGCTCGCCAAGTCCGCGCGCAACTTCACTAGCGGCGACAAGCGCCTCGAAGGCGGGCTGTGCGTGCGAAAGAAATCGTTCGCCCGCTTCGGTCAGGCCGACGCTACGCGTGGTGCGTATGAAGAGGGCGGCGCCAATGCGTGCTTCAAGTACACGCACAGTCTGGCTGACGGCCGACGGCGTCACTCCGAGTTCAGCGGCCGCCCGGCGAAAACTGCGATGCTGGGCAACGCTCAGAAACACCTCCACGCCATCGAGCGCGCCTTGTCTGACTGTGAAGTTCTGCTTCATAGCCCGTCAACATTGTGAGGAATAGTTGCTCGCGAGAGGCCATGGTACACCTACGCCTGCAGATGAGGACTCGGGCCGGTGTCGGCTCGCGAGCCCTGAACAATCCGCTGAGATCGTGGAGGAACCTTGCAATGACTGATGCACTTGATGGCGTACGAGATCACTATTACGCGACCGGCCTGACCGACCGGTTGAAGATCGCGCTCGCAGTTTTTGGGCCGGAGGATCAGCAACTCACGCCGCAGCAACTAGGCGCCCTTGACCAGTTTCACACCCGTGGGCTTGCGGCCACCGCCGAACTTGCCAAACTCGCCGGGATCACCGCCGACATGGCGGTGCTGGACGTCGGTTCCGGCGTTGGCGGGCCGGCTCGTTTTCTGGCTGCAACCTATGGCTGCCGGGTGACGGGTATCGACCTGAGCGAACCGTTCGTGGATGCCGCACGCTATCTCACCCGACGCACAGGGCAGAGCGAACAGGTGTCGTTCCATGCCGCCAGCGCGCTGGACCTTCCCTTGGACGGCAGCCGCTTCGACGCCGTATTGCTGCAGCACGTCGCGATGAACATTGCCGAACGCGCACGGCTTTATCGGGAGATCCGACGCGTGCTGAAGCCATCCGGCCGGTTCGCGACGTTCGATGTCGTCGCAAACGGCAGCGAACCGTACTACCCGGTTCCCTGGGCGCGCACGTCGACAACAAGCTTTCTCCTGACTGCCGATGCAACGCGCGAGGCGATTGAACAGGCAGGCTTCCGCACGCTGGCATCGCAAAACGACACCGACGCCGCAAAGGCCTGGTTCACCCAACTGCGTGCGTCAGGACCACCGCCCTCGCCAAATCTCGGCGTGGTGATGGGGCCGGACTTCGCGCAGCTTTCCACCAACCTGGCGCGAAATCTCCTGGAAGGCCGACTCGGCATTCTCACCGCGGTGTTCGAGGCTGCATTGACCACGACCCGAATCAACCTGGAGAACCACTGATGACCGCCGCCTCTATTCCCGCCGGCATCGTCCTGCCGCGTCCCGCCTGGCGCAGCCTGCTTTGGCTGGTTCCGTTGACCGTGCTGTGGATTGCGTTGATCTACTGGAAGCCGATTATCCCAACCAGCGGCGTTGCGATCACCGCTCATCAGTTGATGGTCCATGGGCTTATTGCAGTCGGTTTGTGGCTCGGGCTCGAAAACGCGGAACTGACGCCGCGCCAACGCCGCACGACCTGGCTGGCGGTCATGATTCCAGACACGCTGTGGTTCGCTGTTGTCTGGAGCGCGGCGATCAATGGCGTCTTTCGCACGAGCGCCTCGGCGTTGCCGTTGTTGCCGTTGGCGATCTTCCTGCCCGTTATGCTCGGCGCGCCGCTGCTGCTGTTGTCGAGGCGGGTCGGGCAGGTGCTCGATGGAATGCCGGCGACCTGGCTTGTCGCTCTTCAGCTTTATCGGGTATTTGGCGGTTGGGCTCTCGCCGCCTGGCTGCATGGGGCGCTGCCAGGCGTGTTCGCGTTGCCGGCGGGCGTCGGCGATGTCTTGACCGGCCTGTTCGCCGTGCCGGCGGCAATCGCCGTGGCGAGCGGCACAGCTCAAGGGCGGAAGGCGGCGATCGGCTGGAACATCTTCGGCCTCGCCGATTTCGCCGTCGCGATTACCTTGGGGATGATCACTTCGCCTGGGCCCTTCCAGTTGCTCGTTCCGAGCGTGACGAGCATCGGCGCCGGCACTTATCCGGATGTGCTGACCCCTGCTTTCGTGGTCCCAGTTTCGATCCTGCTGCACGCGCTGTCGCTGCGGCAGTTGGTCCGACGACGCGCCGGCTGAGCTCCCGCCTGTCAGGTCGATAGATGCGGCAACTTGCCGGGCTCTCTAGATGTTGTGCGAGCCCGGTCCTGCTGTAGCAATGGGCATCCGTTCGTCCGTACGGTCAAACACCTTTTCCGGCTCGTCCGCCTCTTCCGGAGTCTCTTTATCCAGGACCCGGCGCATTCTGGGTTCGTCCAGTTCATGGGTCCACTTGGCGACCACCAACGTAGCCACAGCATTGCCGATGAAATTCGTCAACGCGCGCGCTTCGGACATGAAGCGGTCGATGCCGAGGATCAGCGCAAGGCCTGCAACGGGTACATGTCCGACCGCGGACAGCGTTGCCGCCAGCACGATGAACCCGCTGCCCGTAACGCCCGCAGCGCCTTTGGAGGTCAGCAGCAAGACGGCCAGCAAAGTGATCTGATGCGTGAGGTCAAGCGGCGTATTCGTCGCCTGGGCGATGAAGACGGCAGCCAGGGTGAGGTAGATCGACGTGCCATCGAGATTGAAAGAGTACCCGGTTGGAATGACTAGTCCGACCACGGACTTCTTCGCGCCGAGATTCTCCAGCTTCACCATGACACGAGGCAACGCTGCTTCCGACGAGGAGGTTCCAAGAACGATAAACAGTTCTTCCTTGAGGTATTTGATCAACTTCCACACGCTGAAGCCATGGAACCGGGCAATCAGTCCTAGCACGACGAAGATGAAGAACAGGCAGGTCGCATAGAACGTGAGCATCAGCATTCCAAGCGAGACCATGCTGCCGATGCCGTATTTGCCGATGGTAAAGGCCATCGCGCCAAAGGCGCCGATCGGCGCCGCTTTCATGATGAAGCCGACGATGCGGAAGAACACATGGGAGATCTTCTCGACGAAGTCGAATATCAATGTGCCTCTACCGCCGAACGAGTGCAACGCGAAGCCGAACATGAGCGCGAACAACAGAACCTGAAGTATCTCGCCCTTGGCGAACGCGTCGACCACGGTCGAGGGGATGATGTTCATCAGGAAGTCGGTCGTGCTCTCCATCTTCCGCCCGCTGGTGATCGTAGCCACGGCCTTCGCGTCCAGCGTCTTCGGGTCCACGTTCATGCCGGCGCCGGGCTGTACCAGGTTGACGATCACCAATCCGACCACCAGCGCGAGAGCGCTGACGATCTCGAAGTAGAGCAACGCCAATCCCCCGGTCTTGCCCACCTTCTTCATGTCTTCCATGCCGGCGATGCCGACGACCACCGTGCAGAAGATGATGGGGGCGATGATCATCTTGATCAGTTTGATGAAGGCGTCGCCGAGCGGCTTCATCGCCTCGCCAGTGTGCGGGGCGAAAATTCCCAACACAACGCCGGCGATGATCGCGACGATTACCTGAAAATAAAGTGATCGGTAAAGCGGTTTGTGCGAAGCCATTTGAGCTCCAAAACAATCACTTCAGTCGTCAATCAGAGCATTGTTTGATACGCCAGCGTGACCCGTATGACGGCGGGGAAGTATCCCGGCGCCGAACTGTGCGGCGCGTCGTGACACCTGTGCATCCTGCGCAGATCGCGGGAACGGCTGGCTTATCCGGCAACCTGCGAATAACACTTACCAAAGTATTACAAAGCCTATGCTTCGCATCCGTCCGCGGCAACCGGGCAAACCCGAGCGTGCAGCGCAGCAAACCGTTTTGTGATCGAACGCTGTAACTGCGCCGGGGTTGATACGGGGCGAGGTTGCGAACCTCTGATTCGCGTTTCAGCGCGCCATCGGAACGGGCCGGGGGTGAATGGCCGTGTCCGGCGTTCGTAGTGGGCCCGCAAGCGGTCGTTAGCGGCGGAGCGCGCTCGCAGCCGTCAGCGCTTGTCGGCGGGATCGCGTTTGAAGCCGGACAGCATCGCGCCGATCAGATTGTCACGTGTCCAGATGCTCATGACGACGGCCGCGAAGATATGGACGCACACGCAGACTTGCAGTGCGATTGACAAATACGTGTGAAGCTCATGCGGCCAGTCGTCACCCCAGAAGGCGTCGAGGCGCATCAGCCAGCCGCTTGCCGCCAGTGCGAGAATCAGCAGCCAGAGTGCGATCGCCATCAGGCCGCCGAGCGGATTGTGCGACAGATGACGCAGTGGCTTGCCGGCGCCCAGCGAGCGCACGTAGTCTTTCACATGCGCCGGCGTCGGCCACCAGGCGGAGAATCGCGCGTACGGCGTGCCGATAAACCCCCACACGATGCGCCACGTAACGAGACCCGCAGCGATATATCCCAGTACCCGATGTGTCTGATCAGTCGGCCCGAACAGATTCCACACGACGATGCCCGCAACGGTCCAATGCGTGAATCGCACGCCCATGTCCCAGGTTTTGACGGGCATCGCGCGCGCCAGAGTTTAGTCGATCTCGGACTTCACGATGGCAAGCGTCTTGGTGTCGTAGTAGATCTCGACCTTTTTGCCCTCTTTGTTGTGGCCGTAGATTTCGTAGCAGTTGCCGTCGACCTTGAACTTCTTGATCTTATAGCCCTCTGCTTCGAGTTGAGCGCGCGCATCCGATTCCTTCATCCACTCGCTCTTCGGATGGGCCGGGCAATCGGCTTTAGCGAACGCCGTGCCGGAAACACCCAATGCGACACATAACGCCAGGAACTTAAGCATCCATCACCTCATCTGCTGATTTGTCGAGCGCCCACTTTACGTCCAGCCAGATTGGATCGCAAGCTTATTGTAGGCTTCGAATGGAAGCTAACTAGCGTGGATCAAGGAAGCGCGGGGGTAGCGAGAAACACAAGTAACGGCTGCTGCGCACGCCCAATAGACTATGTCTAGCTCACCAACCAACAGGAGGATTGACTATGAAACTGACCGACTTCGATACGCTGACTTTCGACTGCTATGGCACGCTGATCGACTGGGAAACGGGCATCTTCGAAGGCTTGCGTCCTCTGCTCGAGCGCGTGAGTCCGCCGCTGACGCGGGATCAGGTTCTCGAAGCGCACGCGCGCCACGAGTCGTCGCAGCAGGCCTACACGCCCGCCAAGCGTTACCAGGAACTGCTTCCTATCGTGTACAAGCGACTGGCCGAAGAGTGGCAGGTGCCTTTCACGCACGAGGAGTGCGTCGCCTACGGCAAGTCCATACGTAACTGGCCGGCATTCGAGGACTCGGCGGCTGCGCTGCAGTACCTGAAGAAGTACTACAAGCTGGTGATCCTGTCGAACATCGACAATGAGAGCTTCACGCACAGCAACGTGAAGCTTCAGGTCGAATTCGACGCGATCATCACCGCGGAGGATGTCGGCTCCTATAAGCCGTCGCCGCGTAACTTCGAGTACATGCTGGACAAGCTGAGCGCACGCGGTATCGGGAAGGAGACGATTCTCCATACCGCGGAAAGTCTGTTTCACGACCACAAGCCCGCGAACGCGTTCGGGCTGGCATCGTGCTGGATCTGTCGTCGCCATTCGCAGACCGGTTTCGGCGCGACGATGAACCCGGGCGAACAACCTGCCGTGAACTTCCGCTTCAACAGCATGGCAGACCTCGTGAAGGCTCACCAGGAAGCGCTGCTGCAGAAGTAAGCGACCTCCGTGATGCACCGGCGTTCATGTCGGTTTGATACGCCGCGCCGGTGGCGGCGATCTTCATTGCTCGCGATTTCACACTTGAAGAGATTCAGGGCGCCGCTTCGACGTTCGAGTTGGCTCGGCGCGTTTTACGCAGCTAGCGATGCTCAGATATCCTCTATGAGTTGGCAATCTCTCCGATTATCCATTCGCGGAAAGCAGCCACCAGGGGTCCATGGTCTCCATCGGGCAAGACCAGATGATAGGCATAGTCCTCGGGCCAATCAAAATCCCAAACCTTGACTATCCTGTTGTCGCCGAGGGCCGGCGCTGCCATCGCTGCGGGGACGAGACCAGCCCCTTGTCCAGCAACAATTGCGGTTAGCATCATGCCGCAGTCATCGAACGCGGTTCCGCTTGGCAGGCTCATACCTTGCACGGATTGCGACTGAAACCAGAGATGCCAGTTCATTCGCTCGACCTCATGTAGGAGCGGCCAGCGCGTCAGATCCGAAGCCGTTTCGGGCATTCCGAACTGCGCGATCAAGGTCGGACTGGCGACCGGAATGAGATCCACCGCGCACAGCCGCTCGCGGTAGAACTTCCCGTGCTGCGCGGTGCCATGACGGATCGCTACGTCCATCACGTCGTGGGCAAAGTCGACGGGTTCCTTGCCGGTCATCACCCGGAGGTCGATGTTGCGATGTTTGTCGTGAAAGCTTTGGAGACGAGGAATCAGCCAGTAGGAGGCGAACGACGGCGTCACGCTGACTGTGAGCGTCCCCGTTTCCGCAATTTTGGCGATGCGGCGAGTTGCATCGCCAATCTGTTTGAACGCGTTTCGAATTGCCGGTAGATAGTCGACGCCCGCTTGGGTCAAACGAATACCCCGGTTGGCACGGACGAACAGCGCGACTCCAAGATAGCTCTCGAGGCCCTTCACCAGTTGGCTGACCGCTGCGGGAGTCACGCACAGTTCGTCGGCTGCCAGCTTGAGTGACAGATTACGCGCTGCTGCTTCAAACGCGCGAAGCCCATTCAATGGCGGTAGCCGCTTTTCCATAGATAAGAATTTCTAATCATTAACCTTCAGAAATGGTAACGCGTGACGGTTTCTGCCGCGAGTACAATTTCACCACGAAATCGGGAAAATTTCTGCTTCGAACGCATGGTGAGACGTAGGCGCTATTACGCCGGCGTTGGATCAGATTTTCTAATGAAAATTAGCAGTTTGCCCAAACCACTTGCGGAGCGGGTGATCGGCGCAAATGAGGGTGCTCATGATCGGGTGTGGACGTCGCAAACCCAGGCGGCTTAACTGAAGAGGTAGGCGCAGCGTTTAGTGCCGGAGGATGAAATTTTCATGTCGTTGAGAGTGATACAAAGTCCCATATCGGGGAGTGCTCGGATAGATGGTAAGAAGATCATCGTGCTCGGCTCCAACAACTACCGGGGTTTGGCAAACCACCCCGTTGTGCTGGCCGCGTTTCATGAGGGCTTGCGGCAATATGGCGCCGGCACCGGGATGAACCCGCCGCTTGCAACCACGAGCGCGCATCGGCGACTCGAAGAGGCTTTGGCCGAATTTCATCAGGCCGAGGCGGCGATGGTCTTCAATTCCTGTACAGCAGCGAATCTCGCTCTACTCGACACCGTTACAACCGCGGGTGATCTGATTTTCAGTGATGAGTTGAACCACGCGAGCATCATCGACGGGTGTCGATTAAGTCGGGCGCGAGTCGTGAGAGTGAAACACCGCAGCGTGGCGAGTTTTTCGCAGGCATTGGAACAATCGTCTTCAGGTGAGCCGCAGCAACGCAAACTCTTTATTACCGATGGTGTTTTTAGCATGGAGGGATACACCGCGCCGCTACCGGAGTTTCTTGAAGCGACGACCCGTTCCAACACCATGTTCGCCCTCGATGAGAGTCACGCGGCGGGAGTGGTGGGCAACACAGGCCGAGGCAGTGCCGAACTCCATGACTGCATGGACAAAATTGACTATGTCACAGGGACGCTCTCGAAGGCGTTTGGCGCTGTTGGGGGAGGCTATATCTGCGCGAGCAATGAACGCATCGCGGAACTCAAAGGGAAAGCGCGCTTGGCGCTTTTCAGCAGTTCGATAAGTCCGGCAGCGGCAGAAGCGGCGGCGGCCGCCGTTTCGCTGGCACGCTCGGATCTGGAGTCGCTGGAACGTATGCGCTACGTTGCCGAGAAATTTCGCAGCGGCGTAGCGCAACTCGGATTCAAGACGGTGAACAGCGAAAGCCCGATCACTCCGGTGCTGATCGGAGACGCCGAGAGGACGCAGGTGTTCTCACGGTTGCTTGAGGAAGGGGGCGTCTACGTTCCGGCTTTGGCTTTTCCGGTCGTGCCCGAGGGTACGGCTCGCCTGCGCGCGCAGACATCCGCGGCACACACGGACGACGATATTGACTTTGTGCTGAGCGTTTTCGAGCGCGTCGGCCGCGATCTGCGCCTCATCTAGCCGTAGAGGAATTCGATGCCCATTCAGACCATATCTTTATACAAAGGTCGTACTCCAGCGGAAAAGCGGCTTATTGCCGACTGTATTCAGGACGCGCTTTCTTTCGCTGGCTATCCCAGCAATGATCGCTTTCAGAAAATCCACGAGTACGAAGACGACGACTTCATTGTTGATCCCGTTTTCCCGAACTTCTCAGCGGCACCCCGGACTCGCGACTTCGTGCTGGTTCAAATCTGGATTAGCACGGGTCGTCCTGACTCGATGAAGCACGACATGATCGAACAAATTCAGCACAACCTCCGCACTCGCGTTGGCTTGAACGCGGCCGATATCATGGTCGTTCTCCAGGAAACGGCACGGGAGAATTCATCGCTGTATCGAGGAGTACCGCCGGAACTGTTGCCGCGTATTGTGCCGAGGGCCGGTAACGCACAGTAGTGGACTGTGTGCTGCGTCGAGTTGATCGACGACATCAATACGGCGCTAGAACACGCGGATCGCGCGCTGTACACGGCGAGACGCGCCGGCAGGAACCGCGTCGTCTCGCGCGGCCAAGGTGGCATGCCTGAGCTTCGCGACGCGTAGCGAGGCGCGCGTGCGCCTCCAGCGCCGCCGCTCGCCGCGATTTCAGCGCGACAGCAGCGACACCGTCGCGATGCCGAGAATGGTCATCAGAAGCGAGGCGGCTACGTGAATCACGATCTCGCCCGCCGCCCAGCCGAGCCGGCCGTCCTGCAGGCGCTGCACCACTTCCGCTGAAAAAGTCGAGAAAGTCGACAGTCCACCCATCAGGCCGGTGATGACGAAGAGCCGCCATTCGGGCGCGATCTGCGGCGCCCGTGCGAAACCGGCGACCGCGACGCCGATGACGTAGCCGGCAATGACGTTGGCGGCGAATGTGCCGAGCGGCAAGCCGCTGAAGATGCCGTTCAGGCGGATGCCCAGAAACCAGCGGAACAACGAACCGAGCGCGCCGCCGATGCCGACAGCGAGAATGGACCAATACATGAGAGGAGGCCTGGCAAAACCGGCGTGTCGACAAACCGGACAGAGCGAGGAGCGCGATGCCGCCTCCGCGTTCATCCGGACGAAGCAGGCATCATCAGCCACGAGGGCGGTTAAAGGAGAATGCCATCTCCAGCGCAGAAGTCTAACATTGGCAGTGCATGTGGGGACAGGTCGGCGCGGTCACGGACGGGGCGCTGGCACGTGCTGACCGAAGCGATGCCACAGGTTCGGCGCCGGCGAGATTCGTGCGGCGGATCTCGCGCGCCGCCGGCGCTCCCCGTCGAACCTCACTCCGACGTCGCCGAAATCTTGTGAATCGACAGATCGGCGCCGTTGTACTCGTCTTCCTGATCGAGCCTCAGCCCGACCGTCAGCCGGATCGCACCGTACACGAGTGTGCCGCCGAGCGTCGCCACGACGATTCCGCCCAGCGTGCCCACCAGTTGCGCGCCGAACGAAACGCCGCCCAGGCCGCCGAGCGCGCGCAGGCCGAAGATGCCTGCCGCGATACCACCCCACGCGCCGCATAAACCGTGCAGCGGCCATACGCCCAGTACGTCGTCGATGCGCCAGCGGTTCTGCACGCAGGTGAACATATGAACGAACAGCACCCCGGCGATGCCGCCCGTCACCAGCGCGCCGAGCGGATGCATCACGTCGGAGCCGGCGCAAACCGCCACCAGTCCGGCAAGCGGCCCGTTGTACGTGAAGCCGGGGTCGTTGCGGCCTGCGAGCCACGCGGTCAGCGTGCCACCGACCATCGCCATCAGCGAATTGACGGCGACGAGGCCGCTAATCTTGTCGATGGTCTGCGCGCTCATCACGTTGAAGCCGAACCAGCCGACCGCCAGCACCCAGGCGCCCAGCGCGAGGAACGGAATATTCGACGGCGGATGCGCGGCAATGCCGCCGTCGCGGTGATAACGGCCATGGCGCGCGCCCAGCAGCAGCACGGCCGGTAACGCGACCCAACCGCCGAACGCATGCACGACGACCGAGCCGGCAAAGTCGTGGAAGGGCACACCGAACACGTGGGCGAGCCGGTCCTGGACGCCGAAGCGGTCGTTCCACGCGATCCCTTCGAAGAACGGATAGATGAAGCCGACCAGCACGAACGTCGCGAAGAGTTGCGGATTGAACTTCGAGCGCTCGGCGATACCGCCGGACACGATCGCCGGAATCGCGGCGGCGAACGTCAGCAGGAAGAAGAATCGCACCAGCGCGTACCCGTTATGAGCTGCCAGCGACTCGGCGCTGCCGAAGAACTGCACGCCGTACGCAATCGTGTAGCCGATAAAGAAATACGCGATCGTCGAGACCGAGAAGTCCACCAGAATCTTGACCAGCGCATTGACCTGATTCTTTTTGCGTACCGTGCCGAGTTCGAGAAACGCGAACCCTGCATGCATGGCCAGCACCATCGCGGCGCCGAGCAGAAGGAAGAGGGTATCGGTGCCGGTTTTCAGACTTTCCATCGATGTGTCCTGCTTGTGCCAAAAAAGCGGGCAGTGAATGCAAGAAGTGGGCCAAACTTGTGCCGAAACGCGTCGACACGGTGCAAGTCGGCACCGGGATGGTATTTGGCGTGTATTTTGAGCAACGAGCCGTTAACCCGTCTGCACCTGAAACCGCACGAGAACGCACAAATAATGTGCATGAATTTTTCGTCGCGAACTGCGCGACCCAAAGCGGGGCGAATTATTCGATTTGATTTACGTTTAATTCAAAAGCCTGACGTTTTACGTGCGTCCGTTGTGCACGTTGGCGGCGCATGCCTGGCCGATGGCGTGCCCTCTTTGTTTTCCTGCACAATCGCCGACATAATGTCCCGTCCCCGCGCATGATCTGCCGGGCCACCGACCTCCAATGCGCACGCATGAGACTGACCACTAAAGGGCTGTTGCTGATCGCGATTCCGGCCCTCTTCGAGTTGGCGCTATTGTCCGGACTGGTCAAGGCGCAAGCGGATGCGACACAGGCGGAGCGCTGGGCTATCCACAGCGAAGAAGTGCTGCGCCAGACCACCGCGATCCTCGATCCGGTGCTGGGCGAGTCGGTGGCGCTGCGCGGCGCGGTGCTCGCTAACGACGCCCGTTTCTCCACGCCGGTGACCGTTTGGATGGACGTCGACCGGCGCATCGATCAACTGGCCGAACTGGTCGCCGACAATCCGGCCCAAGTCGAACGCGTGGTTCAGGTGCGCCAGGCGGTGCAGGCTTACCGGCAATGGTCGGATCGCATTCAGGACATGCTGCATTCGGGCCGGCGGCGCGACGTGCTCGCGCGCTTCCGCGACCTCGCGCCGTCCGACGTGCTCGACCGGTTTCGTCAGCAACTCGCGGCGTTCCAGGCGGAAGAGCGGCGTCTCGACACACTACGTTCGAATGCCGCCGACGCCGCCCGCGAACGGCAGCAGACCCTGGTGGTCGCGGCCGTGTTCGGCTCCCTGCTGTTCGTGGCGCTGGCGGTCTGGTTGTTCACGCGCGGCGTGCGCGGGCGGCTCGCGGTCCTCGCCGACAACGCCGGGCGCCTCGCGGGCAATGAGCCGCTGGCGCCAATCGGCCCCGGACGCGACGAAATCGCGCGCCTCGATCTGACCTTGCACGAGACCAGCCGGCGCTTGCTCGAAGCCGAGCGCATCCAGGCGCGCTTCCGGGCCGACCTTGCGCGCCGTACCGGCGAACTGGCGCGGATCAACGAGACCTTGCGTCAGCAGACCCAGGAAAACGAAATGTTCATTTACAGCGTGTCGCACGATCTGCGTGCGCCGCTGGTGAACCTGCAAGGCTTCTCGAAGGAACTGATTCGCTCGTGCGACGAACTGCGCGCCGCGGTGCGCGAGTCGTCGCTTGCGGCCGAGACGCGGCAGCGCATCGAACGGGTGGTCGACGAGGACATCGGCGAAGCGCTGCACTATCTGCAGACGGCGGTGCTGCGCGCTTCGCACATCATCGACGCGCTGTTGCGGCTGTCGCGCGTGGGCCGCGTGGAATATCGGCAGCAGAAGGTCGAGGTGCGCGATATCGTGCCGCGCGTAGTCGATGCGATGCAAGGCTCGATCCGCGCGCGCCGTGCTCATGTCAGCGTGGATGAATTGCCCGCGGTGTGGGGCGACCCCACCGCGCTGGAACAGGTGTTCGCGAACCTGATCGGCAACGCGGTGAATTATCTGGACCCGTCGCGGGAAGGCAGGATCGAGATCGGTACGACGCCGGCGCCGCCGGGCGTGCACTCGCTGCGGATTTTCTACGTGAGGGACAACGGCCTGGGTATTCCGGCGGTCGCCTTGCCGCGGCTATTCAACGCGTTTCAGCGCTTGCACGGCAATGTGGCGGCGGGCGAGGGCATCGGCCTCGCGCTCGTGCGCCGCGTAGTGGAGCGGCATGGCGGACGTGTGTGGGCGGAGTCGAGAGAAGGCGTGGGCACGACGTTCTACCTGTCGCTGCCTGAGGCCGAAGCGCGGATCGCGCAACAGGCTGTCGGCACGCAAGCGCCACTGGAGGTGGCGAGTGTTCAAGCCATTCGCGATGCCCGCCCGGGCCTGGAAGATCGCGATCGAAAGAGTGGCAGTGGCGGCGCCGCCGCGCATGCCGCGGATGCCCAGCCCGGCATCACTGCGCCGTAGCCGTTACGCCGTAAAGAGACGGCGTGGTTTGAGCATTCTGCTGCCGCGAATCGACCAGTAGCAGCCGAAGGCTATCAGGATCGCGACGCCCGTCAGGGCTTCCAGCGGCGCCGGGCGCAGACCGAGCAGGCCGTCCAGCGCAAAGAGGCCGCGCGCGGCGATCAGCAGCGCGGCCCACACCGAACACGCGGCTTGAGCCAGCATGCGCGTGCCTGCCAGACGACGCGCGCGGTTTTCGCGCGACCAGTTGGCCGGCGTACGTCCGCAGAAAAAGGCAATTGCCATCAACACGACGGCGAGAATGACGATCCAGTCGGTCAGTTGCATTGAAAAACTCTCCCAAGTCAGCCGGCGACTATAGGAAAGCCTTCCGCTACGTACTATCGGACTAGTCTCAAATAAGGGGAGCGTCGGCGAGCGCGAAGGCGCTCGCCGATGGATCAGGCAGACGGATCAGAGTTCGATGCGCGTGCCGAGCAGCACGAGGAATTGGCGCAGCCACTCGGGGTGCGCGGGCCACGCCGGCGCGGTGACGAAATTGGCGTCGGTGATCGCGGCGTCGACGGGAATGTCGGCGTATTCACCGCCTGCCAGCTTCACTTCGGGCGCGCAGGCCGGGTAGGCGGAAATGCGCTTGCCGCGGATCACGTCGGCGGCGGCCAGCAGTTGCGCGGCGTGACAGATAGCCGCGATCGGCTTGCCCGCTTCGGCGAATTGCCGCACGAGTTCGATTACCTTGTGATTGAGCCGCAGATACTCCGGCGCGCGGCCGCCGGCGATCGCGAGCGCGTCGTATTGGCGCGGGTCGGCGTCGTCGAAGGTGGCGTTGAGCGTGAATTGATGACCGGGCTTTTCAGTGTAGGTCTGATCGCCTTCGAAATCGTGAATCGCGGTCTTGATCCGGTCGCCGGCCTTCTTGTTCGGACAGACCGCGTCGACCACGTGGCCGACTGCCTGCAGCGCCTGAAACGGCACCATCGTTTCGTAATCCTCGGCGAAGTCGCCGGTCAGAAACAGAATCTTCTTTGCCGCCATCGTATGCCTCCAATTGATCAACGGAACACAGCGAATGCTCTTTGACGCTCACGTCATTGACGTTCATAAGCTCAGGCAGTCTACTCCACTACGTTTGACAGAACCGCGACGGCTCACGCAATGGACACATTCGAATGGCGCGCGTTTCGCGCCGAAGATGCAGCAGCGCTCGCCGTGCTGTTTCGCGCTGCGATCAGCGCGCTTGCCGCGCCTGACTACGACGCGGCGGCGCGCGACGCGTGGGCGTCGGCCGCCGACGACGTGCCGGCTTTTGCCGCGAGGCTCGCACGCGGCGTGACGCTGGTGGCTTGGCGCGAAGGCAGGCCGGCTGCGTTCGCACAGCTTTATCCAGCCGACCATGTCGAGATGCTGTATGTGGCGCCGGCTCATGCGCGGCAAGGCCTCGCGGCAGGCTTGCTGATGCGTCTCGAAGCCGCGGCGCGCGCGTCCGGCGCAACGAAACTCAGCGTCGACGTAAGCCTCAGCGCGCGCCGCAGCTTCGAGCGAGCGGGCTTCGAGATGCTCATTGAGGAGCGCGTGCAGCGCAACGGCGTATCATTGGCGCGTTTTCGCATGCGGAAGCCGCTCGACGCGGCTCACACTCAATCATGATTTCATCGATACGTTCATCTTTGCTGCGCCGTGCCGCGTTCGTGGCCATCGTGTTCGGCGGGCTTGCAGCCTGTCAGAAGAATGACGCGTCCGCCGGGCAGGTTGCCGGCAAGCTCAACGACGCAGCCCAGGTCGCCGGTCAGAAGCTCGATCAGGCCGCCAGCTACGTCGGCCAGCAGGTCGACGCGACCAAGTCCGCTGCGCAGCAGAACCTCGATTCCGCCTCGGCGCCCACGATCAATATCGACCCCAACGCACTGGCTTCGACCGCGCAGGCCAATCTGCAGAGCGCGGCGAGCGCCACCAATGCGCAACTCGGCAAGGCCGCGTCGCTGACCGGGCAAAGCCTCGAATCGGCGGGGCGCAAGCTCCAGGAATGGTCGGCGCAGAGTTCGGCATCGTCGACGAATGCTGCGGCTTCGTCGTCATCGGGCGAGTCGAGCGATGCACAGAAGCAGATGGACAAGTGATATGCCGGCCGGAGTGCGTCGTCGTTTGACAGTCGGATTAAATGTAATTACTATGGTTACACATTGTCGTCGCCGGGCGGGTTTGCTGTGAACACGAGTAGCCGGTTTGCATTCGCGGTGCATGTGCTCGCGCTGCTGTCGTTGCAGGAGGGCGCGCCGCTCTCGTCGGACATGATCGCGGGCAGCGTGAATACGAATCCCGCGCTGATCCGGCGGCTTCTGAGCATGCTGGCAGAGGCGGGGCTCACTACCTCGCAGCTCGGCGCGGGCGGCGGCGCGCTGCTGGCCCGAGCCCCTGACCAGATCACGCTGCTCGAGGTGTACCGTGCGGTAGACGACGCGCAGTTATTCGCGTTGCATCGCGAGGAGCCGAATCCGGCATGCATGGTCGGGCGCAACATCCAGGGCGTACTGCGCGGCATCATCGACGAAGCGCAGCAGGCCATGGAGGCCGCGCTCGGTGCGCGCACGCTGGCCGACGCCACAGCTGACGTGGTGCGTGCCGAGAAGCAGCGCGAACGCAAGAAGCGCTCGCACGGGTGACGTAGCAAAATAGCAGTACGGAAGGGCGCGTGGTGGTCGATCGAAGCACGCGCCTGGCAACGAACGGGGGCTCAAGCCCCTCTTTTTTCCGCGTTATATGTAATCGATGTGGTTACATATATGCTAACGACAGGAGCATTGAAAATGAGCAAACAGTTGAAGATCGCGTTGTTCGGCGCCACCGGCATGATTGGTTCGCGGATCGCCGCCGAAGCCGCCCGCCGCGGGCATCAGGTGACAGCTCTGGCGCGCAATCCGGCGCGCGTGCCGACCGATGTGGCGAACCTGAAAGCGGCGCAAGCCGATCTGCTCGACGCCGCGAGCGTCGGCGCGGCGGTGCGCGGCCACGACGTGGTGGCGAGCGCCTATGCGCCGCCGCCAGACGATCTCGCGGCGCTCGACAAGGCGACTCATGCGCTCGTCGAAGGCGTGCGCGCGGCGGGCCTGAAGCGCCTCGTCGTGGTGGGCGGCGCGGGTTCGCTCGAAGTGGCGCCGGGCAAGCAACTGGTCGATACGGAAGGCTTTCCGGACGCCTACAAGCCGATCGCGCTCGCGCATCGGAAGGTATTCGACTACTACCGCGGCGTGACCGACCTCGACTGGACTTGCTTCGCGCCGGCCGCGATCATCGCGCCGGGCGAGCGCACGGGCAAATTCCGCACGGGCGCGAACACGCTGCTGGCCGACGCCGAGGGCAATAGCCGCATTTCCGCCGAAGATTACGCGATTGCCTTCGTCGATGAACTGGAGCAGGGCCATTTCATCCGTCAGATCGCGACCGTCGCTTATTGAGCGTGAAACGAGGCAGAACCGGCCGCGCGCGGGCGTTACAAGCGCGACGTCAGGACCCACGCGCGGTCCTCACAACGTTTGAGCGCGCGCAAGCGTCCTAACATTCGGTTACGCAAGTTCGGTCGCTCCCGATAAAACTGCGGATACACTGGCGTCTCCCGTTTTCTTACGGATTGCCATGCAGTCATGCCCGTTGCGGCGTGAGTCCGAGGCTGCGCCGTCCAACGGCGGGCAGCCGGCGACCCACGCCGTCTTTCATTTTTCTTCCGACCGTGCCGCAGGCGACGCCCGTCGCGGCGCGCGCCCGCAACTCGGCGCGCGGCTCGGTGCATGGGCGGCCGCGGTCTTGGTCGCGCTGATCCTGTGTGTCGGCTGGCTGCCCGCGAAGGCGCTTGCCGCCGGCGCTGCCACCGGCACGCCCGTCATTCCGGCCTTGCAGAGCCTGATCAACAGTGCGACGGTGACGGCGACGCCCGCGTCTTCGGCCTCGGGCGCTTCGGCGGCGGAGGCGGCGTCCGCGCCGTCGCCGGCGAGTCAGGCGGAACTGGCGCGCTCGCTCGACAGCGTGATCTCCACGCTCGACAACGACCGCCAGCGCACCGCGCTCGTCGCCCAGCTCAAAAAATTGCGCGACGTCTCGCAAACCGTCGCACCGCCCGCGCCCGCGCAGCCGAGCCCGGGCTTGCTCGGCGCGATCGCGTCCGGCATCGCGTCGTTCGAATCCGATGTGCATCAGGGCCGCACGCCGGTCCGCTATTGGGGCGGCCGCTTCAACGCGGCCGGCAATGAGCTCTACACGATCATCTCGGGGCAGGGGCACGAGAGCTTCGGCCGCATTCTGTTTTCCATGTTCGCGATGCTGGCCGGCTGGGGCGCATGCGCCGGCGCGCTGATCTATGTGCAGCACCGGCTGTACCGGCGCTTCGGCATCGTCATGGGACTCCAGCCGAATCCCACCACGCGCGAACTGTTGATTTTCGCGCTGCGCCGTGTCGGACCCTGGATCATCGCCTTCCTGGCCGCGCTATTGTTCGTGCGCGCCATGCCCGATGCGCTTGGCCGCACGCTCGGCATGGTGGTCGCGTATGCGATCGTCGCGGGGGCGGTGTTTTCGGCGATCTGTCTGATCATGTTTTCGCTGTTCGGCTCGGGGCATCGGCGGATCGCGGTGCGCCTGCTGATCGATCATGCGCGGCGCGTGCTGTTCGTGGTCGGCGTGTGCGGTGCGCTCGGCGACGCCGCCGTCAATTACGACGTCGCGCATCAGCTCGGCTCGAACCTCGCCGCGTTGATTTCGACGGCGGCCAACATGACGGCCGCCGTCCTCACCGGCTATTTCGCGCTCGCGTTTCGCCGGCCGGTCGCGCATCTGATTCGCAACCGGCCTTACGAACAGCGCACCAATCACAAGGCCGCGACCGACGCCTTCGAAGTGCTCGCCGCGTTGTGGCACGTGCCCGTGCTGGTGCTCGCTACCGCGTCGGTGGTCGCCACGCTCGGCGGTTCGGGTTCGAGCGAAAACGTGCTGCAGATTTCGGTGGTGACCGCGGCTCTGCTGGTGCTGGCGTTCTTCCTGTCGGCTATCGTGTTGCGCCTGACGCGTCCGCGCAGTGCGCGCGCGCGTCGCCGCTCGCCGTATCTCACGCGCTTGCTGCGCTTTTTCGGCACGCTGGTGACGCTCTTCATCTGGCTGTTTTTCTTCGAACTCGCGGCGCGTTTGTGGGGTGTGTCACTCGCCGCGGTGATCGAGGAAAACGTCGCGGCGCGCGGTATCGCGCACGCGGTGACGGCGATCGTCGCCACCGTGTTCATTGCCTGGCTGCTGTGGATTCTGGTCGACACGGCGATCACCGAGGCACTCAATCCGGCCGGGCCGCGCAACAAGGCGCGCGCGCCGAGCATGCGCGCCCGCACGATGCTGCCGCTGGTGCGCAACGTGCTGCTGGTCTCGATCATGACGATCGCCGGCATCGTCACGGCGGCGAATCTCGGCATCAATGTCACGCCGCTGCTGGCGGGCGCCGGCGTGATCGGCCTCGCAATCGGCTTCGGCGCGCAGTCGCTCGTGACCGACCTGATCACGGGGCTGTTCATCATCATCGAGGATACGATTTCGGTGGGCGACTGGATCGACGTGGACGGCGGCCATGCGGGCACGGTCGAGCATCTGTCGATCCGTACGGTGCGGTTGCGCGACGGCCAGGGCGCGATTCACGCGATTCCGTTTTCGCAGATCAAGATCGTCAAGAACCTGTCGCGCGACTTCGCCTATGCGGTGTTCGAAGTGCGCATGTCGTTCTCCACCGACGTCGATCAGATCACGCAACTGATTCGCGAGGTCGGCGCCGATCTGATGGCCGACTTCCGTTACCGCCGTGAGATGCTCGGACCGATCGAGGTGTGGGGGCTGGACCGTTTCGATCCGAACTGGATGGTCGTGAAAGGGCAGATCAAGACGCGGCCGTTGCAGCAGTGGAGCGTGGCGCGCGCCTTCAATCTGCGTCTGAAGCGCAAGATGGACGAAGCCGGCATCGAGATTCCGGTGCCGCAGATGCGTGTGTACACGTCGTCGAAGGATAGCGAAGGGCAGCCTTTGCAGGACGACGAGGTGTCGGGATTCGCTCCGCACCCGCATGAGCATGTGCAGACCGCAGCGGCGTCGGCGGCGCGGGCCGTGCATGCGCCCCTCGCCGTGGCGCGCGATGTGTCGCATGAACCGCGGCCGGCGCCGCCGCCGACCGGGCAAACGGCGCCGATTCCGCCGCAGATTCCGACGGCAGGCGAGGTGAGCGGGAAGACTTGATGGCGCACGCGGTGCGTGGCTTTTGCGGGAGGGCGCGAGGCGTCGGCCTCGCGCGTCACTGCGTCACTAGATCGTCAGGCACGGAGTGCGGGGCAGCCGCGCCGCATCGTTTCAGGTCAGCGCCGGCACATCCGCCGCGCGCACGATGTCGTTGACGTGCGTCGCGATCTGCGCGCCCGCGACGCCGTAAATATGCAGCGAAACGGCCGGGGCATCGCTGCGATTACCCAACTGATGAATCCCGCCGCGGCCGCCTCGCACGAACGACACCGCGCCTGCGTTGCGCGCTGACGTACGCGTGGCGCTCGCGCAATGCTGCGCGCCGTTCCATTCGAATACCGTCTCGCTCAGCGCGCCATCCACCACCGCATAACCGCACCACGTGTGATGCGCGTGCACGGGGCTCGCCTGTTGCGGCAGCCACACCAGCGCCGCGATCGCATAACGGCCGTGCGGATCGGCAGCCAGCAGATGGCGCCGGTACTTCTCGACCGAGCCCTCGCGTTGCGCCGCCGTGAGCAAATCGGGGTTTGCCGCGGCGTCGGCGAGCGCGGTGCGCATGCTGCGGGCGAAGAACGTCGAATCCGACGGTTCGCGGAAATGGGCGCAGGCGTCGAATATCGCATCCAGGGCACCGCACAGGCGCGTGAGCGGCGCGTTGCGCCCGGCGCGCAACAGCATGTCCACCGGCTGACGCGAACCCGCCTGAGCCGTTTTAACAGGCTGCACGCGTTGGGCTGGGAGGCCTTCGGGGGACGCAGAGCGGAGGTCTTGACTCATGATCGTTGGGCAGCGGCAGACTGCTTATCGGTTATTTTCGGATAGCGATATTTATACCGGTTTGCCCGGAGAAAGAGTTTCCATATAATTCCCCTTGGAATCTGAAAAGTAGAATAATTTCCTATGGGGGTGTCACGATGGGAATGGATATCATCGACCGGAAGCTGCTGGAGTTGCTGCAGGAGGACGCGACCATGCCGATCGCCGAACTGGCGCAACGCGTGAACCTGTCGCAAACGCCTTGCTGGAAGCGGCTGCAGCGTCTGAAAGAGGCGGGCGTGATCCGCGCGCAGGTCGCGCTTTGCGACGCGCGCAAACTCGGCGTGGGCACGACGGTGTTCGTCGCGGTACGCACCAACCAGCACACGGAGGAGTGGGCGCGAACCTTTACGCATGCCGTGCAGGAGATTCCGGAAGTGGTGGAGGTGTACCGGATGAGCGGCGAAACCGATTACCTGCTGCGCGTGGTGGTGTCCGATATCGACGACTACGACCGCGTCTACAAGCTGCTGATCGCCGCCGTGCCGCTGTACGACGTGAGTTCGAGTTTTGCGATGGAGCAGATCAAGTATTCGACGGCGCTGCCGGTCAGGCCCGCCGTGGTGAGGTAGGGGGACAGGAGGCGGGTGCATCGTTTGCCGTTCGTCAGACAGCGAACCGTACGGCACGCCTGGTCAGCCGTTGAAGCTTCCGGCAAGCTCGCGCGCCTATGCCACCGAGCATGCCCACTGCAAGCCGTGTGCAAGCTCAGTGGGCGTAGAATGCCGCCTTCCCAGACACCATCCGCGACTGCCTCGCGAACCGAGCCCGCCTCATGAACAAACCGCCGCGCAAGAAGAACCCGACCTTTGGCATTGCCGTCTTCATCGTGGTCGCGGTATTGCTGGTGATCGCCACACTCTTCTATAACGCCATCAAGGAAAAGCACGATTTCGAGAGCCAGAACGCACCGGCGCCGTCGATTTCGTCCGAAGCGGCGGCAGCGGCCAACGCCGCGAAGCCGGCAAGCGGCGTGGCTCAGTAAGACAGCGCGTACATCGGTTGGAGCGTCGCGCTCAATGTGCCGGCGAGACGCTCGCCGTCATGCAGACGGCCAATCCATCTAAAAAGCTAAAGGCACGCCGACCGCACGAGGCGCAATGTCGGCCCACGCAGTTTCACTCGTCCGGCAGGCGAATCACGCTCGCATCCTTGCGAATCTGCGCTGCCGCCGACAGCATCTGCTTGCATTGATGCGCGAGCAACTTCATGTCATGCACGGCATCCGCCGAATAGCCCGGCGACTTCTCCGTTTCGACCACCATCGCATCGAGTTCGCGGCCCAGCAGTTTGATCTGCTCGTTCTGATCGGCGGCCGGCGCGGTGCCGGTTTCAGCTTCGGTGAGATTGTCGCGCACGACACTCAGCGCACGTTGCAGCGGCTGTAGCGAGACGCCTTCGACCTGCTGTTGCGCCGAGGTGCGCAAGAGCGGCGCGGCCGCGGTGATCTGCGAGGCGAGCACATGGCTGCGCACCAGCAGGCCGTTCAGTTCCGGTACGAACTTCTGCGCGGACTTCGGCTCGAGCATCATGCGCTGAAAGGCCTGGCCCAGATTGGCGAACGCGACGTGAACATTCTTGCGGGCGAGCCGGTAGCGATAATCGCGATCGAGCGCGGTCGCCGCGGCTGCGGCGGCAGCGGAGGCGCCGGCGGCCGGCTTCGCGGTCGGGTTGCTGACCGTGGTCGTGCCCGCACTGGCGCCGGCGTCGGCAATGGGTTTGGTTGTTGCATCGGTAGCCACGGCGGTCGCGGCGTTTGCGCTGCCGCTCGCAACGCTGCTTGTACCACCGCTTCTGCCACCGCTTGCACCTCCGCTTGCACCTCCCTTAACCGTCGCCAGCACCGGCTTGGCAAAGTCGATCGCCGGATCGGCCATCGCCGCCGCCGGGGCCCGCGCGCCGGCTTCGGTCACGGTGGCGACCACGGCGGCGGCCGGCTTGCCGCTCCACCACCAGCTTGCCTCCAGATACTGGCGCGTCGCGTTGATCATGTTGTTGACGAGCTTGCCCATCAAACGATATTCCCAGTACGGGAACAGGTGGCTCGCCGCGATCGCGATCGCGCAACCCACCACGGTGTCGATCGCGCGTTCGCCGATGATGCGCATGCTGCCCGGCGCCAGCAGATGAAACATGAGCAGCACATACGACGAGGTGAACACCACGCTCGCCGTGTAATTGAACAGCAGCAGGCTGTAGCTCATCACCATCGACGCGAACATCACGACCAGCAGGATGTGCGGTTCCTTGACGAAGATCATCAGCGCGATGCTCGCCGCGCAGCCGATCAGCGTGCCGACGATCCGCTGCCCGTTACGCTGTTTGGTCAGCGAATAGCCCGGCTTCAGAATGATAACGGTGGTCATCACGATCCAGTAGGCGTTGGTGAGCGGCAGCAGGCGCCCGAGCCAGAAGCCCACGGCGACGGCGATCGTCACGCGCAACGCATGGCGGAAACTCGGCGAGGCCATCGTCAGGTTCGAGAAAATCTGCCCGAACGGTACGCGCCGGCTCGACACGAATCGTGTGAGCGCCTGGTCGAGGCGCAATTCCGTCTCGGTCGTGCTGGGTTCGCTCGAGAGACTCTTGCGCATCTTGTCGATCAGACGCGTGGCGCTCCAGACGCGCCGGAAAGTCGATGAGATGGCCGAATAAGCCTCGTGGTTTTTTGCCGGCAGATCCTGCTTGCGCATCAGGTCGATTTCGAATTCGATGGCGCGCAATTCCGCCTTGACGTTCACGCGCCCACGCGGCGCATGGTTTTGCAGCACCGCAAGCCCGATCTCCTCGAGATCGGCTGCCGCCTTGCGGATCAGATCACGGTAGAACACCAGCAGATCGGAGCCGCCGAACGTATTGCGCACCAACGGGTAATCCGTATGCGCGCCGACGAACAGTTCGTGCAGATCGACCGTATTGATGAACAGATTGAACAGCATGGCGCGGCGCGGTTCGAGCTTGCCGCTCTTGAACTTGGGCAGATTGCGCAGCACGATGTCGCGCGCGGCGTCCTGGCGATCCACCGCGGTGATCTGCTTGTCGACCAGATTGCGATAACACTCGTCAAGATCGTTATCGAGGTCGTAGAACTCGGCGCGCGCCAGCAGATAGTCGGCGCACGCGAACACGCTTTCGGCCAGCGCCTGCTGCTCGATGCGATGCATCATCCAGCGGCTCACGAAGGTCGACCAGTAGGTGTACCAGAGGCCGCCAACCAGAATCCACGACGCATTGACGAGCGCCTGCATCGGCGTGAAGCGCTCTTCCAGCGTCATGATCATCATGAACAGCGTGGCAAAGCTAATTTGCGGCCAGCGGTTGCCGTACACGACGATCAGAGACAGCAGAAAGGTGAGCGGCACGACCGTGCACCACAACGCCACCGCGTTCACCGTGGCGAGCCCGGTGGCGAGCGCGGACAGGAAGCCGATCACCGTGCACGCCAGCATTTCGTTGTGCTTGTACTTGAGCGGGCCCGGCATATCGACGACACAGGCGCCGAGCGCGCCGGTCGCGATCGTGAAGCCGAGTTCGCGATCGTGAAACACGATCAGACACAGTACCGCCGGTAACGACACGCCGACTGCGATGCGCAGGCCGCCATAAAAGTACTGGCTGTAGAGGAATTTTTTTATTTCAACCGAATAGCGCATCGACTGCCTGGATTCCATTCACTGAGAAAACCGCGGTTGAAGGGGCAGACCCAAACTGCCGTCGAGTCTAACTGATTTTATGGCTGATCTGACCTCGTCCGTTCGGCCAGGTTCTGCCCTGGGGATGCGTTTGTTATGCTGTCGCTTCAATGTCAGTCGCGGCCTGGGCGTTCCGCCCGCGCCGCCCGCAAGCCCCGGGATCCATGCTCCAGCTCTTCTACTCGAATCGCTACGAAACCCTTGTCGGCGCGCTGCTCGACGACCTGGCACAAGCGCCGTCCGATCCCTGGACCGCGCAGCCCGTGATCGTCCCGAGCGCGGCGGTGCGGCGCCGGCTCGAGCTCGATATCGCCGCGCGCCAGGGCATCTGCGCGAATGTCGACTTTGGTTATCTCGCGCAATGGCTGTGGGCGCAGATCGGCGGCGTGATCACGGTGCCGAAGCATTCGCCGTTCGCGCCGGACCGGCTCGTGTGGCGCTGCTATCGGCTGCTGGGCCAAGTGGACGATGTGGACGAAGCGCTGCCCTGGAATGCGTCGCCGCGTCTGCGCACGTATCTCGATGCGGCGGACGCTTCGATGCGCTACGAACTCGCGCGGCGCGTGGCGACCGTGCTCGACCACTATCTGACCTATCGCCCGGAGTGGTTGCTGCAATGGCAGAAGGGCGGCTCGATCTTCGCGAGCGGCGCGGCTGACGATACCGGTCCGCGCCTTGTCGGCGCGAGTGAAGCGGCGCGCGAGGACGAGCGCTGGCAAGCGGCGTTGTGGCGCGCGGTGCTCACTGAACTGTCGGGCGACGCGCAGACTCCCGCGGCCGCCTTGCCGCCTGCTTACCGTTTTCTCGACGAAATCGGCACGCTCGATCTCGAGGCGATCTCGAACGCACAGTGGCCCGAGGCGGTCAGCGTGTTCGCGCTGCCGACCATGCCGCCGTTGCACGTGGCGCTGCTGCGCGCGCTCTCGCGCTGGGTCGACGTGCGGCTATACGTGATGAATCCGTGCCGCGAGTTCTGGTTCGACGTCGTCAGCGCGGGGCGCGTCGAAGCGCTCGACGCCGCCGGCCAGCTCGACTATCAGGAAGTCGGCCATCCGTTGCTTGCCGAGTGGGGCCGCCAGACTCAGGCGCAGTTGCACATGCTGCACGAATTGACCGACAGCGCCGCTTCCGGCGAGACCGGCGATTTCACCGGGAATCCGCAACCGAGCTGGCTTGCCGCCGTGCAGAACGGCATTCTCGATCTGCGCGACGAGACCGATGCCGACGAACTGCCGATCGAACGCGGCATCGAAGTGCACGTCTGTCACAGTCTGTCGCGGCAACTCGAAGTGCTGCACGATCGCCTGCTCGGCTGGTTCGATGAGTTCGACGATCTGCAGCCGTCCGACGTACTGGTCGCCGTGTCCGATCTCGCGGCGGCGGGCCCCTTGATCGACGCCGTGTTCGGCACCACGCCGCCTGGCGACACGCGCCGCATTCCGTACCGGGTCACCGGCTTGCCGCCGTCGCAGGCCAATCCGGTTGCGCGTTTGCTGCTCGATTGGCTGGCCTTGCCCGAGCGCAGCGTGGGCGCGCCGGATCTGATCGAATGGTTGCGCGTCGACGCGATTGCCGTGCGTTATGGGATCGACGCCAGCTCGCTCGAAGCCGCGCAGGAATGGCTCGCCGCAGCCGGTGCGCGTCGCGGGCTCACCCCGGTCGAGCCGACGGGCGAACACGTGCCGATCGCCCGTCATACGTTCGCGGATGCGCTCACGCGCCTGTATCTCGGCTATGCGATGCCGGAAGGCGGCGAACCCGTGGACGCCTGGCTGCCGATCGAAGGCGCCGGCGGCTCGGATGCGGAATTGCTCGGCCGCCTGTCGCGTTTCGTCGACGACATCGACAGCTTCGCGGCGAATTGCGCAATCGAGCGCGCGCCTGCCGAGTGGACGCAACTGCTGCTCGAAACGCTCGCGCAATGTTTCGACGGCGGCGTCGAGTTCGCCGATTCGCTCGCCGCCGTGCGCGACGCGATCGACAAGATGGGCGACGCGATGCAAGCCGGCGCGCAAGAAGTCGCGCTGCCCGCCGCGGTGGTGCGCGGCGCGCTCACCGAAGCGCTCGACGACCCCGCGCGCGGCGGCGTGCCCTGGGGCAGCGTGACGTTTTCGTCGCTGACCAGTTTGCGCGGCTTGCCGTATCGCGTCGTCTGCCTGCTCGGCATGGACGACGGCGTGTTGCCGAGTCTCGCGCGCGCCGACGAGTTCGATCTGATGGCCGCGTTCGGCAAAGCCGGCGACCGTCAGCGCCGCGACGACGAACGCAATCTGTTCCTCGATCTGCTGCTCGCGGCGCGCGATCGTCTCTTCATCGCTTATACGGGTCGCAGCATTCGCGACAACGCGCCGTTGCCGCCCGCCGCGCTGGTCGATGAATTGCTCGACCATCTCGCGCAGGTGTCGGCGGGCGAGGGCGCGAGTCCCGCCGAAGTCGAGAGCGCGCGGCATGCGTTTATCGTCGATCATCCGTTGCAGGCGTTTGCGTCGGACTATTTCTCGTCGCAATCCGAGCTGTTCAGCTACGACGCGGATCGCGCCGAGCTGGCCACGTTGCTGGCTGCGCCCACGCATGCCGCTGCGGCTCCGTTCTTCGATCGACCGTTGCCGCCGGAAGAGCCGGCGCCGATTGCCTTCGACGAATTCGTGCGTTTCTGGCGCCATCCGGCGCGGGCGCTGTTGCGCGACCGCCTGGGCATCGTGTTGTCGGAAGCACAAGGCGAATTGCTCGATACCGAGCCGTTCGACCTGGATTACGCGGGGCGCGATGCATTGGCGGACCGCCTTTTGCCCGTGCTGCTCGACGTGGATACGGACGACGACGTCGTGTTCGAGCGCGTGCGCCGTGTGGCGGCGGCGAGCCCGGAATTGCCGGGCGGCGCGACTGGCGCGGTGTGGCGCGCACGTGAGCTCGGTGCGTTGCGTCAGCTCGCCGACAGCGTGCGTCGCGAGGTGGCTTCGGGTGTCGAGCGTTTGCCGTTTGTGCTCGACATCGCGCCGCGCTGGCCCGCGAGCGAGGAGCTTGCCGGTGCGCTGTTCGGCCCGCATGACGCGCTGCTTCGGCAAGGCGCCGAAACGCCGCTGCAACTGCACGGCAGTCTGAACCTGCTCACCGAAACAGGACAAGTGATTTTCCGCTACGCCAAACCTACCGCACGCGACTATCTGTCGGCATGGCTCGCGCATCTGGTCTATTGCGCCGCGCAGCCGAACGGCCCGCGCCGCACCGTATGGCATGGCAGCGGCGAGAGTTTCGAACTCACGCCGGTCGCTGCGCCGCTCGACGAACTGGCGCCGCTTGCCGCGTTGTTCAAGGCAGGCCGCATGCTGCCGCTGCGCTTTTTCCCGAAGAGCGCGTGGACCAAAGTCAGCGAAAGCGATTCGGCCGCGCAAGGCATCTGGATTAACGACCGCGTGCGCGGCGAGTCCGACGATCCCGCCTTGCGGATCGCATTGCGCGGCACGCCGCTGACGCTCGACGAGCCGTTCGGCAGCCTCGCCGCGATCGTGTTCAAACCACTCATGCAACATCTGCGGAGCGCGTCATGAGCGGCGCCACGAAGCATTACGCGCTGGTCGCCGAAGAACTCGACGTGTTCGCCTGTTCGCTCGACGGCGTGAATCAGATCGAGGCGTCGGCCGGTACAGGCAAGACCTGGAATATCTGCGCGTTGTACGTGCGCCTGCTGCTCGAAAAGAACCTGAACGCGGACCAGATTCTCGTTGTCACGTTCACGAAGGCGGCGACCGCGGAATTGCATGAACGCATTCGCGGGCGTCTGGCCGAACTGCACCGCGCCATCGAAATGGATGACGACGGCGGCGATCCGTTCGTCCGCCGTCTCTTTGAAACGACGCTGGGGCCGGAGCGGGGCATCGAGCGCGAGGACGCCTTGAAGGTGGTGAGGCGCGCGTTGCGCACCTTCGACCAGGCGGCGATCCATACCATCCACGCATTCTGTCAGCGCGCGTTGCAGGAGGCGCCGTTTGCCGCCGCCATGCCGTTCGCCTTCGAAATGGAAGCCGACGACGCGGCGTTGCGCTTCGAAATGGCGGCTGACTTCTGGCGTGAGCAGGTGGAACCGGTAGCGCATGCGCATCCTGCGTTCGCCGCGTGGCTGGTGGCCAAACGCGCCGGTCCCGCTTCACTCGATGAACAACTCGCGCGGCGTCTGAAGAAACCGTTGGCGCAGTTGCGCTGGGGCAAGGTCGACGCGAGCGGCAATGGCACCGATCCGCAAGCTGGTTTCGAAGCTGCTTGCGACCTCTGGCAAGCGGAGCGCGATGCGATTGTGAGTTTGCTGACTCAGGCGCAAGACCGTCTGAGCAAGACCTCGCATAAGCCCGATCATGTGAGCGCCGCGATCGCTGCATGGACTGAGTACTTCGCGCAGGGCGACTGCCATGCGCCGCCGCCGAGGGCCGCGTTGAAGCTGACGGCCTCGGCGTTGAAGAAGGCCACCAAGGTCAAGTTCGAACCGCCCGAACATGCGTTCTTCGAGCACGCTGAAGCGCTGGCGGCAGCCGTGATCGCGGCCGAAGCCGCGCAACGCGCGCGCTGGCTCTCGCTCGTGCAAACCTGGCTCGACTACGCGCCCGCTGAACTCGTGGCGCGCAAACGCACGCGCCGCGTCGTCTCGTTCGACGATCTGCTGTCCAATTTGTACCGCGCGCTCGCGGCGCATCCGTGGCTTGCCGATGCGTTGCGCACGCGTTACCCGGCAGCGCTGATCGACGAGTTTCAGGACACCGATCCGCTGCAGTTCGCGATCTTCAGCCGCATTTTCGCGCCGGCCGGTCCGCTATTTCTGGTTGGCGACCCGAAGCAGGCCATCTACAGTTTTCGCGCGGCGGATCTGCACACCTATCTGGCGGCGCGTGAGGCAGCCTCCGCGTGCTACACACTGGCCGTCAATCAGCGCTCGACCGCGCCCATCGTCGAGGCTTGCAACCGGCTCTTCGAAGCGAATCCGCAAGCGTTCGTGCTGGATGGCCTCGACTATCAACCGGTGCGTGCGGGCGAACGGCGCAGGCTGCCGTTTTCCGATCCGGACACGAGCGCAGGCGACTTCCGTATCTGGACCTTGCCGCAAGGCGACGCCGCGCTGACCAAACGCGAGGCTCAGCGCGAAGCGAGCGAAGCGTGTGCCGCCGAGATCGTGCGGCTCCTGCGCGGTGCGCGCGAAGGCGCGGTGACGATCGGCGATGCGCCGCTCGCGCCGGGCAACATCGCGGTGCTGGTGCAAACGCATAAGCAGGGCAGTCTGATCAAACGAGTGCTGGCCGCGTGGGGTGTCGGCAGCGTGGAGCTGGCGCAGGCGTCGGTGTTCGCGACGCTCGACGCCGAACAGATCGAACGCGTGCTGGCCGCCGTCGATACGCCTGGTGATCTGCGCCGTCTGCGCGCCGCGCTGGCGACCGATTGGCTGGGCCTCGACGCCGCGGCGCTGTGGCGGCTCGAGCAGGTCGCCGACGCGCCATCGGTCGCCGACGATCCCGCGCACGCCGGCGACGCGATGGGCTGGGTCGAACGTTTTTCGCGCTACCGCACGCTGTGGCACGAGCGCGGCTTCGCGGTGATGTGGCGCGCGCTGATGCGTGAGCTACGCGTCGCGCAACGGCTGGTTGCCGCAGCGGACGGCGAGCGGCGCCTGACGAACGTGAACCACCTGGCCGAACTCGTGCAGGCGCGCGCCGCGACGCAGCCCGGTATCGCGCCGACCTTGCGCTGGCTCGCCGCGCAACGCACCCAGGGCGGTGGCGACGACGCGCAGTTGCGTCTCGAGTCGGATCGCAACCTCGTGCAGATCGTCACGGTCCACAAATCGAAAGGGCTCGAATACGCGGTGGTGTTCTGTCCGTTCCTGAACGACGGCGCGTTGCGCGAACCGCCGTCGTCCGGTTTGCCGGATGCGCGCGAGTATCACGACGAAACCGGCGCTGCGGTGCTGCACTACGGTTGCGACGACGCGGAGGCCGAGCATGCGTCGCGTTACGCGGTGCGCGAACAGGCGGCGGAACGGGCGCGGCTCGTCTACGTTGCGTTGACGCGTGCGGTGTACCGCTGCTATCTGGTCGCCGGCACGTATCTGTCGTCGCGCTCCAGCAAGGAGTCACGCCGCAGCGTGTTGAACTGGCTCGTGGCCGGCGGTGGTCATGATTTCGGCGACTGGCTCGCCGAGCCGCCTGACGAAGCCGCGTTGTCGGCACGCTGGCAGGCGCTGGCGGGTGGCCCGATCACGTTGCAGGCGCTGCCCAGGCCGCAGCGCCGCGTGCCGCTCGAAAGCCTTCAGGACCGCGGCGCGCGAATGCAGGCGCGAGCCAACCGCCGGCCGTTGCGCGATCAGTGGCGCATGGCGAGTTTCAGCGGCCTGATCGCCGCCGGCAGTAAAGCCGAAGAAATGCATGCGCCGGCGGAAGAGGTGCGTCCCGATCACGACGAGATTGCCGATGCGCTCGTCGTCACGCCGGCACCCATGCCACAGGCGCCGGCCTACGATGAAGACGACATCCTCGCGTTTCCGCGTGGCGCCGCTGCGGGCGATTGTCTGCATCGCATGTTCGAACTCGCTGATTTCACCGAGCCGCACACATGGACCGACGCCATCCGCGGGGCGTTGCGCGAGCGTCCGGCTCCGGCTGTGCCTGAACTCGCCGCACGCTTGCCGGCGATGATGCACAACCTGCTCAGGGACGTGGTCACTGCCGAACTGCAGCCCGGCATGACACTCGCCAAACTGAACCCGCGCCGGCGGCTGAACGAACTCGAGTTTCTGTTCGCGGCGCCGTCGCTCGATTTCCCCGCGTTGCGTGAACTTCTGATCGAACACGGCTATCCCGACGTCGCACTGGAACCCGGCGTGTTGCGCGGGTTCGTCAAAGGATTTATCGACATGATCGTCGAGCACGACGGACGGTTCTGGATCGTCGACTGGAAATCGAACCATCTGGGCGACACCGCCGCCGACTACGCCGCCGCGCCGCTCGAAGCGGCCATGGCGAGCCACGCGTATCACCTGCAGGCGCTGCTTTATACGGTCGCGCTGCATCGTTATCTGAAAACGCGGGTGCGCGATTATTCGTACGACACGCACATCGGCGGCTATCTGTATCTGTTCGTGCGCGGCGTGCGTCCGCATTGGCGCGACGCCGACGGACCGGCGGGCGTGCATATGCGGCGCCCCGCATTCCAGCTGGTTGCGCTGCTCGACGCGGCCATGATCGGGGGTGTCGCATGAGCGCGTTCGAACAGAGCACATCGGCGCCGCCAGAGCTCGACGACATCGGCGTGAATCTGCCCGCGCCGGCGGATTTCAGTATCGCGCTCGCCGAAGGTTTCGCGCGCCGCATCGGCGCGCTGGCGCGGCGTGGCGGCGCGTCGGCTGAGGCGGTCAAGTGGGCGGCGCGGGGTGCATTCGCCGCGAGCCGCGCGACGGCTGAAGGGCACGTGTGCGTGCCGCTTGCGGTGCTGGCGCGACGCTTCGAGGCGTCGAGCGCCGAAGCTCGCGCGGCCTTGTTCGCTAGCGGCATGGCGAGCGATGGTTCGCAAAGCGCGGCGGCGTTGCGGCCGCTGGTGGTCGATGGGCAAGGGCGCTTGTATCTGGCTCGCTATTACGACTACGAGCGGCGGCTTGCACGCGCGCTGGTGGCGCATGCGGAGGCGGGGGCGGAAGCGGGCCAGCGGACGGAGGCGCGGACTCGTGCGCTTGACACTGCGCACGACGATTCTCACGCGGGATTGTTTGCCGGCGCTGACGCCGATGCGCGTACAGGCGCGAGAGCGAGCGCTGCGGCCAACGTCGGCGCCGACGCTGGCGCGGGTGCGGGAACCAGAGTGAACACGAGCGCGAGCCCCGACGCCCAAACCCTACACGAGCGTCTCCTACGCTATTTCGGTCCGCCCAAAGACAACGAAGTCGACTGGCAACGTGTCGCGGCGGTCATGGCGCTGTCTGGGCAACTCACCATCGTCAGCGGCGGACCCGGCACCGGCAAGACCACCACCGTGGTCGGCGTGCTGGCCTGCCTTCTCGATGCGCGTGCGGATTTGCGCATCGCACTCGCGGCGCCCACGGGCAAAGCCGCGCAGCGCATGCAGGAGGCCTTGCTCGCGCGCGCCGGCGATTTACCGCCTGAACTCGCGGCGCGTTTGCCGCAGACGTCGTACACCCTGCATCGTTTGCTCGGCTCCGGGCCGGGAGGACGCTTCCGGCATCATCGGGACAATCCCTTGCCTTACGACGTCGTCGTGATCGACGAGGCGTCGATGATCGACGTCGCCATGGCCGCGCATCTGCTCGACGCCATTGCCCCGCAGACGCGTCTCGTGATGCTCGGCGACAAGGACCAACTCGCCGCCGTCGAGGCCGGCGCGGTGTTCGCCGAACTCAGCGCGCGTCCGGCTTTTACGCAAGGTGGTTTGCGGCGGATCGCCGAGGCGCTCGGCATCGACGAGACAGGGCTTGCGCAGGCATTGCCGGGTGCATCGCGGGGCTTCGGCGCGGAGCCTGCCGATATTTTCGCGCAACCCGATGCGCCGGACGACGATCTGTTCGCCTATACAGGTTCGCCGGACGCTTTCGATGAACCACCGGCGAGCGACCTTTTCGAAAGCGCAGCACCAGCGCCGACGTCCGCCTCGTCCACGCAAAGCCCGCTTGCCGATTGCGTCGTCTGGCTCGAGCGCAACTATCGGTTCGGCCTGGAGTCACCGATCGGCCGACTGTCGCTCGCAATTCGCAACGGCTCGGCGAGCGCCGCGCTCGATGTCCTGCACACCGATCCCACGGACACTTGCGCTGCAGCGCTTCACGAAGATACGCATGCGACGCTTGCCGAGCGCACCGTCGCACGGCTCGCCGCAGGTTTCGCGCCCTACGCCGAGGCGCTTGCCACAGCGCTAGCAGCCGAAACGCCTGACCCATTGCCGCTGTTCGACACGTTGAATCGTTTCCGCATTCTGTGCGCGACCCGCTCCGGGCCACGCGGCGTCGATCAGGTGAACGCGGTAATGGCGGCGCAGGTGCGGCGCGCGGCGGGGGTGACGCTGGCTGTGGGCGCGCAGTGGTTCGCCGGGCGTCCGGTGATGGTGACGCGCAACGATTACGCGCTGGGTCTCTTCAACGGCGATATCGGCATTGCGCTGCCGGGCGCGAGCGGCGCGTTGCGTGTGTATTTCCGGACCGGCGACGGCGGTTTGCGAGCGGTGTCGCCGGCGGCGCTTCCACCGCACGACACCGCGTTCGCGCTCACGGTTCATAAGTCGCAAGGCTCGGAGTTCGAGCACGCGGTGCTGATGCTGCCGTCGGTATTCAGCCGGGTGTTGTCGCGCGAACTGGTGTACACGGCGATCACTCGCGCGCGAGAACGGGTGGAAGTGATCGGCGGGCGCGCCGTGCTGGCGCAGGCAATTGCGACGCCGACACAACGCGACTCAGGGTTGGCCGCGCGGATAGCGGAGGTGTGGCGCGGCGGTAAATAGTAGGTGCGGCTAGCGCGGGCTGCTTGGCAGCCCGATCACGCAAATTGAGCGGTAGAACGGCAGAACGGCAGAACGGCAGAACGGCACAATCGCATTTCGCGCCGAACCCGCTCAACTAGCAGCGCCACCCGACTGCACACGCGCCTCGACGCGCCCACGCATGCTCTTTCGATACCAGAACGTCCACAGCGTGAGGCCGCCATAAATGCCATAGCCGATAAACGGCGAGACCACCAGGAAGCGCTCGATCGGCCACGTTAGCGCCATCCACGCACGCAGCGCCGTTTCGCCAGTCAGGCCGATGCCCCACACCAGCGTCATCAGCCGCATCGCGCTGACGAGAGCAGGCCGCTCCTGCCACAGTGCTTCGAAGCGCGCCGCGCCGCCCTCCATTTCGCGGGCGACGGTGGCGCGCGCGAGATAGAAGATCAGCGGGCGGCGCATCGGCAACGAGAGCAGAAACACCACGCCGACCGCGCCGGACACCAGCGACTCGCGCAACAGCAGCATGCGCGGACTGCCACCGAGCGCCATCGCCGCAACCGAGAGCACGATGCCGGTCACCACCAGCACGCTCAGCGCGTCGACGCGCCGAAAACGCACGAGTTCGATCAGACTCCAGACGATCGGCGGCACGGCCGACGCGACCAACGCGCCGGTCTCGCCCAGGCGCGGCAGCGCAAGCCGGTACGCGAGCCACGGCAACAGAAAGTTGACGGCCAGTTCCAGCACAAAACCTGGACGGAGTTTCATGTGAATTTACGCTGTAAGCGAAAAACGCAGTATCGATGAACTGGCCGCGTGGACGCAAATAGTTTTTCGCATCGGCAGACGCGCTCGATAGTCCGTAGTCGGTGATCGGTCGCGCGCTGTGTACACTCATGTTTCCCGATTCAAGCTCGCGTCATGACATCCCGCTATCCAATCCCGCCGAACGAAATCGAACTGACCGCAGTGCGCGCGCAAGGAGCGGGCGGCCAGAACGTCAACAAGGTCTCTAGCGCCATTCACCTGCGCTTCGATGTGCAGGCTTCGTCGCTGCCCGAAGTGTTGAAAATGCGCCTGCTCGCGCTGTCAGATCATCGGCTTACGCGTGATGGCGTCGTGATCATCAAGGCGCAGGAGCATCGGACTCAGGAGATGAACCGCGCGGCGGCGCTGGCGCGGCTCGATGAACTGATCGAAAGCGTCAGCGTGACGCGCAAGCCGCGCGTCGCAACCCGGCCGACGCGCGCGTCGAACCTGCGGCGCCTCGACGGCAAGGCCAAACGCAGTGAGATCAAATCCGGCCGCGGCCGGGTGGACGACTAGCGCTTGCTGCCGCGCCCCGTCGGGCGCGCATCCGCGGTCGTGGCAGCCGGCACGAAGTCGACGCACAGCACATGCGTGCCGTCGTCGTACTCGAAGGCGAGGGCCGCGGTGTAGCAGTCCTGACCGTCGGCGAGCGAATAATGCGGACCCATCATCGCGACGCGCCCCGGTGCGGCGAGCGCATGCTTGAAATAGGCCCGCCGCGACCAGTTGCTGCGGGTATCGGTGTAGAGCGGCGCGAGCCGTAGCGGAGGCGGCGGCACCGAGGCGGCCGTGACCGAGGGCTGGGTCTGCTCGCCCTGTCCGTCGGTGATGAACACACGGCGTGCTTCGCGCAGATGCCAGACCTTTTGCGCCGCCTGGCGCAGATCGCCGGTGGACTTGTAAGTCTCGGCGGCCGCCAGCACTGCTTCAGCGAAGCCTTCGAAACCGAGCCGCTGATGGCCCGCATGCTCGCGTTCGTAGTCGGCGAACTTGCCCCACATCGATTCGATCAGCGCAGGCACCTTCGCGCAGGCCGCCTGCACGGAACTCTTCGGTTGACCGAGCCAGAAACCCTGGACGAAATCGACGTCGGCCTCCATCAGAATCATCAGCTCTTCGTCGGTTTCGACGCCTTCAGCCAGCACCAGCGTGCCGGACTGATGCAGCATCGAGACCAGGTGGCTGATCATCGAGTCGTCGCCTTCACGCTTGCCGGCGCGCGCGACCAGCGAACGGTCGAGTTTGACGATGTCAGGGCGGAAGCGCCACACGCGATCGAAGTTCGAGAAGCCGGTGCCGAAGTCGTCGATCGCGATCAGGAAGTCGCGCGGCTGTGACGCGGCGAGCATGCTGGCGACAGCGGATTCGTCGTCGGCGGGCTGCTCGAGCACTTCGATCACAATGCGCTCCTGCGGCAGACCGAAGTGCGCCGACAGTTCGTCGATGAACGCGCGTTGCGGCCAGCCGGTTTCGAACACCTGCGGGCGTGTATTCAAAAACAGCCAGCCGGTGCTGATGCCTTGCTCCATGAAATTCGCCACATGCAGGCAGCGTGCGATGCGGTCGAGCTCGCGGGCGTCGGCCGCCGAGCGGGTGCCGGAAAAGAGCACGTCAGGCGAGACCGGCAGACCGACCGGATCGAACGCGCGCAGCAACCCTTCATACCCGACCACGCGCTGGTGTGTCACCGACAGCACCGGCTGGAACACGCTGTGCAAAGTCAGCGCGCGCCACGTCGCGGTCCAGCCGGACTCGTCCCGGACCAGATGCGGGAGCAGGCCGCTCAGGGTCAATTCGCTGACGGATGGCATAAAGGCAGGCAGGAGAGCGGACATGGCGACATCGCGGCAAGCGGGTGACGGGACGCGCCAGGCCATTCGGCGCGCAACGGATGCACGGCCCACACGTGCGCTGGGCAGGTCGGATAAAGCCCGGAAACGCGGAGAGCGATGCCAGCCATGCTGGACTCCGGCGAACTAGTCAAAACCAGTCTAACAGTTTGCAATTCGCGTGAATGTGCGGGTAATCACAGACGCGGGGTCATATCCGCGGTGATGCCGATCTCCACGCCAATCGGCCGTCTGGCTTGAGTTTTGCGCCCGTTTGCCCCGCGCAAAACCGCTTGCGCCTGGCGCTCTCAATCGCCTGTATGAAACCGAGGGTAACAGGGCGGCAAGCGGACACCCGCCAAACTCCAGGCAAGGACGGTACTCGGACGTCTGGAGGTTCGAACGGGCGATCCGGTCAGCGCGGCCGAAACCTGAACAGGCACGCCGCTGCCTTGCGCGCAGGCCGCCAGCAGGTTCGGCGGGCGGCGGGTATGCTGCTGCTTTTCGTGAAAGGGAGGTCAGGCATGTCGGAAATCGCGGTGGTCGCAATCTCGGTGGCGAAGCCGGGCTATGAAGAGCAATTGCGGCAGGCGCTCGAAGGGCTGGTCGGGCCGACGCGCAAGGAGCAGGGAGCGCTTCAGTACGATTTGCACCGCGACGTGCAGGAGCCGCGCCAGTTCGTGTTTGTCGAGCGTTGGGAAAGTCATGAAGCGCTCGCGGTGCATGCCAGATCGGCGCACATCGAGGCGTACAAAAAAACGGTGGCGGACTGGGTGGAACACGCGGAAATTCGCGTCGTGTCGAAGATCGCCTGAACCTTCAGACGAGTTGCACAACGGCGAGCGAACCGCCGGGCGCGATCAGCCCGGCACGGCGCTCGCCGTTTGTTTTTAATGCGTGGCTTGCGGGACGTCGAGAATCAGGATGATGGTCCAGTCGGCGTCGCCATCATGGTGATACTGGCGTTCCGCGACGATGAACGGCTGCTGCTTACCGTCCGGGCCGAGAAACAGCACGTCGCCTTCCATCGGCAGGCATTCGACGGGCGGCAGCGCCAGAAACGCTTCCTGACCGCCGCGCGGCATCAGTTTTTCGATTTTGCGAGATGCCGCTTCAGTCCATTCGATATCAAGCTGGATGTTGCTCATGCTGTCCTCCGCACCAAGGTGCGCACGGGTTAGGGGAGTCCGGCCAGGCGCCGGTCGGTGCGCGACTTTAGCACACCGCCAGCGGGGCGCCGCCGGCCTTGAGCCGCCGGCGCGGGACAAGTCGGCGCGGTGCGCTGCTCCGCGTCTGGCGAGTCTTTCGCCAGTCCATTAAACAACAAAAAAGCCGAAGCCGACGGTGCCGGCTTCGGCTTTTCACCTTCGCGGCGCGGCCGCGGGTGAGTCGGGTAACCGCGCTTAGGAGCCGGCGTCGGCCTTGGGGGCCTTCTTGTGAGGGGCCGACTTGTGGTGTTTCATCGGCTTGGCCGGTGCGCTTTCCATTGCTTGCTGGCGGTTTTGCAAATCTTGCGCGCGCTGCTCGACGTCGGCGGCCTTGGCCGGATCGGTGCTCATCATGACGCCGTTGTCCTGCGCATAAGCCGCGCCCGTTACGGCACTGAGGGAAACCAGGATCGCCAGGGACACTTTCTTCATCGCTACCTCCGCAGAGTGGTTGTGGACCCGAGTACTTGCCTGTCCAAACGGAAAGACAATGCATTCTAGCCAGCAATATCCGCTCCAACAGACGGTTTTGTAACTGCAATGACAATTCGTTACATCTTGTTACGCTCAAACGGCGGTCGCGATGCGCGGTGAGTCGAGCGGGAAGTCACGATAACCCGTTGCCGCTCAAGAGCATTCTTCGTATGTCTAAATAAATCGGCCTGTGATGCAGTTTGAGTTCAGTAGTGAATTTCAGAACCAGCCGATCGCGCGATAGACGTGAAATTGCGCGATGCCGATCAATTCGTGCAGCGCAGTCTCCGCGGACACCAGGTTGTCATATCGCGGCAGTACACCGAGACGTGCGCCTATCGCGTTCGAGATCAGCGGTTGTGGCGCGAGGCCGAAGCGATGGAAGTCGAGCAAGGCGCGCGGCATCTGGTAGGCGGAGGTGATGAGGATCAGCGAATCGTAATCTGAGCCCTGCAAGATGGTGGAAACGTTGCGCGCGTTTTCGTAGGTCGTGAGGCTGCTGTTTTCCAGCACGATGTCCGAGCGTGGCACCTGTCGGCGCAGCAGGTAAGGCAGATAGGTGTCGGCTTCAGTCGCGCGATGCCGCTGCGGATTGCCGCCGCTCACGATCACATGGCAGGTATCCGCCGCGCGTTTGCAGGCAGCGTAGTTCTCGGCGCTCGCCGCAATGCGCGCAAGCACGTCGCGCGGGGGCACGAGGACGTGGTCGTCGTCGTAGATCGTGCCGCCGCCCAGCATGATGATCGCGGTGCGCGGCGCGAACGTGGCGGGCGTCTCGGTCCGCCAGTGCGGCTGCGCCAATTTCAGCAAGGGCGCGGTGAGCCAGCCGGCGGCGAGCAGCCAGAAGACGGCGACGGTGCAGACGGCTAGAGGTCGGCGGGCGCCTTTCCATAGCACGATTGCTGCAAAAAAAAGCGCTAATAAAGTGAATAGAATCAATTTAAATGCGGTAACGTATGTCTTTCGGGACAAATCCACGGGCTTGCTATGGCGCCGCACCGGTTGCATCGCCAGTTCGTGGACAGAACGCTAACATGCCGTTCAGACGGGGGTTCCGAAAACGAGACCAGGCAGCACCTGGCGGAATTCGACTGCACGAGTTGCGGTCAGCTTCCAGCCAAGGGCGGGTGCTACGCGCGTCACTGGTGGCGCGGTGACGTGTTGGGCATAAATGTGTCATAGCTGCACTTTAAGAAAGAAGTGAGATGACCACGTATTCCAACGAAGCGGTACTTGAAGCGCTGCGGCGGGCGCAATATCGCCAGGTCCCATGGGCTAGAAGGCCGGGTGTTTTCCAATATCTTCGCGCACTAGGCTTGATGGACACCGTTCGGCAGCGCACTGTCGCGCCGGCTCCGGGTTTCCACGCACCTGTCGATATCGCCGTGCTCACTGAGCGGGGCAGAGCCGAGTTCGCGCGGCTCGCCCATGACGAACGTCTGCTCACCTGGACAGCACAGCGCATGAACGACTACGTTGTCGCTACAGCCGACACGCGGCCCACCGCCGCGCTCGAAGTCCGGCCTTAGGTCCGGCGGGCTGGCAGGCGTTGTTTTCCGGCCGCTTCGTGCGGCTGGCGGTGTCTCCATTGTTGCGTCCATCCGCGTCATGACACTTGCGTCGCGCCGTGCGTCTTTGCGCGCGTGCAGGTAATCGCGCGGCCATCGATCACGCAGCGAAAGCCTGAAAAAAAGCCCGTATCGCGAGGATACGGGCGTACCGGAATTACTACTGCCACGCTGTGCTAATGGCGTTAAATCAGACTGGCACAACGCGCGGTGGTTCCCCCAATTATTCAATATGCGCTACGGAGTTTCGCGAGTGAGTCCCGTGGGTTTTGCTCACGTTCGACTCCGCCTAACGTCGGTGCGTCGGATCCTGGCGAGGCGCCTCCGGTCGTGTGCGCACGTTGCTGGCGATATCACCGCGCAAGTCTCCGCGCGGCGCCGGCGGTGTGAAATCGCGGGCGCGCGAATCGCTTTGCTGCCAGGCTTCGATGGTTGCCGGACGATCCGGCCGCCAGTTCCAAGCCTGTTGGCGCTGCTGGGCAAGCGCCGGTGCGGCCATCGATGAAACGACAATGCCGCACAGAAGCAGTGACATTGGTTTCATGCTGAGCTCCCGTCAAGCCGATCGACTCAAGGCCTGTTTGCATACACATAAGGTATGCCCAGTCGCGAAAGCACGCTGTAAGTAATAGTAAATGGATGTTTCACCAGCAACTATCGCGCTGCTTCAGACGTCTGAAGCAGCGCGCAAGCAGGCTGGGTGTAACGGGAAGGGACGACTCTGTTGGGCGCGCCGAAGAGCGGTGCCCATGACAGGTACGGCGTGCGTCAAGACGCGTCGACCTGAGGATTGATACGCGCCGGGCGCCCGCAGGCGCCCGGAGGAAAAGCAATGTGCGTCAGGCCATCTTGACCGGCGCGCGCCACGATTCCGGATTGGTCCAGAAGGCGCCGCGCAGGCGGTCACGGCTCGGCGGTGCCGGCGGTTTCGCGGCGGTCGCGCCAATCCGGCCGCGCAGCGAAATTTCACGGCCGCTCGTGCCGAGTCGCTTAACTATTTCGGCGAGCGTACCATCGGCTTGCCACTCGTCGAAGCGACGGCGGCAAGTCGGTGGCGACGGATAGCGGCCCGGCAGTTTGGACCAGCCTTCGCCTGTCGATAGCACCCACAGCACGGCGTTGACAACCGCGCGCGCTTCCACGCGTGGCCGACCGCGCCGTTCGCTCCGTGCTGGCTCCGCACAGAACAACGCCTCGACCAGCGCCCACTCGTTGTCTCTCAAATCGTCGAACAGCATCATGTTTCACCTCAGCGAAGCTAACTCCGGTGCGCTGCCCCGCGCCGCGCACTCTCCATGCACTCGATAGGCGAGTGCCAAGGAGGGTCGGGCTTGCCACGGTCTGCTATGCAGTCAGAATCATGGCGCCGACCCTTGTCTGCAGATAAATGCAGGAAGTGTGCCAAGTTGAGTCCAACCGCCTGAAAGCCCTGTGACAGCGGGCCAGCGCGGGCGCTAGCTAGGGGCGTATAAGAATCCAAAAAACCCATCTCGCAAATCGGGACAATCACCAATCTTGTGCAATCAGGCCCGGCCAGCGTGCGTTTGCGCCTTATCGCTGCATTGCAGCGAGATTGCGAAAAGCGACTGTGGCGCTATCTTTAGCCTTACAATACGCATCAAATGATGCAATTGATGAGGTTGGTAAATGAATGTCACGCTCCGCCAGCTAAGGGTTTTCATCGAGGTGGCCCGTTTGCAGAGCTTCAGCCGGGCCGGCGATGAAATCGGCCTGACGCAGTCGGCGGTCAGCCGTTGCGTGCGCGAACTGGAGGGCGAGATCGGCCTCAAGCTGATCGATCGCACAACCCGCGAGGTGCAGCTCACGGATGTCGGCGGCAACCTCGTGTCGAGCGTGTCACGTCTGCTGACGGATCTGGACGACGCGCTTCGCGAGATCCGCGAAATCGGCGAACAGCGCCGCGGACGCGTGGTGGTGGCCGCCAGCCCGACGGTGGCGTGCCGGCTCATGCCGCGCGTGGTGGCCTCGTGCGTGCAGCAATTCCCGTATATCGCGCTGGGCCTGCGCGACGACGTGCAGAGCGACGTGGTGCGCAAGGTCAAGTCGGGCGAGGTCGATTTCGGCGTGATCATCGGTCCGTTTTCCGCCGACGACCTGCTCAGCGAATCGCTGATGACCGATTCGTTCTGCGTCGTCTTGCGCGACGATCATCCATTGGCGGCGAAGGAACGCGTGGCGTGGGCGGACCTCGACGGCCAGCAGCTCGTGATGCTCGATTACGCGTCGGGCAGCCGGCCGATCATCGACGCCGCGATGCAGGAATATGGCGTGAGCGCCACGGTGGTGCAGGAACTGGGGCATTCCGCGACCGTTTTTGGGCTGGTCGAAGCGGGCGTCGGCGTGAGCGTGCTGCCGTGGCTGGCGTTGCCGTTGCCGGAGGGCGCGTCGCTGGTGGCCCGGCCGCTCGTGCCGCGCGCGGAGCGCACGGTCGAACTGGTGCGGCGGCGCGACCGGTCGCTGTCGCCGGCGGCGGAGGCGGTGTGGGGACTGATTCGTCAATTGCCGGGACGGGCAGAGGATTTGAGCTAGCTGGCGGTGGTGGGACTTGCGCGATGTCCCTAGGGCGGCAAAGGCACCGCCGCGTGGGGGAATGCGATATTCCCGTGGGCAGCAAAGGTGCGGTCGCGTGATGCGCGCGACGCCGCATGGTCGGAGACGGTGCGATGGGACGAATGTTGCCGTTCTCGAAGCACGGCGCCTGGCGACAACCCATCCGCGACCGATCTCTCGCCATGCCTTCTCATCCGCCGACTTCGCCGTCCCAAAAAGAAGCACCAAGCTAAACTGTCGCCTCTGCTGAATTTCAACCCATGCCCTTTACCCGCCTGGAAGCCTCGATGAGCGAATCGGATCTGCCCGTGCCATCCATCCCGAACGCGCGCGACGCTGTGCGCGCACTGCGTCCTTCGCAGATCCGCGAAGTCGCCAACGCCGGTTTCGGCGTCGACGACGTGCTGCCCTTCTGGTTCGGCGAGTCCGACCGCGTCACGGCGGCCTTTATCCGCGACGCCGCCAGTGCCGCATTGGCGGCCGGTGCGACGTTCTACACGCACAACCTCGGCATCGCGCCGCTGCGCGCCGCACTTGCCGGCTATGTCAGCGACCTGCACGGCGCGACGTCGGCGGAGCATATCGCGGTGACGAGCGCGGGCGTCAACGCGCTGATGCTGGCGGCGCAACTCGTGGTGGGCGCGGGCGACCGCGTCGTCGCGGTGACGCCGCTCTGGCCGAATCTGGTCGAGATTCCGAAGATTCTCGGCGCGCACGTCGAAACCGTCGCGCTGGGCTACGGCGAGTGCGGCTGGCAGCTCGACCTGGAGCAGTTGCTGGCGGCGCTGACGCCCGGCACGAAAATGCTGCTGATCAACTCGCCGAACAATCCGACCGGCTGGGTGATGAGCCGCGACGAGCAGCGCGCCGTGCTGGCGCATTGCCGGCGCCACGGTATCTGGATCGTGGCGGACGAGGTCTACGAGCGCCTTTACTATGCGGACGCTTCTGCGGATGCGACTGGCGTGCCTTCGCGAACCGCGCCATCGTTCCTCGATCTGGCCACCCGCGACGAACGCGTGATCTGCGTCAATTCGTTTTCGAAGGCGTGGTTGATGACAGGCTGGCGGCTCGGCTGGATCGTCGCCCCGGCCGCGTTGATGGATGATCTGGGCAAGCTCGTCGAGTACAACACCTCGTGCGCGCCGGCCTTCGTTCAGCAAGCGGGCATCGCCGCCATCGAGCAGGGCGAGCGCTTTACGCAGGAGCTGGTGCGCGACCTGAAGGCGTCGCGCGACCATCTGGTGCGTGCGCTCGCCACGGTGCCTGGCGTCGACGTCAAGACGCCGTCCGGCGCGATGTACCTGTTTTTCTCGATGCCGGGCGCCTCGCGCAGTCTGGAGCTTTGCAAGGCGATGGTGCGCGACGTCGGGCTCGGCGTGGCGCCGGGCAGCGCGTTCGGTCCGCAAGGCGAGGGCTTCGTGCGCTGGTGCTACGCCTGCGACACGGCGCGGCTGGACGCGGGCGTCGAGCGCCTGAAACGGTTCCTGGCGGAACACGCAACGGCGCAATAAGTGAGTGGCGGAAAAGGTGGCTGTGTAAAGCTATTGAACCAACCAGGCGAAGAACAACCGAAGAAAGCGGGTTTTTATCAAATTAAGCCCGCTTTTTCGCAAAAGCACGGCCGCCAAAGCATGGCTGGGCAATGCGCGGGGGATTTCGTCTTTACGCACTGATTGTTTTTGCGTAATATGGCGCTCAGTCACGCGGTTCCTTTCAGGAATATCGCTGCTCCGTCCGGCTGGGTTTGGCTCGATTGTCTGTTTCGCCTCCCCCCGGTGCGTGCTCCCATCAATATGACCGATCAGAATCGGGCGAGCGCGTCTTCAGTTCCACATCGTCTGTTTGATCCGGTTCTTTGACCACAGGGTCTGACCTAGCTGCATGAATACCCAAGAGGCGAAGATCGTCCTCGAGACTGCCTTGATCTGCGCGCAGGAGCCGTTAAAGCTCGGCGAGTTGCGCAAGCTCTTTGCCGACGGCGTGTCGGCAGACACCGTTCGGACTTTGCTCGAAGACCTCAAGCAGGACTGGTCTGGGCGCGGTGTGGAGTTGGTCGGGCTGGCGTCGGGGTGGCGGTTTCAAAGCAAGCCCGCGATGCGTTCGTATCTGGATCGTTTGCATCCTGAGAAACCGCCGAAATATTCGCGCGCGGTGCTCGAAACGCTCGCGATCATTGCATACCGGCAACCGGTGACGCGTGGCGATATTGAAGAGATTCGCGGCGTCACGGTGAATACGCAGGTCGTCAAGCAGCTCGAAGATCGAGGCTGGATCGAAGTGATCGGCCATCGTGATGTGCCGGGCCGTCCCGCGCTGTACGCGACCACGCGGCAGTTCCTCGACGACCTCGGGCTGACAGCGTTGGACGAATTGCCACCGCTCGCCGATCCGTCGGCGCAGTTGAACGCGGATCTGCTCGGCCAGCACGCGATCGAGTTCGCCGACGCCGATGCCGCGCAGGCTTTGGCTTCGAAACAAGAGCTGGTGGATTCCGGCGTGGTGGTTGAAGCAGGCGCTGTTGCAAGCGAAGCTGTTGCGGATGCATTTGCGAGCGCAACTGTCGATGGCGAGTCGGAGAATATTCCGCAAGCCACGGGCGAAGCGCCGCAATCCGACTCCGCTGACGCAGCCAGCCATGCCGTTGACAGCCAGCTTGAAGCAGTAGACGAGGCGTCAGGAACGGAAATCGCTGACGAACTCGCTGAAGAAGAGCATCAGACGCAGCACACCGAGCCGGTGGAATCGGCGCAGGCGGCCCACAGCGCAGCGGAAGTCGAGGCACAAACCGCATTGGCATTCTCCGGGTCGCACTCGGACGCCGCTATTGCGCCGGCCGCGCAGGACCCGGCTGAAACGGCAAATGCAGCACACGTTGCACCGCAGGCAGGCGCCGCCGAGTCCGCACAGAATCACGATCCGGTCTCCCAGGCCGATCCGGCAATACCCGCGCACGACTCGGGCGTACTCCGCAATACGGAGCACGCCGCCGAGCCGAACCCGACCAAGGCGGCGCACGGCGATCCTCTGGATCGTCGCGATGCGGCGCAGGACGCAGGCATTCTGACCGACGACGAACCCGAGTCGCGCAGCGCCTGACGTAACCGAACTTTTTTTGCCACGCCCGCAACGGGCGTGCGCGACCTGACATTTTGAGGTTGTTTTGACACATACCCACGACACCGATTCGTCCGAATCCGAGCGCGCCGTGCCGTCGGCGCGCGCTGACGAAACGCGCACCACGCAAGCGTCGGCAGGCGAGGGCGAGCGCCCGGCGCAGACCACGGAAGCAGACGGTGACGACCGTCCGCGCCGCGGCCTGCGTCGCGGCCCGCGCAGCCTGATCGCCCGGCGCCGCGCCGGCGCGAAGACGAAGGGCGCCGAAGGCGCGCCCGCGCAAGGAGCGCCGGTCGTCACCGAGGCGCCGCCGGACGGCGAGGTCGTCGCGCAAGTGCGGATGCCGCGCAAGGACGCGGGCGCCAAGGGTCAAGGGCCGCGCCGCAATGCGGGCGGCGCGAAGCGTGAAGGCGGGCAGCGCGAGGGCGCACCGCGTGAAGGCGCACCTCGTGAAGGTCAGCGCGAGCGCCAGCCGCGCGAAGGCGGGCAGCGTCAGAACAGCCGCCGCGGTGGCGAAGCGCCGGTGGCAGCGGCAGCCGCCGGTCAGGACGACCTGTTCTCGTACGTCACATCGCCCGCATTCGACGCGGACAACAGCGCCACCGGCGGCGTGCGCGCGCCGATGCTGCGCCGTGGCAAGCCGGCTGCGCCCAAGCGCGTGCTCGCAGCCGACGACGACGCGCCGAAGTTGCATAAAGTGCTGGCCGAAGCCGGCATGGGTTCGCGCCGCGACATGGAAGAGCTGATCGTCGCCGGCCGCGTGTCGGTGAACGGCGAACCGGCTCACATCGGCCAACGCATCATGCCGACCGACCAGGTCCGCATCAACGGCAAGCCGGTCAAGCGCAAGTTGGCCAACAAGCCGCCGCGCGTGCTGCTGTATCACAAACCGACCGGCGAAATCGTCAGCCACGCCGATCCGGAAGGCCGTCCTTCGGTGTTCGACAATCTGCCGCCGATGAAAACCGCCAAGTGGCTCGCGGTCGGCCGTCTCGACTTCAATACGGAAGGTCTGCTGATGCTGACCACGTCGGGCGACCTGGCGAACCGTTTCATGCACCCGCGTTATAGCGTCGAGCGTGAATATGCGGTGCGCGTGGTCGGCGAACTGGCGGAAGGCATGCGTCAGAAGCTGCTGCACGGCGTCGAGCTGGAAGACGGCCCGGCGAACTTCCTGCGTATCCGCGATGGCGGCGGCGAAGGCACTAATCACTGGTATCACGTCGCGCTCGCCGAAGGGCGTAACCGCGAAGTGCGCCGTATGTTCGAAGCGGCTGGCCTGATGGTCAGCCGTCTGATTCGTACCCGTCACGGCCCGATTTCGCTGCCGAAGGGGCTCAAGCGCGGTCGTTGGGAAGAACTCGAAGACAACCAGGTGCGCGCGCTGATGGCATCGGTCGGCCTGAAGGCGCCGACGGAAGAAAAGGGTGGCCGCAGGGAAGCGCCGGAGCGCAAGCAGCCTGATCCGATGCAGACGTCGATGGGCTTCATCAGCCGTGAACCCGTGCTGATGTCGCATGGCCGGTTCGACCAGCAGCAGCCGCGCGGCCAGGGCCGGCGCGGTGCGGCAGGCGGTGGCTTCGGTGGCGGCGCGGGCGCCGGTTTCGGCGGTGGTTACGGCAATCGCGGCGCCGGCCGTGGCGCCGGTGGTTTCAGTGGCCCGATGGGGGGCGCGGCGGGCGGCCCGCGTGGCGGCCGTGAAGTCGATGGCAATCGCGCACCGTCGGGCAATGGCAACCGTGCGGCCGGCGGCGGCAAACGCGCCAGTGGCAGCGGCAGTCCCAATCCGGGCAGCGGCGGCGGCAACCGCGGGCCGGGTGGCAATCGCGGCGGCGCTGGCAACCGTGCGGGCGGCGGCAACGCCAACGCCGGCGGCGCCAATCGTGGCGGCGGCGCACCCCGCGGCCGTTCGCGCGGCCGTTAAGCAGCACGCCAGACATGCATGGCGGTCAGCCGTGGATCGTTCTTCAGCGATCTTTCGCCGGCAGCCGCCAGAATCGATCGACGAGCGCCATCGGTTTGGCGTCACGCGGTTTCATGTGACGCATAAAACCGCGACGTAAATGGAAGTGGGGGCGGATTTCATTTGCCCCGCTTGTCCAACTCGGGTTCGGGGCGGCATGAGCCGCCTTGCAAAAGGCCCGAAGCGCCGTCATATCGTTGAAAGATTCCCGTGAAATCAACCGGAAAAGCGCGTTGGGCGGCGTTCTGCGGTTTGCGTTTGTCCCGAAAAATGGCTACAATCGCGAAGTCGCTGGGCGTGCGGCTTTTTATGTGCGGCTCAGGTGCGACCACCGGCAATAAGATGATGGGCGTTTAGCCCATTTTTTTTTGCCGATCAGTTCTCAGTGGTTCGGCATCTCGGGTAGCACGAACGTGCGCCGGCTTGGCGCGCGGCCCGCATTGGTTGTTTGCATAACAAGCGGCAGGCTCGCTGCGCGAACATCTAAGAGGGCACTGTGCAACTGACGGAACTGATTGAAACCACGGTCGTGGGACTCGGCTACGAGCTCGTCGATCTCGAGCGCACCGGGCGCGGCATGTTGTGTATCTATATCGACCAGCCGGCCGGCATCGCGATCGAAGACTGCGAGAAAGTCACGCGTCAGCTCCAGCACGTTTTGACGGTCGAAAACATCGATTACGAGCGGCTTGAAGTATCGTCGCCGGGGCTCGACCGCCCGCTGAAAAAATTGGCGGATTTCGAACGCTTCGCAGGCAGCGAAGTGGTAATCACATTGAAAAAGCCATTGGACGGACGGAAATCGTACCGGGGCATCCTGCATGCTCCGCAAGGCGAGACGATCGGTCTGGAATTTGAAGGGAAGGAAGGCGCCGCGATGCTCGATTTCACGCTCGCGGACATGGACAAAGCACGCCTCGTTCCGAAAGTTGACTTTAGGAGCCGCAAACAATGAGTCGCGAAGTGTTGATGCTGGTGGATGCGCTGGCACGCGAGAAGAATGTCGACAAAGACGTGGTATTTGCCGCGCTCGAAGCGGCTCTCGCTTCGGCCTCCAAGAAACTCTTCGAAGAAGATGCGGATATCCGCGTCCATATCGACCGTGAAAGCGGCGAGCACGAAACGTTTCGCCGCTGGAAAGTGGTGCCGGACGAAGCCGGTTTGCAGGAACCGGATCAGGAAATCCTGCTGTTCGAAGCACGCGAGCAGAAGCCCGAGATTCAACTCGACGAGTTCATCGAAGAACCGGTGCCGTCGATCGAATTCGGCCGTATCGGCGCGCAGGCCGCCAAGCAGGTGATCCTGCAGAAGGTGCGCGACGCTGAACGCGAACAGATCCTGAACGACTTCCTCGAGCGCGGCGAGCACATCATGACCGGCTCGGTGAAGCGTCTCGACAAGGGCAACTTCATCGTCGAAACCGGCCGTGTCGAAGCGCTGCTGCGCCGCGACCAGCTGATTCCGAAGGAAAACCTGCGCGTGGGCGACCGCGTGCGCGCCTACATCGCGAAGGTCGATCGCACCGCGCGCGGTCCGCAGATCGAACTGTCGCGTACGGCGCCCGAATTCCTGATGAAACTGTTCGAGATGGAAGTGCCGGAAATCGAGCAAGGCCTGCTGGAAATCAAGGCGGCCGCGCGCGATCCAGGCGTGCGCGCCAAGATCGGCGTGGTCGCGTACGACAAGCGCATCGATCCGATCGGCACGTGCGTCGGCATTCGCGGTTCGCGCGTGCAGGCGGTGCGTAACGAGCTCGGTGGCGAAAACGTCGACATCGTGCTATGGTCGGAAGATCCCGCACAGTTTGTGATCGGCGCGCTCGCGCCGGCAGCCGTCCAGTCGATCGTCGTCGATGAAGAAAAACATTCGATGGACGTCGTCGTCGACGAAAACGAACTGGCGGTCGCGATCGGCCGCAGCGGCCAGAACGTGCGTCTCGCCAGCGAACTCACCGGCTGGCAGATCAACATCATGACGCCGGACGAATCTGCGCAAAAGCAGAATCAGGAACGTGGTGTACTGCGTGACCTGTTCATGGCGCGTCTCGATGTCGACGAAGAAGTCGCCGACATCCTGATCGACGAAGGCTTTACCAGCCTCGAAGAGATCGCTTATGTGCCGCTCAACGAAATGCTCGAGATCGAGGCATTCGACGAAGACACCGTTCACGAACTGCGTAATCGCTCGCGCGACGCGCTGTTGACGCTGGCGATCGCGAATGAAGAAAAGGTCGAAAACGTAGCGCTCGACCTGAAGAGCCTGGACGGCATGGACGCCGACCTGCTCGCCAAGCTGGCCGAACATCAGATCCAGACGCGCGACGAACTCGCCGAGCTGGCTGTGGATGAACTGGTCGAGATGACCGGAATGGAAGAGGATGCCGCTAAGGCGTTGATCATGAAAGCACGTGAACACTGGTTCCAGTGAGAAATGACCATGGCGCACTAAATTGAAGCGGCCGTCAGGCCGCATGACCCGATGCTAACCGCAAGGAATCGGTCCTTGCATTAAGAGGAATGAATGGCGAGTAACAACGTAGCCCAATTTGCCGCGGAACTGAAAATGCCTGCAGGCGTGCTGCTTGAGCAGCTGCAGGCGGCGGGCGTCACAAAAGCGAGCGAAGACGATAGCTTGTCCGAAACGGACAAGGCGCGTCTGCTCGACCACTTGCGCAAGTCTCACGGCTCGACTGATGCTGACAAGCGCAAGATCACGCTGACGAAACGGCATACGTCGGAAATCAAGCAATCCGATGCGACGGGCAAAGCTCGCACCATTCAGGTCGAGGTGCGTAAGAAGCGCACTTTCGTCCGCCGCGACGAAACCTCCGCTGAAAACGGGGATGCATCGAATCATGTGGCCGAGGCCGACGTCGACGATCTCGAACTCCAGCGTCGTGAAGAGGAAGCTCGTCACGAAGCCGAGCTGCTCGAAAAGCAGGCTCAGGAGTTGAAGGCGCGTCAGGAACAACTCGAGCGCGAAGAAGCTGAACGTCAGGCGCGCGAGCAGGCTGCTGAAGCCGAGCGTCGCCGCGCGGAAGAAGAAGCGGCGAAGAAGCGTGCAGCGGCTGCGGCCGAGGCGGCAGCTCGCGAGCAGGCGCAGACCGCCAAGCCGGCGCAAGCCGCGCAGCCGGCGGTCGCGAAGGCTGAACCGGTGGCTGCCAAGGCAGCGGAGCCGGCGGTCGCCAAGCAAAGCGAGCAGGACGACGAGCGCGCCGCCGCAGAACGCGCCGCGCAACGCGAAGCCGCGAAGAAGGCAGAAGACGCAGCGCGTCAGGCTGCCGAGAAAGCGCGTGCTGAGCAGGAAGAAATCGCCAAGCGCCGCGCGGCGGCTGAAGCCGAAGCGCGCGCGATTCGCGAAATGATGAACACGCCGCGCAAGGCACAGGTCAAGGCGCCGGAACCGGCACCGAAGCCGGCTGAGCCGGCCAAGGCCGTGGAAGCCAAGGGCACGCTGCACAAGCCGGCGCGTCCGGCGGGTGAAGCACCGGCGCGTCCGGCAGCCAAGAAGCCGGCTGCTGCGGCTCCGGCTGCCACGACCACGCCTTCCGCCGGCGACAAGAAGAAGCCGGGCGGCGGCAAGGGCGGCTGGCAAGACGACGCAGCGAAGCGCCGCGGCATCAAGACGCGCGGCGACACGAGCGGCGGTGTCGATCGCGGCTGGCGCGGTGGCCCGAAGGGTCGCGGCAAGCATCAGGATCAGAACACCACGTTCCAGGCACCGACCGAACCGATCGTGCGCGAAGTGCACGTGCCGGAAACCATCACGGTCGCCGATCTGGCGCACAAGATGGCGGTGAAGGCGTCGGAAGTCATCAAGTCGATGATGAAGCTCGGCCAGATGGTCACGATCAACCAGATGCTGGACCAGGAAACGGCGATGATCATCGTCGAGGAACTGGGCCACCACGCGGTGGCGGCCAAGCTGGACGATCCGGAAGCCATGCTGGTCGAAGGCGAAGTGTCCGATGCGGAAGCACTGCCGCGTCCGCCGGTCGTCACGGTCATGGGTCACGTCGACCACGGCAAGACGTCGCTGCTCGACTACATCCGCCGCGCCAAGGTCGCAGCGGGCGAAGCGGGCGGGATTACGCAGCACATCGGCGCTTACCACGTCGAAACGCCGCGTGGCGTCATCACGTTCCTCGACACGCCGGGTCACGAAGCCTTTACGGCCATGCGTGCCCGCGGTGCGAAGGCAACCGACATCGTGATTCTGGTGGTCGCAGCCGACGACGGCGTGATGCCGCAAACGAAGGAAGCGATCGCCCACGCGAAGGCCGGCGGCGTGCCGCTCGTCGTTGCGATCAACAAGATCGACAAGCCGGATGCGAATCCGGAGCGCGTGAAGCAGGAACTCGTCGCGGAAGGCGTCGTGCCGGAAGAATACGGTGGCGATTCGCCGTTCGTGTCGGTGTCGGCCAAAACCGGCGCTGGCATCGACGACTTGCTGGAAAACGTGTTGCTGCAAGCCGAAGTGCTGGAACTGAAAGCACCGGTCGAAGCGCCGGCCAAGGGTCTCGTCATTGAAGCGAAGCTCGATAAGGGTAAGGGTCCGGTCGCAACGATCCTGGTCCAATCGGGTACGCTGAACCGCGGCGACGTGGTGCTGGCAGGTAGCGCTTACGGTCGCGTGCGAGCCATGCTCGACGAAACCGGTAAGCCGACCAAGTCGGCAGGCCCGTCGATCCCGGTTGAGATTCAAGGTCTCTCGGAAGTGCCGCAAGCGGGCGAAGAAGTCATCGTCATGCCGGACGACCGCAAGGCGCGTGAAGTCGCATTGTTCCGTCAAGGCAAGTTCCGCGATGTCAAGCTGGCCAAGCAACAGGCCGCGAAGCTCGAGAACATGCTGGAACAGATGGGCGAAGGCGAAGTGGCGTACATGCCGCTCATCGTCAAGGCCGACGTGCAAGGTTCGCAGGAAGCGTTGGTGCAGTCGCTGCTCAAGCTGTCGACCGACGAAGTCCGCGTGCAGATCGTGCACGGCGCCGTGGGTGGCATCAGCGAGTCGGACGTCAACCTGGCTACGGCTTCGAAGGCGGTTATCATCGGCTTCAACACCCGTGCGGATGCCCAGGCGCGCAAGCTGGCGGAAACCAACGGCGTCGATATTCGCTACTACAACATCATCTATGACGCAGTGGATGACGTGAAGGCTGCGATGTCGGGCATGCTGGCACCGGAGAAGCGCGAAGTCGTGACGGGTACGGTCGAAGTGCGTCAGGTCTTCAAGGTACCGAAGATCGGCGCGGTGGCCGGCTGTATGGTCACGGACGGTTTCGTCAAGCGCTCGTCGTCGGTGCGCGTGCTGCGCAACAACGTCGTCATCTTCACGGGCGAGCTCGATTCGCTCAAGCGCTTTAAGGACGACGTCAAGGAAGTCCGTCAGGGCTTCGAGTGCGGTATGTCGATCAAGAACTTCAACGACATCGTCGAAGGCGATCAGTTCGAAGTCTTCGAGGTCACCGAAGTCGCGCGTTCGCTGTAATTCACGCGACACGGCTCAAGGGGCGGAGCGGGCTTTAACGCCCGCTCCGCCCGTTGTTTTTGGGGCCACGCGTTTGTCCGTGTCCGTCGCGCACCGCGTCCGCGGTCGAGTTTCTCCTGTTCTGGGCCGCCTGAATGCCGCCTCGACAAAAAAGCCCGCAGCGCGGCGGCGCGAACCACTTTTCTGCATCCGTTAGAACGGATCACATAACACCATGCCTAAAAAACGTTCTTCTCCCAATCGCAATGTGCAGATCGCCGATCAGATCCAGCGTGATTTGTCCGAGCTGCTGCGCGAGGTCAAGGATCCGCGCATCGGCATCGTCACGGTTCAAAGCGTCGAGCTGACGCCGGACTATGCACACGCCAAGGTCTATTTCACGACGCTCACCGGCGATCCGCAGCAGACGCTCGAAGCGCTCACGCACGCGGCCGGCCATCTGCACAATCAGCTTTTCAAGCGCCTGCACATTCACACCGTGCCGACGCTGCATTTCCATTACGACAAGACGATCGAGCGCGCCGTCGAGATGTCGCGTCTGATCGACGAAGCGAACGCCAATCGCGCGAAAGAAGACTGAGCGCGCTGTTCGCCGCGGCGCTCGCTGCCATGCCTGAGTCGCCCTGCGCTCAGTGCTGTTTTCCGTATCCATCGAAGACTTTCGTCTTTCTGACATGACCGCACCTCAACGCCCCCGCGTGCCGCGTCGCGCGCTCGACGGCGTGCTGTTGCTCGACAAGCCGCTCGGCCTGTCGAGCAACGACGCGCTGATTCGCGCGAAGCGTCTCTATCTGGCGAAAAAGGCGGGCCACACCGGCACGCTCGATCCACTGGCAACCGGCTTGTTGCCGCTCTGTTTCGGCGAAGCCACCAAGTTTTCGCAAGACCTGCTCGAAGCCGACAAGACGTACGAGGCCACCATGCGCCTCGGCATTCGCACGACCACTGGCGACGCCGAAGGCGAAGCGATCGACACGCGCGAAGTGACGTGCGACGAGGCGGCGGTCCAGGCGGTTCTGCCGGCATTCCTCGGCGAGATCACGCAGGTTCCGCCGATGTATTCGGCGCTCAAACGTGACGGCAAGCCGTTGTACGAATACGCGCGCGCCGGTCAGACGGTGGAGCGGGAAGGGCGTGAGGTGACGATCCTCAAGCTCGAGATGCTCGCCTGCGCGTTGCCGGACGTGACGTTTCGCGTGACGTGCAGCAAGGGCACGTATGTGCGCACGCTGGCCGAGGATATCGGCGAAGCGTTGGGTTGCGGCGCGCATCTGGTGGCGCTGCGGCGCACCGGCGTCGGCGCGCTGACGCTCGACAATTCGGTGACGCTCGACGCGTTATCCGACGCGACTGAAGGCGAACGCGATGCGTGGCTGCAGCCGGTGGACGCATTGCTGTCGACGTTCCCGCTCGTGCAGTTGAACGAAGACGCGACGCGCCGCTTTCTTCATGGTCAGCGATTGAAGCTGTCCGAGTTGACGATCACGGACGAAGCCGTGAATGCGCCGCGCGTCCGGGTGTACGCACCGGAAGGGCGTCTGCTTGGCGTCGCGAAGCAAGGTGAGGGCGTGCTGGCGCCGGAACGGCTGGTTGTCACGACGGCGAGCTGAAAGCCGCACAGACGGCGGAGCGCGACAAAGGCGCTGCAAAGAAAAGGCGGAACCGCTACCAAGCGGTCCCGCCTTTTTTCATATCGTCTGCCGGATCGGAGCAGCGCCGAAAACTCAGTGCGCCGCCGCCGCCGCCGCACCCGCATCACCGCCTGCGCGTTCCGGCTTGGTGATCCAGATCAGCGCGATCAGCGCGATAAAAATGCCGGCGGACACGAAGAACAGATCATTCACACCGAGTTGCGCGGCCTGCTGCGTCGCCATCGTGTTGAACAGACCATACGCCTGCGGTTGACTGAAGCCCGCCGCGCCCATCTGCCGGATCGACTGGTCGAACACCGGGTTGTACGCGTTAGCCTGCTCGGCCAGTTGCGCGTGGTGCATGATCGTGCGGTGATCCCACGCGGTCTGGAAGATCGACGTGCCGATGCCGCCGCACATGATCCGCACGAAATTCGACAGGCCCGACGCCGCCGGAATCCGGTTGCCCGGCAGCCCGGACAAGGTGATCGACACCAGCGGGATGAAGAACCCCGCCATGCCGATCCCTTGAATCAAGGTGGGCACCAGCAGCGAGTAGGTATCGACGCCGGTCGTATAACGCGAGCGCATCCAGAAGCACAGTGCGAACACGAGAAACGACAGGGTCGCGATATAGCGCGGATCGGTGCGCGGTAAAACCTTGCCGGTGATCGGCGACAGCAGCACGGCGAACAGGCCGACCGGCGCCATCACGAGGCCGGCTTCGGTCGCGGTGTAGCCGATATCGGTTTGCAGCCACAGCGGCAGCAACACCAGATTACCGAAGTAGAGTCCGTAACCGATCGACAGCGCGACCGTACCGCCCGTGAAATTACGCCCGCTGAACAGCGACAAATCGACCACCGGATGCTCGGCCGTCAATTCCCACACGATAAAGAACGCGAGCGCGATCACCGCGACGAGCGCCAGCACGACGACGGTCGTCGACGAAAACCAGTCGAGATCCTTGCCCTTGTCGAGCATGACTTGCAGCGAGCCGACCCAGACGATCAGCAAACCGAGACCGACGCCGTCGATCGGTGCTTTTCTGATGACGGAATCGCGATTGCGGAAGATCATCCACGTCGCCACAGCGGCAATCGCGCCGACCGGAATGTTGACGTAGAAAATCCACGGCCACGAGATGTTGTCCGAGATCCAGCCGCCGAGAATCGGGCCGGCCACCGGCGCGATCAGCGTGGTCATCGCCCACATGGATAGCGCCATGGGCGCCTTGGCGCGGGGATAGCTCGCGAGCAGCAGCGTTTGCGACAGCGGAATCATCGGGCCGGCCACCGCGCCTTGCAACACGCGCGAAGCGAGCAGGAACGGCAGCGTCGGCGCGAGGCCGCACATCCACGACGAGATCACGAACAGAATGATCGACGCCATGAAAAGGCGTACCTGGCCGACGCGCTCGGTCAGCCAGCCGGTGAGCGGCACGGAGATCGCGTTGGCGACCGCGAACGAGGTGATCACCCAGGTGCCCTGGTCGGACGACACGCCGAGGTCGCCCGAAATCGACGGAATCGACACGTTGGCGATCGACGTGTCGAGCACGTTCATGAAAACGGCGAGCGACACCGCGATGGTGCCGATCACCAGTTGCGCGCCCTCGAGCGGCGGATGAGGGACTTGCGCCTGAGCCTGAGCCATTAAAGAAGCCTTGTCTGAATCGTCGCGAGGCTTACATCAGCTTCGCTGCGACCGGCTTCGCGCCGCCGGCCTGGGCCGACTTTTGCGAGCCGCCGTTCGGACCTGCGTTTTCCGAAATGATGCGAGCGATTTCCGCGTCAGCCTGGTCGCCGTACTTCTCGAACACATTGGTCTGATAGACCGTGTTCGGCGCCTGGCCGAGCTGGCCGCCGTTGTCGTCCTTGATGCTGACGTCGGCTTGCATGGACAGGCCGATACGCAGCGGATGCTGTTCGAGTTCCTTCGGATCGAGCGCGATCCGCACCGGCAGACGCTGCACCACCTTGATCCAGTTGCCGGTCGCATTCTGCGCGGGCAGCAGCGAGAACGCCGAACCCGTGCCCGCCGAGAAGCCCACCACCTTGCCGTGGTACACCACCGACGAGCCGTACACGTCGGCCGTCAGTTCGACCGGCTGGCCGATGCGCATGTGCTTGAGCTGCACTTCCTTGAAGTTCGCGTCGACCCACACGCCGCCGAGCGGCACGATCGCCATCAACGGGGTGCCCGGCGAGACGCGCTGGCCGACCTGCACCGAGCGCTTCGCGACGTAGCCGGTGACCGGCGCCGGCAGGTTGTTACGCGCGTTGTTCAGGTACGCGTCGCGGACCTTCGCGGCGGCGGCCTGCACGTTCGGGTGATTCGCGATCGTGGTGTTGGCGGTCAACGCGCGGTTCGACGCCAGTTGCTGCTGGGCGGCGTCGACGGCGGCTTGCGCGCTCTTCACGGCGTCGCGGGCGTGCGAGATTTCTTCCTGCGACACGGCGCCGGTTTGCGCGACCGTCATACGGCGCTTCAGGTCGTCCTGGGCGCGCGACAGATCGGACTGGCGCTGGGCCACTTGCGCCTGGTATTGGTTGTCGTCGGCGAACAGGCCGCGCACCTGGCGCACCGTCTGCGCGAGATTCGCCTCGGCCTGTTCGAGCGCGACACGGGCGTCGGCCGGATCGAGCACGACGAGCGGGTCGCCGGCCTTCACCGTTTGAGTGTCGTCCGCGTTCACGGCGACGACCGTGCCGGTGACTTGCGGCGTGATCTGCACGACGTTGCCGTTCACATACGCGTCGTCGGTGTCTTCATGGAAGCGGGCGACGAGGAAGTAGTAAAGGCCGTAAGCGATCGCGGCGATCAGGATCACGATGACGAGCAGCGTCATCATGCGCTTGCGTCTGCTGTTGTTCGTCGGTGGTTGTGCCGGTGGTTGTGCCGGTTGCGTCGGCTGCGGGGCCGACTGAGTCGGCTGTGTAGTAGCCGCGGGCTGTTGGGTGGTGCTCATTGATGTGCTCCGGGTTCTTTCAGACGTCGTCGTTTATTCGGATGTTCGTGCGTGTGTTCGATCTGCCTGTGGCTTGAGCGCTCAGTTCGCAGCGGCGGTCGCGGCGGTGGCCGATGCCGGAGCATCGGTCGGCACCACGAGGCCGGTTTGCGTCGCGTCGAAACCGCCGCCGAGCGCCTTGATGAGGCCGATCTGCATGTCGCGGCGGCGCATCTTCAGGCTGGTCACCGTCTGTTCGGCGGCGAGGCGGTTCTGGTCGGCGGTCAGCACCTGCAACTGCGGCGACAAGCCGGCCTTGTAGCGGATCACAGCCAGCTGATACGCCTTGGTCGATGCGTCGAGCGCGCGTTGTGCGTCGCCTTGTTGCTGGTCGATCGAACGGATCGACGACACCTGCGTCGCGACGTCCGAGAGAGCGCTGATCAGTGTCTGGTTGTAGTTCGCCACGTCCAGATCGAAGTCGGCGTAGCGGCCCTTCAGTTGCGAGCGCAGCGCGCCGGCGTCGAAAATCGGCAGGTGGATGGCCGGGCCGAACTGGATCTGGCGGCTGCCCGCGGTGAGGAAGCGGCCCCAGCCGAACGCGTCGAAACCGAAGCCGGCCGCGAGATTCACGTCCGGGAAGAATTCGGCCTTCGCTTCCTTCACGTCGTGCATCGCGGCTTCGACTTGCCAGCGCGCGGCGACGATATCCGCGCGGCGCGCGACGAGGTCCGCCGGCAGGTTGTTCGGCAGCGCCACGATGTCGCCCTTGTTCAGCGCGGGCTGGGCGATTTGCAGGCCGCGATCCGGACCCTTGCCGAGCAGCGCGCCCAGCTGGTAGCGCACGACGGTGATCTGGCCGTCGAGGTCGGTCAAATTGGACTGGCTGGTCGCGATGTTGCCGTTCGCGGTTTGCCGCTCGACATTGGTGTCGAGGCCGGCCGTCACGCGGCCGTTGGTGATGCGGCCGATATCCTGGCGATTGGCGATTTCGCGCGCGGCGATGTCACGGAACGCGTACAGCTGGGCGAGCTGGTTATACGTGCTGGCCACGGAGGCCGCGAGCGTCACGCGTGCCTGTTGCATGTCGGCCTCAGCGGCCTTTTCCTGCGATACGGCCTGGCCCAGACGCTGACGATTCTTGCCCCATAGGTCCAGATCCCAGGACGCGCTCGCAAGCACGTTGTTCTCGTTGTACCAGGTGCCGCCGAAGGGCGGCGGGTAGATCGAGTTTTCCGAGAATATTTCGCGGGTCCACGAATAGCTGCCGTTGACCTTCGGGTACAGCGCCGAGCGCGAACTCTCGATATACGACGAGGCCTTGGCGAGACGCGCCTGCGCCTGCGCGATCGACGGGCTGCCTTCCAGCGCTTCGGCGATCAGCTTGGGCAGTTGCGGGTCGCCGAACTGATTGGCCCAGTCGAGCGAGGGCCACTGGCCGCCCTGGCCGGCGAGGCTCTGGGCGGACTCGTACTGAGCGGGCGACGACATCTGCTTGTCGCTTTTCATACCGAAGTAGTTCGCGCACCCCGTGAGGGCGAGCGCCGTCACCGCGGCGGCGACAGCGGCCCGACTCGAAAGTGCGGGCGCGGACAGGGAAAGGGATTTCATCGCTCGACTCTTTGAGTGGAATGTAATGATGGACACTGCAAGCAATTTCTTACGATTTGCTGTCAAAATTGCTTGCTGCATCACGGGTTAGTCCCGTTTGTTCGCCGGAATTGATGAGCACGCGACGCAGCATGCTCTTCAGAAAACCCACTTCTTCCGGGGTGAAGCCGCCCAGCAGACTGTCCAGCACGCCGGTGAAAATAGCCGGCATTTTGGCGGCGATGGCATGGCCTTCAGGCGTCAGCGCGAGGCGCACGACCCGGCGATCCTCGTTGCTGCGCACCCGCGTCAGCAGGCCGCGTTTTTCCAGCCGGTCGATCAGACGCGTGACGGCGCTCGCGTCGATGCCGTATTCACGGGCCAGTTCGGCCGCCAGCAGGCACTTGCCGCTGGCCACCATGAACAGGATGCTGCCTTGCTGGCTGGTAATGCCCAGTTCGGCCATGCTGCGCTGGGTGACCAGGTTCGACAGGGTCGATTTCACTCGCGAGATCAGATAGCCGACGCTTTCGCCTAGCTGATATTCGCTGAGGTCCGGCGTAGGGGTAGAGGACGGCTCCGTCATGATTCTCGTGCGAATGCAATGGTTGACTAGGCAGGATTATAGAGGCCGGTTGATTGACGCGGCAAGTGTTATTACAGCTTAGGCAAGGAACTTTCCCCGCTCAAGTCATAATCCGCGTGATTTTGCGTAGGGTTTCGCCCACGTGCTTACGTTTCGTTTCTGACGGTCCGCTGCGTGGACGACAGCGGGCCTATCAGGGAATACCAGAAAGCTTCATTTGCGCGTGCTACAATATTGGGTTCCCAAAAGTGCGCTTTGGGCTTTGTTGGCTTCGTACACAATGCTGCTGGTGGCGCACTCAACTGTCTCCAGGTTCCTATGACTCGCGCCCTACGCAACATCGCCATCATTGCTCACGTCGACCACGGCAAGACCACGCTCGTCGACCAGCTCCTCCGCCAGACCGCCACGTTCCGTGACAATCAGCAGATCGCCGAGCGCGTGATGGACTCGAACGACATCGAAAAAGAACGTGGCATCACGATTCTTTCGAAGAACTGCGCGGTCGAGTACGAAGGTACGCACATCAACATCGTCGACACGCCGGGCCACGCCGACTTCGGCGGCGAAGTGGAGCGCGTGCTGTCGATGGTCGACTCGGTGCTGCTGCTGGTCGACGCGGTCGAAGGCCCGATGCCGCAAACGCGCTTCGTTACCAAGAAGGCACTGGCGCTCGGTCTGAAGCCGATCGTCGTGATCAACAAGGTGGACCGGCCGGGCGCGCGGATCGACTGGGTGATCAACCAGACGTTCGACCTGTTCGACAAGCTGGGCGCAACCGACGAACAGCTCGACTTCCCGATCGTGTACGCATCGGGTCTGAATGGCTACGCCGGCCTGACGCAGGATGTGCGCGAAGGCGACATGCGTCCGCTGTTCGAAGCCGTGCTGGAACACGTGCCGGTTCGCCCGGCGGATCCGTCGGCTCCGCTGCAATTGCAGATCACGTCGCTGGACTACTCGTCGTATGTTGGCCGTATCGGCGTGGGCCGCATCACGCGCGGCACGATCAAGCCGGGCATGTCGGTGGCCGTGCGTTCGGGTCCCGATGGCGCGATTCTGAACCGCAAGATCAATCAGGTGCTGTCGTTCAAGGGCCTGGAGCGCGTGCAGGTCGACTCGGCTGAAGCCGGCGACATCGTGCTGATCAACGGCATCGAAGAAATCGGCATCGGCGTGACCATCTGCGCACCGGAACAGCCGGAAGCGCTGCCCATGATCACCGTCGACGAGCCGACGCTGACCATGAACTTCCTCGTCAATTCGTCGCCGCTGGCCGGCCGCGAAGGCAAGTTCGTCACGAGCCGTCAGATCCGTGACCGCCTGATGAAGGAACTGAATCACAACGTCGCGCTGCGCGTGAAGGAAACCGGCGACGAAACCACGTTCGAAGTGGCGGGCCGCGGTGAACTGCACCTGACCATTCTCGTGGAAAACATGCGCCGCGAAGGCTATGAGCTGGCCGTGTCGCGTCCGCGCGTGGTGATGACGGAAGTCGACGGCGTGAAGCACGAGCCGTACGAAAACCTGACCGTCGACATGGAAGACAGCCACCAGGGCGGCGTGATGGAAGAGCTGGGCCGCCGCAAGGGCGAAATGCTCGACATGGCGTCGGACGGTCGCGGCCGTACGCGTCTCGAGTACCGTATCTCGGCGCGTGGCTTGATTGGCTTCCAGTCGGAATTCCTGACGCTCACGCGCGGCACGGGCCTGATGAGCCACACGTTCGACTCGTATCAACCGGTCCGCGAAGGCGCGGTCGGCGAGCGTCGCAACGGCGTGCTGATCTCGCAGGACGACGGCGCGGCAGTCGCATACGCACTGTGGAAGCTGCAGGATCGCGGCCGTATGTTCGTGTCGCCGGGCGAGCCGCTGTACGAAGGCATGATCATCGGCATTCACAGCCGTGACAACGACCTGGTCGTGAACCCGATCAAGGGCAAGCAGCTGACCAACGTGCGTTCGTCCGGTACGGACGAAGCGGTGCGTCTCGTGCCGCCGATCCAGATGTCGCTGGAATACGCAGTCGAATTCATCGACGACGACGAACTGGTCGAAGTCACGCCGCAATCGATCCGTCTGCGCAAGCGTTACCTGAAGGAACACGAGCGTCGCAGCGCGAGCCGCAAGGGCGCGGTGGACTAAGCGCGCGGGCATCGGCTCCGGCTGGTGCGGCGCCATCGCAGTCAAGCAAAAGCCACCTCCGGGTGGCTTTTGCCGTTTCTGGACTTCAGCGACTTTATGCGCCGTTGAACGTGCTTCGCCGCTCGTTTGTCCCTGTTTCCTGCAGAAGATTGTTGCGGACCGTGAAAGTGGCCCGAAAGCCCGTCGCGACGGGCTTAAGCGGCAATCCGTCTGCTATCTGCACTATCCGTTCTGTGATATGCTCCCCGGGTGCAAAGTTTTAGGTCCTTCCAAGCAAGACTTGATTCGCGCAATCCGCTAAACGGTCAGGCCGTGTCGCGGAAGGTTCTGTAACCCGCTATTTCTCGAGAAACTCGAAGAAAGGTGAGCGTAAAAATGATGAAGCAATTCCAGTCGAACTCTTATCTGTTCGGCGGCAATGCTCCGTACGTAGAAGAAATGTACGAAGCGTATCTCGATAATCCGGCGTCAGTGCCCGAGAACTGGCGCAGCTATTTCGACGCGTTGCAGAACGTCCCTGCATCGGATGGCAGCAATGCCAACGACGTGGCCCATGGCCCGATCGTCGAATCGTTTGCTCAACGGGCCAAGGCTAATGCCTTCATCCCACGCACGGCAGCTGGTGGCGAAGATCTCGCTACCGCTCGCAAGCAAGTCTATGTGCAGTCCCTCATCGGCGCATATCGCTTCCTCGGCTCGCAATGGGCCAATCTCGATCCCCTGAAGCGCCGCGAACGTCCCGCGATCCCCGAACTCGAACCCGCGTTCTACGACTTCACCGAAGCCGACATGGACCAGGAGTTCAGCGCAACGAATCTGTATTTCGGATTCGAGCGCGCGTCGCTGCGTGAGATCGTCAAGGCGTTGCGCGACACGTACTGCGGCACGATCGGCGCCGAGTACATGTACATCAGCGATCCGGAACAGAAGCGCTGGTGGAAAGAGAAGCTCGAATCGATCCGTTCGACGCCGAACTTCTCGAACGAAAAGAAAAAGCACATCCTGAATCGCCTGACGGCCGCTGAAGGCCTCGAGCGCTTCCTGCACACCAAGTACGTCGGCCAGAAACGCTTCTCGCTCGAAGGCGGCGAAAGCTTCATCGCGTCGATGGACGAAGTCGTGCGTCACGGCGGCGCCAATGGCGTCCAGGAAATCGTCATCGGCATGGCTCACCGTGGCCGTCTGAACGTGCTGGTCAATACGCTCGGCAAGATGCCGGCTGACCTGTTCGCCGAATTCGAAGGCAAGCACCACGACGACCTGCCGGCCGGCGACGTGAAGTACCACAAGGGTTTCTCGTCGGACGTCTCGACCGAAGGCGGCCCGGTTCACCTGTCGCTCGCGTTCAACCCGTCGCACCTCGAAATCGTCAACCCGGTGGTCGAAGGTTCGGCGAAGGCCCGTATGGACCGTCGCGGCGACGACAGCGGCCTGCAAGTGCTGCCGGTGCAAATCCACGGCGACGCGGCCTTCGCGGGCCAGGGCGTCGTGATGGAAACGCTGAACCTCGCGCAAACGCGCGGTTACGGCACGCACGGCACGCTGCACATCGTCATCAACAACCAGATCGGCTTCACGACGTCGGACCCGCGCGACTCGCGCTCCACGTTGTACTGCTCGGACGTCGTCAAGATGATCGAAGCGCCGGTGCTGCACGTGAACGGTGACGATCCTGAAGCGGTCGTGCTGGCTACGCAGTTGGCAATCGACTTCCGGATGCAGTTCCACAAGGACGTCGTCGTCGACATCGTCTGCTTCCGCAAGCTGGGCCACAACGAGCAGGACACGCCGGCCGTCACGCAGCCGCTGATGTACAAGACGATCGCCAAGCACCCGGGCACGCGCGCACTGTACGCTGAAAAGCTGGTGCAGCAAGGTGTGATCACCGCGGAAGAAGGCGACGAATTCGTCAAGGCTTACCGCAAGGCGATGGACGAAGGCCATCACACGGTCGACCCGGTGCTCTCGAACTACAAGAGCAAGTACGCGGTGGATTGGGTGCCGTTCCTGAACCGCAAGTGGACCGACGCAGCCGACACGGCCGTGCCGCTCGCGGAACTGAAGCGCCTCGCGGAACGCATCACCACGGTCCCGGAAAACTTCAAGGTTCACCCGCTGGTCGAGCGCGTCATCAACGACCGTCGCGCAATGGGCCGTGGCGAAGCCAAGCTCGACTGGGGCATGGGCGAGCACCTCGCATTCGCGTCGCTGGTCGCATCGGGCTACGCAGTGCGCCTGACGGGTCAGGACTCGGGCCGCGGCACGTTCACGCACCGTCACGCGGTGCTGCACGATCAGAACCGCGAACGCTGGAACGACGGCACGTACGTGCCGCTGCAGAACATCGCCGAAGGTCAGGCGAAGTTCACGGTGATCGACTCGGTGTTGTCGGAAGAAGCGGTGCTCGGCTTCGAATACGGTTACTCGACGGCTGAGCCGAATACGTTCGTCGCATGGGAAGCGCAGTTCGGCGACTTCGTGAACGGCGCGCAAGTCGTGATCGACCAGTTCATCTCGTCGGGCGAAGTGAAGTGGGGCCGCGTATCGGGCCTGACGATGCTGCTGCCGCACGGCTACGAAGGCCAGGGTCCGGAACACTCGTCCACGCGTATCGAACGTTTCCTGCAACTGTGCGCAGACCATAACATGCAGGTCGTTCAACCGACCACGCCGGCGCAGATTTTCCACTTGTTGCGCCGTCAGATGATCCGCCTGTTCCGCAAGCCGCTGATCGTCGCGACGCCCAAGTCGCTGCTGCGCCACAAGGAAGCCGTGTCGGATCTGTCGGAACTGGCCAAGGGTGCGTTCCAGCCGATCCTCGGCGAAATCGACGAAGCCATCGAGGCGAAGAAGGTCAAGCGCGTGATCGCCTGCTCGGGTCGCGTCTACTACGACCTGCTCGCGCATCGCCGTGAATCGAAGTCGAACGACGTCGCGATCATCCGTATCGAACAGCTCTATCCGTTCGCGCATAAGCAGTTCGAAGCGGAAATGAAGAAGTACGACAACGCGACCGAAGTGGTCTGGGTGCAGGACGAGCCGCAGAATCAAGGCCCGTGGTTCTACATCGAGCACCACCTGAAGGAAGGCATGAAGGACGGTCAGAAGTTGGCATACAGCGGGCGTCCGGCTTCGGCTTCGCCGGCAGTCGGCTACTACGCGAAGCACTACGAGCAGCAGAAGGCGCTGGTCGAAGGCGCTTTCGGCCGCCTCAAGAGCGCGTCGATCGCTAAATAATCACAAGAGCTGAACCGGGAAAGCGCAGGGCGCTTTCCCGTGCCGCATCTGAAAGATCAGTGCGGCAGTCAAGGTTCGCAGGCGGTCGAGGGATCCATAGATCGCGCGCCGTCACCCGATACGTATTCAGGATATTCATAATGGCTATTGTTGAAGTCAAGGTTCCCCAGCTCTCCGAGTCGGTCTCGGAAGCCACGATGCTCCAGTGGAAAAAGAAGCCGGGCGAAGCTGTTGCTCAAGACGAAATTCTCATCGAAATCGAGACCGACAAAGTCGTGCTCGAAGTGCCGGCACCCTCGGCCGGCGTGCTCGCGCAAGTCATCGCGAACGACGGCGACACCGTCACGGCTGATCAGGTGATCGCCAAGATCGACACCGAAGGCACGGCAGGCGCCGCTGCTGTCGAAGCCGAAGTGAAGCCCGCTCCGGAAGCCGCACCGGCACCCGCCGCTGCACCGGCTCCGGCGGCTCAGGCCGCATCCGCAACGGGTGCGAACACCGCTGCTTCGCCGGCTGCCGGCAAGCTGATGGCCGAGAAGGGTCTGGGCGCGGGCGACGTCGCCGGCACGGGCCGCGACGGCCGCATCACCAAGGGCGACGTGCTGACCGCAGGCGCTCCGGCTGCCAAGGTCGCACCGGCTCCGGCACCGGCCGCCGCACCGAAGGCTGCCAAGCCGTCGCTGCCGGACGTCAAGGCGCCGGCTTCGGCTGACCAATGGCTGAAGGATCGTCCGGAACAACGCGTGCCGATGTCGCGTCTGCGTGCGCGTATCGCCGAGCGTCTGCTCGAGTCGCAGCAAACCAACGCCATCCTGACCACGTTCAACGAAGTGAACATGGCGCCCGTGATGGACCTGCGCAACAAGTACAAAGACCGCTTCGAGAAGGAACATGGCGTGAAGCTCGGCTTCATGTCGTTCTTCGTGAAGGCGGCGGTTCACGCGCTGAAGAAGTTCCCGCTCGTGAACGCGTCGATCGACGGTAACGACATCGTCTATCACGGCTACTTCGACATCGGTATCGCTGTCGGTTCGCCGCGCGGTCTGGTGGTGCCGATTCTGCGCAATGCGGATCAGCTGAGCCTCGCCGAAATCGAGAAGAAGATCGCCGAATTCGGCCAGAAGGCCAAGGACGGCAAGCTGTCGATCGACGAAATGACCGGCGGCACGTTCTCGATCTCGAACGGTGGTGTGTTCGGTTCGATGCTGTCGACCCCGATCATCAACCCGCCGCAATCCGCGATTCTGGGCGTGCACGCCACGAAGGAACGCGCTGTGGTCGAAAACGGCCAGATCGTGATCCGCCCGATGAACTACCTGGCGCTGTCGTACGACCACCGCATCATCGACGGTCGCGAAGCGGTGCTGTCGCTGGTCGCCATGAAGGATGCGCTGGAAGACCCGGCGCGCCTGCTGCTCGACCTGTAAGCGCCGGTTCGGCCGGCGCCGGCTTGCCTGTGCTTGTCATTGAGCAAGCCGGCGCCATATAGGTGTTAAGCAGGCATCTGGCAGGCAGCACGTCTTTCGCATTCCGCAGTACAGGAACGCCGCGCGCCACGAAGCGTGGCCGCGCGCCGTTCCGTTATCAAAAGGATTGTCATGTCCAAAGAATTTGACGTCGTCGTGATCGGCGCAGGCCCTGGCGGTTACATCGCCGCCATCCGCGCAGCGCAGCTCGGCAAGACCGTCGCATGTATCGAAAAATGGAAGAACCCGGCCGGCACGCTGAAGCTCGGCGGCACGTGCCTGAACGTGGGTTGCATTCCGTCGAAGGCGCTGCTCGCGTCGTCGGAAGAATTTGAAAACGCGTCGCATCACCTCGCTGACCACGGCATCTCCGTGGAAAACGTGACGGTCGATATCGCGAAGATGATGGCCCGTAAAGAAGGCATCGTCGAAAAGATGACCAAGGGCATCGAATTCCTGTTCCGCAAGAACAAGATCACGTGGCTCAAGGGCCACGGCAAGTTCACCGGCAAGACGGACGCCGGCGTGCAGATCGAGGTGAGCGGCGAAGGCGAAACGGAAACGGTCACGGCCAAGAACGTGATCATCGCCACGGGTTCGAAGGCACGCCATCTGCCGAATATTCCGGTCGACAACAAGATCGTCGCCGACAACGAAGGCGCGCTGAGCTTCGACACGGCACCGAAGAAGCTGGCTGTGATCGGCGCCGGCGTGATCGGTCTGGAACTGGGTTCGGTGTGGCGCCGTCTGGGCGCGGAAGTGACCGTGCTCGAAGCGCTGCCGGAATTCCTCGGCGCGGCTGACCAGGCGCTCGCGAAAGAAGCGGCCAAGCAGTTCAAGAAACAGGGTCTGGACATCCAGGTGGGCGTGGAGGTCGGCGAAGTGACGACCACGGATAACAGCGTCACGATCAATTACACGGACAAGGACGGCAACGCGCAAAAGCTCGAAGCCGACCGCCTGATCGTGTCGATCGGCCGCGTGCCGAACACCGACAACCTCGGTCTCGAAGCGATCGGCCTGAAGGCCAACGAGCGCGGCTTCATCGACGTCGATGACCACTGCGCGACGACCGTGCCGAACGTGTACGCGATCGGCGACGTGGTGCGTGGCCCGATGCTCGCGCACAAGGCTGAAGACGAAGGCGTGCTGGTCGCCGAAATCATCGACGGTCAGAAGCCGCATATCGACTACAACTGCGTGCCGTGGGTGATCTACACCGAACCGGAAATCGCGTGGGTCGGCAAGACCGAACAGCAGCTGAAGGCGGAAGGCCGCGAGATCAAGACGGGCCAGTTCCCGTTCATGGCGAACGGCCGCGCACTGGGCATCAACAAGGCGGATGGTTTCGTCAAGATGATCGCCGACGCGAAGACCGACGAACTGCTCGGCGTGCACATCATCTCGGCCAACGCATCGGACCTGATCGCGGAAGCCGTGGTGGCGATGGAATTCAAGGCGGCGTCGGAAGACATCGGCCGCATTTGCCATCCGCACCCGTCGCTGTCGGAAGTCATGCGCGAGGCGGCACTGGCCGTCGATAAGCGCGCGCTGAACATGTAATCACGCGCACGCCTGACTGACAGTACTCCGGCATTACCACGAAGGCGGGCGGGTTCACTCCCTCCCGCCTTTCTATTTGCAGCAACACGATGAACGTCACCGAATACTACGAAAAAGAACTGCAGACGCGGGGTTACCAATCGGACCCGGCGCAACGCGCAGCGGTCGACCGTCTGCAGCGGTGCTATGAAGAGTGGACCGAGTACAAGTCGCGCCGCTCGAACGCGTTCAAGAAACTGCTGATTCACCCGGATCTGCCGCGCGGCGTGTACATGTGGGGTGGCGTAGGGCGGGGCAAGAGCTTCCTGATGGACAGCTTCTACATGATCGTGCCGTTGCACCGTAAAACGCGGCTGCATTTTCACGAGTTCATGCGCGAAGTGCACCGTGAACTGGAAGATCTGAAGGGCCAGGCCGATCCGCTCGACGAACTCGCGCGCCGCATTGCAAAGCGCTACCGGCTGATCTGTTTCGATGAATTCCACGTGTCGGATATCGCCGACGCGATGATCCTGTACCGCCTGCTCGACAAGCTCTTCGAAAACGGCGTGCAGTTCGTGATGACCTCCAACTACGATCCGGACACGCTGTATCCGGACGGGCTGCATCGCGACCGGATGCTGCCGGCGATCGAACTCATCAAGGAAAAGCTCGACGTCATCAACGTCGATGCGGGCATCGACTACCGGCAACGTACGCTGGCTCAGGTCGAGGTGTATCACACGCCGCTCGGCGCCGCCGCCGACAAGGCGTTGCGCGACGCGTTCGCGCGTCTTGCCGCGGTGCCCGACGAAAGCCCGATCCTGCGTATCGAAAAGCGCGAACTGAAGGCGCTGCGCCGCGCCGACGGCGTCGTGTGGTTCGACTTCGCCACCTTGTGCGGCGGTCCGCGTTCGCAGAACGATTATCTTGAACTGGCGAGCCGCTTTCACGCGGTGATCCTCTCCGGCGTGCCGCAGATGTCCGTGCGCATGGCTTCGGAGGCACGCCGCTTCACGTGGCTGATCGACGTGTTCTACGACCACAAGGTGAAGCTGCTGATGTCCGCCGCGGTGCCGCCCGAAGAACTGTATGTGGACGGTCCGATGGCCAACGAGTTCGCGCGCACGGTGTCGCGCATCGTCGAAATGCAGTCGAAGGAGTATCTCGATACACCGCGGCGGATTGTCGATACGTCTCTGACCTGAGGCGTCGCGCGCCACGGCCGGCGGTGCTTTTACGATAGCTCGCACGCCGTCTGCCGATGACACGCCGTCGCTCGGCGTATTTTCAAGATTCGGATTGGTCTTATATTCCGTCCGCGGACGACTGGATATCTTTTGTCAAGGTTTTGACAAAGGAGAAACCATGAATCCCTATCGCGATATCAACGACGAAGAATGGCAACGTGTCGCACCGTTGCTTCCCGAACTGCGGCCGCGCTCCGAACTGCGTGGCCGGCCGCTCGCCAATACGCGCTCAGTGCTCAACGGCGTGCTGTGGGTCATGTATAGCGGCGCCACCTGGTCCGCCATGCCGCGCAAATACCCGTCCTACCAAACCTGCCATCGCCGCTTCAAGGCATGGTACGAGTCCGGCGTGCTCAACCGTGTCATGGAGCAATTGTTCGGCGCAGCGAGCGAAGAGCTTTGCGGCCTGATGGAAGCGCGCATGCGTACGCACGTGAACGAGAAACCCAAGAGCGTCGAAGCCGAAAAGGCTCCGGTTGTCGCGCCCGCTGTCTACAGCCCGCCTTCGAGCCAACCGCTGCCGTCTTCGCCGTTCGCGTTCCATTCGCCCTTCAAACACGCTGCATGACCCATTCAACCCAGCGTCTTCAAACAAAAGAAACGGCCGAACGATTGCGATCGTCGGCCGTTTCTCATGGTGTTATACGGGCTATGCAACGAGTACCTGAATTACCCGCGCATCATTGCTGACGAACCCACGTCTGCGAGCGGCCCAGCAGCGACACGCCGATATAGCCGCGCACCACCAGTTTGTTCCCACCATCTTCCAGGTGCATCTTGCACTTGTAGAGCTTGCCGTTTTCCGGGTCGAGAATCTGCCCGTGATCCCAGGCGTCGCCATCCTTCTTCATATCGCTGATGATCGTCATGCCGAGGATCGGCTGATCCTTGCGCGCGTCGGTACAGGCTGTGCAGCGACGATCCGGCTGGTCGTTCGCGCCGAGTCCCTTGATCACCTTGCCGCTGAGCGCGCCGCTGCCGTCCTGCGCGATCTGCACGAGCGCCTTGGGCTGGCCGGTGTGATCGTCGATGGTTTGCCACGTGCCGACCGGGCTGTCGGCCTGCGCCATAGCCGTCACGGCACTGGCGAGCAATACGCCGGCGAGCGCGGCATGTTTGACCGTGCGAAGCGCGACTGCGCGCGCACGTTGGGTGAATTGCGTCATTGTCTTCCTCCTTGATTAAAGACGGCGCGATCATGGTCGCGCGGCGTTATTGGCATCTCGGGCGGGCTTCAAACGACGGCCACCGTGATGCCTGGCATGGTCCCTCAGGTTCGACTTCTGCTGCCTTCGTGTGCCGCCGGAAGCCTGCGAATTGCGAATTGCGGCTTGGGCGCCGCGAGCGACACATCGTCAGCGCAGAATACGTGAAAGTGCGCGCGCCGTTTGATAGTGGACCCTCTAATCAGGGCGCGGCACTTTTACCGATCAATTCAGCTGGTACGAGAACGTCGCGTCGATGCGCGGACTCCGCGACGTGCTCTTCGCCGGCGCGTCGCCGGTCGCTTTGGCCACTGAGAGAGTCAGGCTGTAGTACTTCGCATCCGAGATGCGGAAGCCGAACGCGATCGACGAAAGCTTCGAAGGCAAGGGCGCACCCGCATGCAGATAGACGCGCGCCATGTCGAGCGAGACGTGGGGTACTACGTCGCGGGCTCCGAGGGGCTTGAGCGCTCTCGGCAAAAGTGCGGAGTACGTGATGAGTCGGACTGTTTATGCGCACTGCGCAGCTCGCGGTTGCATGCGCCATTCGATGAACAAGCCGTATGGCAAGTCTCATCGAATGACTGATACATGCGGCAGCGATAAAACATTTAGGCTACCTACTTATGGCTGACCGGCAACAAGCCGCCGAGCACGATCGTCAAGCCACTCGTCGCCGTGCCCGTACCACTCGTCGAACCCGCCGCCGAACTGAACGTGCCGGTCAACTGGTCGGCCAGTGCGGTCATTGGCGCGAGCGCTCGGCCGCTGCCGCCCGAGTCCGAGCTGCCGCTCGTGACGCCGGAGAGCGCGCCCGTCAGCATCGACAGCGGATTCGACGCGCTACCCGAACCGCCTAACGCCGAAGTCAGCGAGTTCAACGGCGAACCGCGAAAACCCGAGAAAGTCAGCGAACCCAGCGGCGTGCCGCTCAACGCAGAGGTCAGGCCGGCCAGCGGTGTGCCGCCGAGCAGCGTCGACAGCGAGCCGACCGGATTGCGGCCGAGTCCGAGACTCGCGAGGGAGCTTTGCAGCGGGCCGAACGGGTTGCTGCTGGCGGGCGGCCCACTGGCGACGCTTGCGCTCGTGCCGCCGACGAGGCTCGTGATCAGTTCGGGAATCGGCATCGCGCCATTCAGGCCGTTCGGATTGACGAAACAGCCCGCGTTGGTCACCGTGTGATTCGATTCGTCCAGACGCCAGCCGATCGGCGTTTTGTGGGAGAAGGTGCGCAAGTATCAAATTTTCGACGAAGAGCCCGAAACACGCGAAAGTGAGTAATAATGAGACGGTTGTACTAAAACAAAAACTGTTCAAGCAGGAATTACATGGACCACAAGTCGAAACTACGACAAATTGCCCTCGCCGGATTCATCGCGATGTGGGCAGTGCAGGGCGTCAATGCGCAGACTCTGTCTGACAGCAACGCCAGCGCCGGGGGCGGCGTTCTTTCCCAGCCGGGCACGACGGCGGCGTTGCCGGCTAACTCAGAGGCAGGACAGGCACAGACCTCGGCGCTCACGCCCGACGAAGCGAAGCAATCCGCGGCAGGCAACGTAGCGGAATTGCAGCAGATGATCCACGGGTCGGAAATGGGCGAGTTGCGCACCACGTATAACGGCAGCTACGGGGCTAGCTTGCTGTTTTACGGCAAGGAAATGACGTACTACGTGGCGCTGTTCCAGCAGAAAAATTTCTGGCGTGTCATCAAGACGCAGGACGCGGGGCGTGCCAACACGATCTACAAGGATTTCGCGCGTCAGACGGTGCAACTGTCGGAAGTCGAGATTCGCCGCACGCAACTCGAGGCGCAGAAAGGCTTCACGGAGCGGATGATCGCGTTGTCGCAGGACCGCGCCAACCGCTTGCAGGCGGACCTCGATGTCGCGCGTCAGCAGCAGACTATTGTGGCCACCCAGCAGCAGCAGACGCGTGCCGAAGCCACGACGCTGGCGCAGCAGAAGGCTGCCGCGCAAGATCAGTTGCGTGTCGCGCAGCGTCAGGTGCGCGATCTGCAACGTCAGCTGGAAAGCGGTTTGCCTGCGCACTGAGTGTGGCGGTCTGACGAGCATCCGGTGGGCAGGGCGGCGTGGTGTTGAACGTGTTGCCCGGCTCACTGGAACGATGACTCGTTATTCGGCTATCTTCGTGCAACGCGTGTAGTTCGCGAGGTCCACGCGGGCGGCGTCGCCGTTTCGCGGACTCGCTCAATTCTCGATCCCCACAGCAGTAACAGCTCGCTACGTTTATTCCACGCGTGGTCGCGTGACGTTTCACGCGCGGCGCGCGCATGGCGCGGCGCAAATATCCCCATTTGTCTTGCACGCGCACGAGCGCCCGCGCTCAACGCACCGCCCGTGCGGTAGCGCCCAGGCCCTGGCAGCTGCTTCGTTTCCCTGTGCTCCGCGAGACAAAAATACGGCCAGCTCTAATGCCGCTTCTTTCCCTCCGAAGACGCTCCCTTCTCCGGCGCATGATGCGGGTCCGCCATGTCGACGGCGATCGGATCGCTGGCGGGAAAGCTCTCCTCGAGCGCCTCGTCGAGACGGCTATCGGCGGATTGGTCGGATGCCTGTGTTTCGGCGGTTTTAGATTCGTGTTGCTTCTTGCTGGTCATGACGTGCTCCGTGGAAAGAGAGTCAGCAAATCAGCATAGCGCAAAGCGGCCCGCCGCGAACATCGGCCGGACGGTATAGGACCGCGCGCCGTAAGCGGCTGCTCCAAAGCCGCGAGTCGAACGAGTTCCGAGCCGCCGCAATGTCATCAACCGAGACTTAAAACCATTGCGCATCAACTCGTTTTCCGTGTGTCGACAGAAAGCGGCGCGGGACAACAAAAGCAAGCGCCGGCCGCGTGGGCCGGCAGACCGCAACGCATGCCGTGAGCCGGCAGTGCCGCGCTCGGGAGGGGCGCCACCAGAACCCGTGAACAACAAGGCAGCGAACAATATGAACCGGAAAAAAACCGCATGCGCGGCGCAGCGCCTGAACGCGTCACACGTCGTGGAAGCTGAACTGGAACACCTGGATTGGGCAACGAAGCAACCGGCGCAGCGCTTGCTTGACGCCGTGTATTGGCGCCGCCGCGTGCTGGCGGTCAAATGCGGATTCGAACTGACGGAACTGCAGGTGATGCGTCTGGAAAAGATCTTGCAGCGGCTCGGCCATTCGCCGGAGTAGCCGAGCGCTGCGGCGGCCGCTTACTCGGTGCCGCCATTGCCGCCGTGATTGCCGCCACCATGGCTGCCACCGCCGTGGTTGCCACCGTCGCCGCCCGTGCCGAACAGACGCCGGCGGCGCGTGACGACTACCGGGCCGTCCGAGGTGCCGCTGCTACGATCCGACGCAGGCCGGTCCGAAGACGGCGCACCATACGACTCGCGCGGTTCACGCGGTTCGCGCGGCTCACGATGATCGCGCGGTTCACGCGAACCGTGCGGGCCACGCGTGGTGTGCTCGCCGTGCGAGGGACGCCCCGCGCGGGGAGCCGGACGCGTGCCGGTGTCGAGCTGGATCGTCGAGATCGCGCGCTTGTAGATGCCTTGCAGCCCGACAGGCGTGCGCAGCATCACCAGATACTGATCGAACGACTCGATGCACCCCGTCAGGCGAATGCCGTTGACAAGATAGATCTCGACGCGCTTTCGTTCTTTGCGCGCAGCGTTCATGAAGTCGTTTTGCGGATGCGATTCTGCGGAAGCCATGGACAATTCAGGTTAGAAAGACGGTTGTTCGCCGCGATTCTACCCTGTGTGGGGGCGGAACGCGTCGGCGGGCGAACTGCGTCCACTATAACGGCTTGTGGGCGCATAAGCATCTGATAACTATTGGCTGTAACGTTGAGTTACGAATCTGCGGACGAATGCCGTGCTCATCCGCCACGTGCGGGCCTGCGCGGCGCGGATGGCGGAAAAAGATAGCGCATGGTCGTGCTATGGGCGGAATAAATCACCGCCTGTCCGCGTTATATCAGGCATGGCGACGCTGCATCGTGCGCGTCGCCGATCGGCTTGCCGGCCGCATCAGGCGTCCGGGCGCTCATCAAGGAGACTCACCATGAAAGTATCGCGCATTCTTTCCGCCGTTTTCGTTCTGCTGGCACTCGCGGGCGGTACGCTCGCGACGAGCGCGTGTACGTCCGCGACCGATAGCGGCGCCTCCAGCTCGAGCGGCGGCAGCAGCGGCGGCTACTGAGCGCCGCCCACCGGGTGACTTTCGAAGCCGAAGTGATTTCGTGGCTCCCGCAGCTGCGCCGCTACGCGCGCGCACTGACGGGCGACCGCGCGTGGGCCGACGACCTCGTGCAGGATACGGCGGAGCGCGCGCTCGCCCGTTGGGCGGCGTTCCGGCCGGACAGCAATCTGCGCGCATGGCTCTTGACGATCCTGCGGCATCTCTACATCGACCAGTTACGCGGCCGCCGCGAGATTGCCGTCGACGACGAGAGCGCGCCGTGGCGCAATCTCGAAGCGCCGCAAGGGGAAGTCGACGGCCTCGTGCTGCGCGATCTGCAGCGCGCGTTATATTGTCTGCCCGTCGAACAGCGCGAAGTACTGTTGCTGGTCTGCGTGGAGGAACTGTCTTATCAGGAGGCGTCACGCGCGCTCGGCGTGCCGATCGGCACGGTGATGTCGCGGCTCTCGCGCGCTCGCGAACACATGCGCGCGTTGCTGACGGAGGGACCGGCTCAGGGGCCGGTGCGTAAAAGTCCACCGTTGAAAGTAGTGAGAAACCCGTGATGAACAGCGACGACTACGATGCCAGCTTGCCCGAAGGGCTCGATCTGCGAGCGCTGTCGGCGTTTGTCGACGGTGAACTGCCGGACGCGGAGCGCGCCGCGATCGAGGCTCAACTGGCACAGCATCCGCAGGTCGCCGCGCGCGTAGCCGCGTGGCGCGCGCAGAAAGCTGCGTTGCGCGTGCTGTGCGGCGCGCCGCAGCGCAGCGAGCGTGATGAGCGCAACGAGCGCCATGAGCGCGAAGCGGCCGACGAGCCGGCCTTCATCGTGTTGCGCCGGAGAACGTCGTGGTGGCAGCGCGCCGGCGTCGCGGCCTGCTGGCTGGCGGCTGGCGCCGGGCTTGCGCTCGCCCTCGGGCCGCTCGCGCCGCGTCTGACGGGTGGCGCGTGGGACGGTCTGGGCAGCCGGCCGCCGAGCTTCGCCGAGCGCGCGGACATCGCCTACGCGGTGTACACGCCCGAGCAGCGTCATCCGGTGGAAGTCGCCGCGAACGAAGAAGAGCATCTGATCAACTGGCTCTCCAAACGGTTGAACCGGCCGCTCTCGGTGCCGTCATTGCAGGAATACGGCTACTCGCTGGTGGGCGGGCGGCTGTTGCCCGGCGAAGCGGGACCGGCTGCGCAGTTCATGTACGAGAACGCCGGCGGCGCGCGGCTCACGCTCTACGTCACCGGCATTTCTCGCGACGAAACCGCGTTCCGCCTGTTCCGCGACGGCAACCGGCGCACCTTCTACTGGGTCAACGACGGCATGGGCTACGCGCTGTCCGGGCCGATCGCGGAAGGCAAGCTGCGCACGATCGCCATCGACGTGTGCAGCGCGCTCGGCGGCAAACCGGAGTCGTGGCAGTAGCGGCATACGCGGTTCCGATCCTGCCGCCTGTCGATCGGCCGGCTCTGCAACACCCGGTAACAGAAACCGCGTGCGCGCCCGCCGCGCGCGCGGAATAGCGTCGCGCGACGCAACGTTTACCTGTTGCTGGATCGTGCCGTCGCCGCGTGGTCTGCGCGCGGTCACGGCAAGGGCTTCAGCAAGGCAAACCGACGGTGTCTTCACGGTGTCGACACGTTTTTTTCGGGTCGCAACGCCGGTGCGCGTCGGACAGCATAAAGGCAGCAAGATCATGCTCACATTTCATCAGTTCGGCAGCGGGCTGTATTGCGGCGTAGCCTGTGTGTGCCTGTGCGCCGCGTGCGCGGCGCCGGCCGAGGCGCAATCGGATGCGTCGGTGTGCCGGTTCGTGGCGGGGCAGGCGGAAATCGACGGCGTCATGCAGCAGATTACCGGCCGCGCGTGCCTGCAACCGGACGGCACGTGGCAGATCGTCGAGGACGATGCCGCCGCGCAGGCCTTGGCGGATGGCCCCGTCTACTACTACGATCCATGGTATTGGGGGCCGCCGGTGGTGTTTGGTGTCGGCGTGTCGTTCGTGTTCGTCGACCGCTTTCATCATTTTCATCACATGGATCATGTGCGCTATGTGCATGGCGTGCGCGGATCGTTCGGCATGGGCGGCCGCGGCGGTTGGCATGGGGCGCGGCCCATGCACACATGGGGCGGCATGTCGCACGGCGGCGGAGGAGGAATGCGCCGCTGATCCCTGCCGCTGATTCACTGCTGCTGACTCGCGCGGCGGCCAAGGAGACGCTTTGATTCGTAGCTTGCCGCCGAAGGTGTCCGCCGCGCAGTTCGATCGCGCGCTCGCGGGTTGGCGCTCGATTGTCGGCGAGCCGCAGGTCGTGACCTCGGCGGACGGCCTCGCCGCCTATCTCGATCCGTTCGCGCCCGGCGAGCGCGAAGCGTTTTCGGCCAGTGCCGCCGTCTTACCCGGCTCCGTCGACGAAATTCGCGCGGTGCTGCGCATTGCCAATCAATTTCGCATTCCGCTGTGGACCGTCTCGACCGGACGCAACTTCGCGTATGGCGGCGCGGCGCCGCGTCTCGCCGGTTCGGTCGTGCTCGATCTGCACAGGATGAACCGCATCATCGAAGTGAACGAGGCCATGGCGTACGCGCTGGTCGAGCCAGGTGTGAGTTACTTCGATCTGTATGCGCATCTGCGCGACAAGGGCTACAAGCTGTGGGTCGATCCGCCCGCGGCCGGTTGGGGCAGCGTGGTCGGCAATACGCTCGAACGTGGCTTTGGCTATACCGCGTACGGCGATCACGCGGCGTCGCAGTGCGGCATGGAAGTGGTGCTGGCCAACGGCGATGTGTTGCGCACGGGGATGGGCGGGATCGACATCGGCACCGCGTGGCAGTTATATCAGCCGGGCTACGGACCCTCGTTCGACGCGATGTTCATGCAGTCGAACTACGGCATCGTCACCAAGCTGGGTGTCTGGCTGATGCCCGCGCCGCCCGCGTATCTGCTGGGTGAAATCCAGTTTAAGCATGAAGCGGATCTCGAACCGATCGTGGAGATATTGCGGCCGTTGCGGCTCGATGAAACGATCCGCAATCACGCGGTGATCGAAGGCGGTTTGCGCCGCGCGGCCGGCTTATCGGCGCGCGCGCAGTGGTACGACGGACCGGGCGTGATGCCCGAGAGCGCCGTGACCGCGATGCTCGACAAGCTGAACGTGGGCCGCTGGAATCTACATTTCGCGCTCTACGGCACGCCTGAATCGATCGACGCGCGCCACGCGGTCGTGCAGCGCGCGTTCGCGCGCGTGCCGCAGGCGCGCTTCCTGACGGCGCGCTACGCGGGCGATGCGCAGCCCACGGCGGGCGGCGATCGCAACCTCGCCGGCATTCCGGCGATGAGCGCGTTTCGCATGCTCGACTGGCGCGGCGGCGCGGGTGCGCATGTGGATTTCGCGCCGGTGTGTCCCGCGACAGGGCGCGACGCGTTGCGCCAATACACGATGGTCAAGGCGCGCGCCGCGGAATACGGCTTCGACTACTACGGCGGTTTTACAGCGGGCGTGCGACATCTGCATCACATTTTCGCGGCGATCTTCGACCGTGATGACGCGAACCAGGTCGAGCAGGCCGGCGCGCTATTGCGTTCGCTGATGAGCGACGCGCGCGCGGCGGGCTACGGCGAATATCGCGCGCATCTCGCGTATATGGATTTTGCCGCGGCCCAATACAGCTTCAACGACGGCGCATTGCTGCGGTTCTCGGAAACGATCAAGGACGCGCTCGACCCGAACGGCATTCTCGCGCCGGGCAAGCAGGGCATCTGGCCGGCGGCGTGGCGCGACCGGCGCGGCTACACCTGAGTGCGCGGGCCGCACGCGCAACCTGACGACTGGAGCGATGAATGGACCGGCGCACTTTCATGATGACCGGCGCTTACCTCTCGACCGCGGCAGGCAGCGCGTGGCCGTGGCTCGCGCATGCGGCGGCGCGTAGCAATACTGTGGCGGTGGTCGACTCCACGCTCGCGTACGGTGCCGCTTTCGCGGGCTATGCCGCACACAGTCAGTTACCCGTGTTCGAAGCCGGCGACGATATCGGCGCGCTCTGGTACACGACACTCGCACCGCTGCTTTGCGCAACGCAGACATCCGCGCCCACGCTCTTATCGGCTTCGCTGATCGGCCTCACGCGCGCTTCCGATTACTTCGTGCTGAACCAACTCGCCAAAAGCGCGGGACATGTGATCGAACACAGTCACGAGCAAAGCATGGGCTCGGATACGCAGCATGCCCACGTCGCATTTGCATTCGCCTTCGCGCCGCACGTATTGCACAAGAGCTAGAACTTGTACGCCTTGTTCTTCGGGTCGAAGGTCGAGTCGTCGAATGTTTTTGGCGTGATGGTTTCGAACACGATCTTCTCGAAGATCTTGCCGTCGTTGTCGTAAGACTCGACGGTGCGGAAATACGGATGCCGCAGATCGAGGCCGAGCGTTTCTTTCTTCGCGTAGAACTGCGGCTGGCCGGTCGGCGTTTCGAAGGTGAAGGCCACCACGCGCCTGCCGTCGACCGTTTTGACTTCCACCTGGGTCGAACGCGGCAAGCCGGCCTCGATGTATTTCTTGCCTTCGCTGAGGTACTGGTTCGCAATGTATTCCGTGCCGAGATCGCGCACCTGATGGTTCGATTGCGCACGGGCGAGGGCGCCGTTCAGCGACGTCCACACCGGCATCACATTCATGATGCCGCCCAGATGCCCATACATTTCATCGGTCCGTTTGGACTCGTCGTAGATGATTTCCTGGCCCGCGCGCGCGCCGTCGGGCAGCCACTTTGCGTAGATGCGCAGCGGGTCGTGCGCGACGCGCACCAGCATGTGATCGGGCTTGTCGGGCCATTGGCCGTGAATGCGTTCCGAACGCGCCATCGTGAACTCGTACGACGGATAGCCGTTCGGTCCTTCCTTGATATAGCGCGGCAACGCGAGCGGATCGAGCGACTGGAACAGCGCGACCAGTTGCGCGTCGCCGAGTTTTTCCAGCGCGCCGCTCTGTTGCGCGGCGCGCAGCCATTTGACCTGCTGATCCAGCGTGAGCTTGCCGACCTGCGAGGACGGCGTGGCCGGCGCCTTGACGGCACTGGCGGTATCGAGCGCGGGCGGCGTGTCGTCGTTTTGTGCGAACGCCGTGGGCGTGGCCAGTGCAGCCGCTCCCGCCATGAGCGCCGCGATCAGCAGTTTGCGCGACCGCACGCTTTGTGATGACACACCGAAGGACGTGAATAAGCTCGCACGCAAACCATCGGTCCGCGGCGAAAAAGGGGCGAGGCGCATGAAGGCCGGCGTGCGGCATGAGCGTGCGGACAGGCGGTGCTTCATGAATCTCTCCGAAAGGTGACGCGAAGCGCCTTCCCTGTCAGGCAGGCTTTAGCTTGGCGAGTTCCTCGTCGCGCAGGGCGCGGCGCAGAATCTTGCCGACGTTGGTTTGCGGCAGCTCGTCGCGGAACTCGACGAGTTTCGGCACCTTATAGCCGGTCAGATTCTTGCGGCAATGGGCGATCACCTGTTCCGCCGTCAGCGACGGATTGCGCTTGACGATGAACACCTTCACCCGTTCGCCCTGCGCGGCATCGGGCACGCCGATTGCGGCGACTTCGCGCACGTCCGGATGCGCCGCGATCACGTCTTCGATTTCGTTCGGATAGACGTTGAAGCCCGACACCAGAATCATGTCCTTCTTCCGGTCGATGAGGCGGATGAAGCCGCGCGAATCCATCACGCCAATGTCGCCGGTGGCGAGCCAACCGTCGTCGTCGATCACCTTGGCGGTTTCTTCCGGACGGTTCCAGTAGCCTTTCATCACCTGCGGTCCCTTCACGCACAATTCGCCCGCCTCGCCGATGTTCGCCCAATTGCCGTCGTCCTTCCTGAAACGGACCTGGGTGGATGGCGCGGGCAAACCGATCGAACCTTCGAAGTCGCGCATGTTGGAGAGGTCGACCGGATTCATCGACACGATCGGCGAGCATTCTGTGAGTCCATAGCCTTCGATGATCGGTTTGCCCGTCACCGCCTTGAAGCGCTCGGCCACCGACTTCTGCGTCGCCATGCCGCCCGCCATCGCGAGCTTGAGATCGGAGAAGTCGCGCTTGCAGAACTCTTCGTTTTCGAGGAAAGCGTTATAGAGCGTGTTCACGGCGGTCATGCCGGTGAATTTCTCGTGACGGATGATCATCATCACGCGCTTCATGTCGCGCGGATTGGCGATCAGAATATTGCGCCCGCCGAGCCCCATGAAGATCAGCGCGTTCACCGTCAACGAATAGATGTGATAGAGCGGCAGCGGCGTGAGCACCGTTTCGGCGTCGCCGGTCAGTTGACCTTCAGACCACGCCTTCGCCTGCAGCAGATTGGCGATGATGTTCTTATGCGTGAGCATCGCGCCCTTGGCGACGCCGGTCGTGCCGCCCGTGTACTGCAGGAACGCGATGTCGTCGTGAGTGGGGTGCACGGGCGTCAGCGGGCGCGAGTAGCCAGTCGAGAGCGCTTCGAGCAGCGGCACCGCCTGGGGCAGGTTGTACGCGGGCACCATCTTCTTCACGTGCCGCAGCATGAAATTGAGCAGACGTCCCTTCAGATTCAGGCCGTTGGCAAGCAGATCGCCCAAACCCGTCACGATCACGTTCTGTATCCTGGTACCGGGCAGTGCGTCTTCGACCGTCTTCGCGAAGTTCTCGAACACGATGATGGTTTGCGCGCCGCTGTCCTTCAACTGATGCGCGAGTTCACGCACCGTATAGAGCGGATTCACGTTGACCACCACGCCGCCGGCCTTCAGTATGCCGAACAGCGACACCGGGTACTGGAACGTATTCGGCAACATGATCGCGACGCGCTCGCCCGGCTTCACGCCGAGGCTTTGCAGATACGCGGCGAACGCGGTGGCCTTGCGGCCGAGTTCGCCGTAGGTCAGGCTCGCGCCCACGCTCACATACGCGACACGCTCGCGGAACCGCGCGATGCATTCGTCGAAGAACTGCACGACCGATTCGTATTGCGTGACGTCGATCTCATGCGGCACGTCCGCCGGATACGACGCGTACCAGATGCCGTCGGTGTTCGGCGCGTGGTGCGGCGCCCGAGCCTGCATGGCGGCGGGCGCCGGGCCCGCTGTGTTCGGCGCCGCGGCTCCGCTGGCAAGCGGAAGCGGGGCTTGAGTGGGTTCGGTCATGGTCGTCTCCAGAAGCTGTGGCTTCATCTGTTTGTGTGCTGGTCTTGCGGCCAGTCATCGAAGCAATCCACGCGAGTGTGGCAGCGTGTGAAGCAAAAGCATGCGGCGAAGCAAACACTGGAACGCATGCAATGCTCAGCGTTCCAGAATCGCGACCACCCCCTGGCCGCCCGCCGCGCAGATCGAAATCAGCCCGCGCGCGGTGCCGGCTGGTTTGTCGAGTTGCGCGAGCATTTTCGCGAGGCCGGCGACGATGCGTCCACCCGTCGCCGCGAACGGATGGCCCGTGGCGAGTGAACTGCCGTTCACGTTCAATTTTGTCCGGTCGATCGCGCCGAGCGGGCCCGGCAAGCCCAGTTGCGTGCGGCAATACTCGTCATCCTGCCACGCCGCGAGCGTGCACAACACCTGGGCGGCAAATGCTTCGTGGATTTCGTACAGGTCGAAGTCCTGCAACGTGAGCCCGGCGCGCGCCAGCATGCGCGGCACGGCGTAGGCGGGCGCCATCAGCAGGCCTTCCTTCTTGTCGAAGAAGTCGACGGCGGCGGTCTCGGACCAGCTCAGGTACGCGAGCACCGGCAGTCCATGACGCGCGGCCCATTCTTCGCTCGCGAGCAGCACGGCGGAAGCGCCGTCGGTGAGCGGCGTCGAATTGCCGGCGGTCAGCGTGCCGGCGTCGCGGTCGAACACCGGCTTCAGGCTCGCAAGTTTTTCGAGCGTGAGATCGGAGCGCAGATTGTTGTCGCGCGTGAGACCCGCGTACGGCGTCATCAGATCGTTGACGAAGCCGCGCGCGTAGGCCTCATTGAGCTTGCGGTGGCTGTCGTAAGCGAGCACGTCCTGCGCCTCGCGCGAGATGTTCCAGCGCTTGGCCATCAGCTCGCAATGCTCGCCCATCGAAAGGCCCGTACGCGGTTCGCCGTTGCGCGGCAGAAGCGGCTTGAAAAACATGCCGGGCCGCAGCTTGGTCAGCGCGCCGACGCGTTCTCCGGTGCTCTTGCCGCGATTGGCTTCGAGCAGAATTTTGCGCATCCGCTCGTTGACGCCGATCGGCGCATCGGATGTCGTATCGACGCCGCCCGCAATGCCCACTTCGATCTGCCCCAAGGCGATCTTGTTGGCGACGAGAATCGCGGCTTCGAGCCCGGTGCCGCAGGCCTGCTGCACGTCGTAAGCGGGCGTTTCCTTGGCGAGCGTGGTGGACAGCACGGATTCGCGCGTCAGATTAAAGTCGCGCGAATGCTTGATGACGGCGCCCGCGGCGACTTCGCCCAGACGTTCGCCGTGCAGGTTGTAGCGGTCGATCAGGCCTTGCAGCGTGAAGGTCAGCATGTCCTGATTCGACGCGGTCGCGTAGGCGGTGTTCGAGCGGGCAAACGGAATCCGGTTGCCCCCGACGATGGCGACTCGGCGTACGGCTGGCAGCGGGTTGGACATGCTCGGCTCCTTCGGGTCGTTCGCTGGTTATCGAATGTTGCGAATGGTGCAAATCGTGTGACGGTTCATGCCGACGCTCCTGCTCCAACAACGATTTCATCCACCCTGAATTCCACTACCAGACGCGCGCCGCGCGCGCCTCATTGCAGCCTCCATCGCATGCGGCCGCGCAAATGCGGCTTCTGCCCGGCGATGTCGCGCACTTCGATGTCGCGTTCGATCAGCGAAGGCGACGCGCTCCACAGCGACGCTTCGCCGGGCAGCAGCATCGGCAGTTTGAATTCGGCGCTGAGCGTGGCTTCCGCGAGCGGCTTCGGCGGCTGCAACGCGGAGGCGGCACGCGCCAGCGTCCACATGCCATGCGCAATTGCGCGCGGAAAGCCGAAGGCCTTCGCGGACAGCGCGGTCAGATGGATCGGGTTGTAGTCGCCGGACACGCTCGCGTAGTCGCGGCCCAGTTGCGACGCGAGCTGCCAGCGTGCGATGCGTTGCAGCGCTTCGGGGCCGAGTTCGAGCGGATCGAGCACGCTGCCGCTCGCCGGCACGCCGCGTTTCAGATAGACGCTGTCGCCGTCCCAGACCGCTTCGCCGCGCCGGTACATGCGGGTGTGTAGCACGAACGCCTGGCCTTTGTCGTGACGCAGCAGCGCGCCGAATTCCACCTCGACGCGCAGCATGTCCTTGTAGGCGAGCGGCCGGCGCAGGCGCACATGGTTGGCCAGATGAACCAGGCCGAGCGCCGGCCACGGAAACGCCGGGTCGGTCAGCATCAGCAGATGCAAGGGAAAGGCGAGCAGGTGCGGATACGTGAGCGGCACGCCATGCTCGGGGATGAAACCGCACACGCGCGCGTAACGCCAGATCGGCCCCGGGTCGAGCGGGACGGCGGGGCGCACCAAACGCAGCGGAGGCAGATGCGTCTCGCGCCCGCGTTTGACGATGCCGGACACCGCGCGCGCATAGAGCTTCGCGGGCGCGGGCAAGGTGTCGATCACGACGGTCTTGGGCCGCACCGCGTCCTGCCGCGCCGTGTTCGATAGTTGACTGCCGCCGAACGGATCACCGGGCTCACCCATGGTCACGCTCCAATCAGGCTTTGTCCGCACACGCGCACGATCTGGCCGCTCACGCCGGCCGATCCCGGATGCGCGAGCCACGCGATGGTCTGCGCGACGTCGACCGGCTGGCCGCCCTGGCTCATCGAATTCATGCGGCGGCCGGCTTCGCGAATCGCGAGCGGAATCTTCGCGGTCATCTGCGTTTCGATGAAGCCGGGCGCGACCGCGTTGATCGTGATGCCGCGTGCGCGCAGATGCGGCGCCATGCTTTGCACGCGGCCGATCACGCCGGCCTTCGAGGTGGCGTAATTGGTCTGGCCGAGATTGCCGGCAATGCCGCTGATCGACGACACGCCGATGATCCGGCCGCCGTCGCGCAGGATGCCGGCGGCGAGCAGGGCGTCGTCGATCCGCTCCTGCGCGGACAGGTTGATGTCGATCACGCTTTGCCACGCGGCGTCGGTCATCTTCGCGATGGTTTTGTCCTTCGTGATGCCTGCGTTGTGCACGACGATATCCACGCCCTGTTCGTCGAGCGCGGCGGCGATCTGCGCGGGCGCTTCGGGCGCGGCGATATCGAAGGCGAGGGCGGTGCCGTTCAACTGACGCATGGTTGCGTCGAGCGCGTCGCGCGCTGTTGGGATGTCGATGCCGATCACGTGCGCGCCTTCGGCCGCCAGCACGCTCGCAATCGAGGCGCCGATGCCGCGCGCCGCACCGGTCACGACCGCGCGCCGGCCCGCGAGCGGCTGCCGCCAGTCAAACGCGGGCGTGGCATCGTCGCTTGTGGCTGAGCTGGCGGCGGCGATGCGCACGGCCTGGCCCGACACGTATGCCGAGCGCGGCGACAGAAAGAACCGCAACGTCGCTTCCACGCGGTTCTCGGCGCCTTGCTCCACATACACGAGATTTGCAGTGATGCCGCGCCGCGCTTCCTTGCCGAGCGAACGCGTGAAGCCTTCGAGCGCGCGTTGCGCGGTCCACTGACGCGGCGTCGCGCAGCTTTCCGGCGGCCGTCCCAGCACGATGATGCGCCCGCACTTGCCGAGCGAGCGCAGCGTGTCGTGGAAGAAGCCGTGCAACGGTTCGAGCTGGGCACTGTCTTCAATACCGCTCGCGTCGAACAGCAGGGCTGCGAGTTTGCCTTGCGAGCCGGGGTCGGCCGGTTCGAAACGCCCTGTCATGAGACCGTGACGGTTGGCGAGCGGTACCCACAAGCCGGCACTTGCATGCGCGACGCTCGTCACGCCGATGCTTGCCACGAGTGTCGCCAGCGCGTCGAGCAGATGCGGTTCGCGGCCCGCGCCGAGCGCCACCAGTCCGCCGAATTCGGGCTGGTCCGCGCGATAGCGGCGCAGCACCTCTGGCTTGGGCAGGCCGAGCGAACGCGCAAGGCGCGCGCCGAACGGCGAGTTGACGAAGTTCAGGTAAGAGTCGTTCATATTATTAGTCGCTCCGCTGGCCACGCCGCGAGGTTGCCCCCCCGGGAGACGCCTCGAAGGAAATCTCCCCGAGGGGCGTCGAACGTGTGTCAGTGTGCACCGAGTTCGGCGCCCGCGGCGCGCCTTGCCCGGATGTTTTTTTAAGCCGGCGCCGAACTCAGGCCGCGAGCCCCAGCGCCTTTTCCAGCGTCTCCTTGCGCTTTTGCAGATTGGCGAGCATGTCGAAGTCGGCGGGGAAGTCGTCCACCTTCACGACTTGCGCGCCGTAACGCGCGTAGTCGTCGAGCACGCGCCGGTCGTCGGCGTCGATCAGGCCTTTCTTCTGCGCCGCGTCGGTCCAGGCAGCCAGTTGCGGCAGGCTCTGCGGCATCGGTTCGAGCAGGCCTTGCTTGGCCGCGTCGCGCAGCTTCTGCTCGATCTGCGTGAAGCGCGGGTTCAGCTCGAACACCAGCTCGCCGTAGCCGAGCGCGTCGACATGCGGATGCGGCACGTATGAATCGGACAGCAGACGATTGCGCGCGTCGCCCGGCGTTTGCATCAGTTCGGCGATCTCGCTGCCGAGTTGGTCGGACGGCTCGCGGTAGGGCAATCCGAACGGGAACGCGAGCACGCGCACGAGACCGGCGGCGAGGCGGTTCGGATAGTTGGCGAGCACGCCGTCGAGCGCGTGCTGCGCCTTGTACAGCGAATCCTCGACACCCCAGCGGACCAGCGGCAGGTCTTCTTGCTGACGGCCTTCGTCTTCGAAACGCTTGAGCGTGGCGGAGATCAGATAAAGCTGGGACAGCACGTCGCCCAGACGCGCTGAGATGCGCTCGCGGCGTTTCAGATCGCCGCCGAGCACGAACATCGAGACATCGGCGAGCAGTGCGAACGCGGTGGACAGGCGGGTGGCCGCGCGGTAGTACGCATGCAGCGGCGCGTGGGCCGTGCGCGGTTTGGCGATGAAGGCGCCGCCCGTTACGCCATAAACGAAACTGCGCACCACGTTGGAGAGCGTGAAGCTGACGTGGCCGAAGAACGCCTCGTCGAAATCGCGCAGCGCCCTGGCGTGGTCCGTTTCGCGCGTGGCGGCCATTTCCTTCAGCACATACGGATGACAGCGAATCGCGCCCTGGCCGAAGATGATCAGGCAACGCGTGAGAATGTTGGCGCCTTCCACGGTGATCGAGATCGGCACCTGCTGATAGGCGCGCGCGAGAAAGTTCGACGGCCCCATGCAGATGCCCTTGCCGGCGGTGATATCCATGCCGTCGTTGATGACCATGCGGGCGCGCTCGGTGATGTGATACTTCGCGATCGCCGAGATCACTGAAGGCTTTTCGCCGAGGTCCACCGCGTGCGCCGACAGGCGGCGCGCGGCGTCCATCACGTACAGGTTGCCGCCCATGCGGCCGAGCGCTTCCTGCACGCCCTCGAACTTGCCGACGGCGGTGCGGAACTGGCGGCGAACCGCGGCGTAGGCGCCGGTGCCGCGCACAGCGATCTTCGCCATGCCCACATTCGACGACGGCAGCGAAATCGCCCGGCCCGCCGCGAGACATTCCATCAGCATGCGCCAGCCGTTGCCGACCTGCGCGCGCCCGCCGATCACCCAGTCGAGCGGAATGAACACGTCCTTGCCCGAGTTCGGGCCGTTCTGGAACACGGCATTGAGCGGCCAGTGACGGCGGCCGATGTTCACGCCCGGATGGTCGGTCGGAATCAGCGCGCAGATGATGCCGGGTTCGTCCTCCGTGCCCAGCAGATGGTCGGGATCGAGCGCGCGAAAGGCGAGGCCGAGCACGGTCGCAATCGGGCCGAGCGTGATGTAGCGCTTGTCCCACGTGACGCGAAAGCCGAGTGTCTCGCGGCCTTCGAACGTCCCCTTGCACACGATGCCGACGTCCGGAATCGCCGCCGCGTCGGAACCGGCGTAGGGGCTCGTCAATGCGAAGCAGGGGATTTCCTCGCCGCGTGCGAGGCGCGGCAGGTAGTGGTTTTTCTGCTCGTCGGTGCCGTAGTGCAACAGCAGTTCGGCGGGGCCGAGCGAATTCGGCACCATCACCGAAACGGCGGCGGCCGAGCAGCGCGTGGCGAGCTTCATGATGACCTGCGAATGCGCGTAGGCGGAGAACTGCTTGCCGCCGTACTGCTTCGGAATGATCATGCCGAGAAAGCCGCGTTCCTTGATGTACTGCCAGGTTTGCGGCGACAGGTCCTGCCAGACCATGGTGGTTTCCCAGTCGTTCGCGAGATCGCAGAGTTGCTCGCATTCGACGTCAAGGAACGACTGTTCTTCCGCCGTCAGCGTGGCGGGACCGTAGCCGAGCAACGAGTCCCAATGCGGGCGGCCCGAGAACAGTTCGGCGTCCCACCAGACCGTGCCGGCTTCGATCGCGTCGCGCTCGGTCGGCGACATCTCCGGCAGGATCTTGCGGAAGATGTCGAGCACGGGCTTGGCAAGCCACGTGCGGCGCAGCGGTTTAAGCGCGAGCACGAGGGCAGGGAGGACGAATACGATGGCGAGCAGCGTCGTGGCCACCGCACCCGCGGCTCCGCTGACATGCGCGGCCGCCACCCACACGATCATGAAGGCAAGCCACCATGCCGCGCGCGCCTGAACGTAGACGAGCGCGAACGCGGCAATGACGAGTACCAGGATGAACCACGGCATGACGTTTCCTCCTCTTTCGATGGTGCGAGCGAACGCGTCCACGTAGGGCGGACGGTTCGCGTTCTATTGATTTTCTGCCTCATGCTCGCGCTGCCGCGCCGCGCCGCGCCGCGCGTTAGCGTGTTGCCTGCGTCTGCCTGCGTCTGCCTGCGTCTGCCTGCCTCGCCGCGCGTGCTGCATTTGCTTTTGCGTGTCGTATGTGCAGTTCGACAGCGCGGCGTCGCTTAGGTGCGGGACTTAGACGTGCTGCTCAGGTATGCGGCGTTCATGGTGGTCGGCTGCCTTCTTGCTGAGTGTTGACGGAGTACTTGTTGCCTGTCTGGCGCTGACCGGTAGTGTAGGCATTGCCGGTCGATTACGGGTTCGAAGCTGCGGCATGCTTACTATTGCGCGGGTTGCCTGCACGGTGCGGTAGTGATCCGTCTGCCCGCTCTCACGGGCGCCGCGTGCGGGTGACGGCTCATGACGGCGCGCTGCCCGCCGCGCTCGATCGTTAAGCTGTGCGGTGAAATGCGTGCTGACGCGAACCTGCTTCCATGTCGCCGTCACGATGTTCACCTTCCGATACGGCCGGTGAGGGCGACTCCGATCCGCCTCCAGTGTGTGCCGCGCTCGTGCCTTCCGCGCCGCCGTCTCCGGCGCACTCCGTGCCGCCGTCGCTGGCATCGCCGAGTACCGCGGCGAACGCGGCGAGTTGTGTGCCGTCGGGCAACGGCGCCTTGAGCGCGGCCACCATCAGCGAGGCGAGGCGTGCGATGAGTTGCAGGTCGTTCATCGACTTGCCCTGCGAGAACTCGGAAATCAGGCTGTCCGTGTCGGTGCCGGCCAGCACGCCCGACAGCGCGCCGATCGCGAAGTGCAGACGCCAGCCGAGTTCCTCGCGCGGCAGATGCGGCAACGCGCGCTGGAACGCGTCGAAAAAACGCACCGCTACTGAGGCGTAGTGCCCGTTGAGAAAGTCGCGAATGAACGACGACGGATCGGTATAAGCGCGGCCGAGCAAACGCAGAAACGCCTTGCCGCCGACGCGCGGATCGCGCGACAGGCGCAGCGCCGGAATGAACATCGCGCCGAGCACGTGCTCGCAGGTCAGGCGCTCGCCGAGCATGGTGTCGAAGCGATCGAGCAGCTTGAGCCGCTCCTGGTTGAGGTGGTCGAGGCGGCGCGACAGCATCGAGTGAATCAGCGATTCCTTGCTGCCGAAGTGATAGTTCACTGCCGCAAGATTGACTTCGGCGCGCGAAGTAATCTGGCGTAACGACATGGCCTCATAGCCGCATTCGATAAAGAGTGTTTCGGCGGCGTCGAGGATGCGGGACTTGGTGTCGCCGGCATGCCGGCCTGTTGTGCGAACTGCCATATCGCGTCTCCCAGTTACCGGGCGTCCGGCCCGCAAACAAGCAATTCAAATGCTTATTTGAAACGGCTGTTTTTTTCAGGATAAGAAGAAATGAGGTGTGCGATCAAGGGGTCACAGTCGACTAACTCCTCTAGAAGACCTGATGAAGGTAGACTTTCCCTGCTCGCGGCGCGTCAAACCGCGTGGAAATAAAAAAGGCCGTTCCGATGGAAATCGGAACGGCCTCGTGTTGCTCGCTACCTTGTTTGGCCTTGCTGCTATTTGCTCACGCGTGCTCTGCGTCGCGCGGCGGTTCGCGCCGCCTTTGCGCCTATTGTTCCCGATAACGCGTCGGCAAAATAGCTGTTTGGTTCGAACGCTTAAACCCGTGCCGCAACCTGCTTGGCCGACTGTGTCATGTCGATGCCGCGGCGCTCGCGGCTGAACGGAATCAGCGCGGCAATCACCACTGCCACGATACCGATCACGACCGCCATGATGAGCGCGTAGTTGTTGCCGTGCGCTTCGGCGGCGCTCGCCTGCAACGGTCCGTTCACCGACGCGATCAGATTGCCGAGCTGATACACGAGACCGGGGAACGTCGCGCGAATTTCATCGGGCGAGATTTCGTTCAGGTGCACCGGAATCACCCCCCATGCGCCCTGCACGGAGATCTGCATCAGGAAGGCGCCCACCGCGAGCAGCACCGGCGTGGTCGAGAAGGCCCACAGCGGCAGCACCGGCAACGCGATCAACGCCGCAATGAAGATCGCGCGCTTGCGGCCGATCTTTTCCGACAATGCGCCGAAGAACAGGCCGCCGCAAATCGCGCCGATGTTCAGCACGATCGTGATCCACGACACCGTGTGCGCGTCGAACTGATGCTGCACCCGCAGGAAGGTCGGATACAGATCTTGTGAGCCGTGCGAGAAGAAATTGAACGCGGTCATCAGAATGATCGCGTACAGCGACAGCTTGACGTTCTGCCTGAGCGTGGCGACGAGACCCGGACGCGCTTTCTTTTCGAGCGTCTTGAAGGCCGGCGATTCCGGCACGTGCGCCCGCACATACAGCACGAGCAACGCCGGCAGTACGCCGACGAAGAACATGCCGCGCCAGCCGATGTACTGATAGAACACGCCGAACACGACCGAGGCGAGCAGATAGCCGCTCGGATAGCCGGCCTGCAGCAGACCCGAGACGATGCCGCGCGACTTCGGCGGCACGGTTTCCATGGTCAGTGCGCCGCCGACGCCCCATTCGCCGCCCATCGCGATGCCGAACAGCGCGCGCAGCACGAGCAGAGTGGCCAGGTTCGGCGAAAAGCCGGACAGTAATTCCAGCAGGGAGAAACACGCGATATTGACCATCAGCGTGGGACGGCGGCCGTACTTGTCGGCGAGCCAGCCGAAAATCAATGCGCCGAGCGGACGCATCACCAAGGTCAGCATGATGCCGAAGGCGACTTCGGGGATTTTTGTATTGAACTCCGCCGCAATATCTTTCAATACGAACACCATTAGAAAGAAATCGAATGCGTCGAGTGTCCAGCCCAGATAGGCAGCGATCGTGACGTTTCTCTGTTCCCGTGTCCAGCTCATTGATTGTTCTCCTGGTTCTCCAATCACCCGTGTTTGACGACAGGTGGCTCCGCAGCCCCGCACGCCCCGTGGCATGGGCTTCGAGCGAGTGTACGCCGACTGTTAAACGCTTGCATGAATGAACGCGCGTTTATCCGTATTAATCCCTGGAGCAGATTTCATGCAGCGTGCCCTTTATGTTGGCTAAATGTAATTATTGTATTAATGGTGTGTGTGATTTAGTTTGTTATTTGTAATCTATTTCGGATGTGATTTTCTTGCTGATCCGGTCATTTTGAGTTTAGTGATTCGCCTATCGGCAGAAGTGACGCTCGCGGAATTCCAGTTGGCGGCGGTGCGGGCCCGCGGGTATAACAGCGGCTCGCGGCATTTCGTGCCGTGCATACAAGGGAGACCAACCTATGACAATTCCGCATTTATGCCTGCTCATCGTGGCGCTGTTGCCGTTTCCGTGGACCATGCTGGCGAAAGTCAGCAAGCGCTACGACAATCGCACGCCACGCGCTTATCTTGCCGGTCTCGAAGGCTGGCGCGCGCGGGCACATGCGGCGCATCAGAACGCGTGGGAAGCGCTGGCGATGTTCACCGCCGCGATCGTCGTGGCGGGACAGGCGGGCGGATCAGGTACGTGGATCAACTGGCTGGCGATCACGTTTGTCGTCGCACGTGTGTTGCACGGCGTGCTGTATGTCGCGAATCTCGCGTCGCTGCGGTCGCTGGTCTGGTTTGTCGGCGTCGCGTGCGTGGTGTCGATGTTCTTCGTTTCCACTCGCTAATTCTGTGCGATGGCATCGCGCCGGTCGCGCGGTGCGACCGGAGAAGCGCCATTTTAAATATATGCAACTGGCGCATCAGTCGAGCTGAAAAATCAATTTGATTCATGTTGCGTCGCGGAATACCATGGTCGTCATCCCACTTAACTCGCTTTTGTCGACGCGCCATGTCAGTCAAATCAATCACTTCGGAGCCTGTACGCCGCGAGTCCAGTCCGTTTGCCGTGATCGCCGCGGTCACGTTGCTCACGGGTATCGGCGCCGGTCTCGGCGGCATGCTGCTCGCGTTGCTGCTGCACGGCATCCAGCATCTTGCATATGGCTACAGCGTGACGCACGTGATCAGCGCCGAGAGTTTTCTACAGGGCGTCAGTGGTGCCGCCCCCGAACGCCGCCTGCTCGTGCTGACGATTTGCGGCCTGGTGGCGGGATTCGGCTGGTGGGCGCTATATCGATTCGGCCGGCCGCTCGTGAGCATTCGCCAGGCCGTCAAATCCGACGATCCGCGCATGCCCGTAATGAGCACGACAATCCATGCAGTGCTGCAGATCGTCACCGTGGCGCTCGGCTCGCCGCTCGGCCGCGAAGTCGCGCCGCGTGAGATCGGCTCGGCGTTCGCCGGCTGGCTGTCGCGCCGCGCGGGGCTGTCGGTCGCGCAGAGCCGGATCATGGTGGCGTGCGGCGCGGGCGCCGGTTTGGCCGCGGTCTATAACGTGCCGCTCGGCGGCGCGGTGTTCGTGCTCGAGGTCTTGCTGGGCACCTTCGGCTGGCCCGCACTGGTGCCGGCCATCGTGACCTCGTCGGTGGCCGCGTTGGTCGCGCAACTGGGACTGGGCAACGAACATCAATATCTCGTGCCGTCGATGACGCTGAGCCCCACGCTCGTGGTCTGGTCCGTGGTGTGCGGTCCGATCTTCGGCGTGGCGGCGTGGAGCTTCACGGAACTGATGAATCGCTCGCGTGCGGCCGCGCCGAAGAACTGGCGACTACCGGTGTTGTCGCTGCTGAACTTCGCGATGATCGGCGTCCTCGCGATGCATTTCCCGCAGTTGCTCGGCAATGGCAAGGGACCTGCGGGACTGGCATTCGATGGCGGCTTGACCATCAGTCTCGCCGCGATGCTGCTGGTGCTGAAGGTGGTCATCACCGCGAGCAGTTTGCGCGCCGGCGCCGAAGGTGGCGTGCTCACACCGGGGCTCGCGAATGGCGCGCTGCTGGCGATCGTGCTCGGCGGATTGTGGAGCCTCGTGTGGCCGGGGGCGTCGTTGGGCGCATTCGCGGTGGTCGGCGCAACGGCGTTTCTCGCTGCCTCGATGCAGATGCCGATTACGGCCGTGGTGCTCATGTTCGAATTCACCCGCGTAAGCCAGGATTTTCTGATTCCGGTGTTGTTTGCCGTGGGCGGCGCGCTGTTGGGTTTTCGTGCGTGTGCAAAGTGGGCGCCTGCAATGCAGTCGAACTTTGGGTTTAGCTGGAGTGGCGTGAGCAAAGCGCGATAAGGCTTGTGCTATTCGTGACGACGCGGGTTGAGCGCAGCACGGCCAAACGCCGCTCGGCCGGTTGTCTTTTTTTTTAGACGGGAGCATGATGTGGTCTCCGGCACGTCTGCATGGCTCATGCAGCGTTGTCGCATCATTGTCGATTGAGGGACGCAAAATGAATCTTCAGCTCGCAAGCGTGTGGCTCGAGCGCTCACACGTCGGCTTCTCTGACATCCGCCATTTCGCATCGCAGTGTCGCGACGCAGCCGCCGCTTCGGGGCGTGAATCGGCGGCTCTCGTGCTACTTGCGGAGCGGGCGAACGCTTTTAGCGAACGTCACGAGGGCGTTGCCGTATCCACCGGTTTGGTCGATGAATTTCTCGCTGAGTTGCGGAACGATACAAAGGCACTGAAAGAGGCCAGCGAAGCCTCGGATGCCGCTTTTCTCGAGGCCCTCAACGCGTTCGCCGCGAAGGTGGCGCCGGCCATGGTCGTCTGACCTGGCGGCGTGCATCTGAAAAATTGTTGTTAGCGCCGGCCGTATCATCCGGCGCTAACAGCGGCCGCGGCGAGGTCGGGGCATCCTACGGGATTAACCGCGATCGAGTAGCAGTTGCAGGAGCTTCGCGCCGTCGCGCCCTTTGGCGGAACCGGCCCACACGCGCTCGATCAGGCCGCGGTACATCGCGACAGCATCGGCTGACGTTGTAATCGTCGCAATACCGGTTCGCACATTCGGGAGTTCGCCAAGGCGAAAGGGCGATACCGCTACATGCTGGCTGCCCGGTTCCTCGAAAATCTGGAAGGTCTCACTCGGCAGATTGTCGGTCACGATACCGACCTGGACACCGATAGGGTCGCTGTTCAACACCTCGATCATGTGTGCGACTTCCTTGCGTGCCGCAAGTTTTCGCTCGAGTTGCACGCCTGAAGGCAGGCCTAAACGGCCCACCAGCCCATGGTGCAGGAACTGCTCAATCTGCCGGAGACCAATCAGGCTGAGGATGCTAGGACGCTGCTGTTCGAACACCTTGCGCCGTGCGGCCAGAATTTTCAGAACGTCGCTGTTGATCCGCTTTGAGCTTTCTCCGACCAGTTCGTCGGGCACGCTCTCGTCAAGCATGGAGCGCAGATGCTGCGGGTACGCTTCAGAGGTAAGCAGGAATGAAATCGGATCGAAGTTGGCGAGGATGCGCGTCGAGCGTGATTCGAGCTGGCGCATGCGCTCGAAGTAACTGACCGCGGAGTCGTGGTACTCGGACTCAACCCCGAGCAGATTGGGAAGCGTCACTTCCAGCAGCGCTGCCAGACGCTCGAGCGTTTCAATCTTGACGATTTCACCACGTTCGAGGTTGTAGACGGCGGCGCGGGAAATTGCGAGCCGTTCAGCAATGTCGTCGGAGCGAAGTCCGCGAGCCATGCGATAGGCGCGAAGGCGCTCGCCGATAGCGAGGAAGTCGAAAGTGGGCGCTGTTTTGCGGAAACCTAGAACTTCGGCCACGATACATCCTCGTATAAAAATCCAAACGAATTGTACCTCAAGGCGTCGTCAAAGCTGCATTACCAGGGAAGATACTGAGGCGTTTTTGGCAAAATTCTAGAGTTTTTGCTTTTTTGTACACTTGTCGTTTTATTTAGACGGTCGCAAGATTCTCATGTGACGTTCGCCCGACGGCGCGTCACAGATGCCCGGTGCGCGTTCGCGATGTCGACGACGCAAACCGGAAGACCACGCGGCTGTCAGCTGAAACGAACAAGAGGCTTTTCATGTCTGGTGCAAAATTCAAACTCCTGCCGAGTCTTTGTCTCTTCGGCACTGCCGCGCTGAGCGCTCCGGCGTTCGCGCAATCCTCGGTGCAGCTTTACGGCCTGGTCGACGCGTTTGTCGGCTCCGTCAAAAACCCTGGCGCCCATGCGGCCGTGGTGACTCAAGGGGGCGGGCTGTCCACGTCTTTTTGGGGGCTTCGCGGGACAGAGGACCTGGGCGGCGGCTATTCCACATTCTTCGTGCTCGAGAGCTATTTCCAGCCGCAGAACGGCACGTACGGCCGCTTCACAAACGACAGTTTCTTCTCTCGCAACGCGTACCTCGGCATTGCCACGCCGTATGGTTCCATTCGTGCGGGGAGGCTGACAACGCCTCTGTACATTTCAACGATCAACCTCAATCCGTTCTTCAACTCCTATACGTTCTCTCCGTGGATTTTCCACACGTATAAGGGGCTCGGTCCGCAGGGCGTCGTGGGCGATTCCGGCTGGAACAACGCCGTAGCCTATTCGTCGCCGACCATCGGCGGCCTGAACGGTACCGTGATCTATTCGTTCGGTAACACGGCGGGTGACGCCGGTGCGCACAAGTGGGGTGGAACGCTCAACTATGCGAACGGCCCGGTCGTGCTGGCGGCCAACTATCAGTACATCAACTACAGCAGTGTAGCGGGCGACATCGCGACGGCGTTGCCGGCTATACCCGGTCTCAAGAGCCAGGAGACGATTCAACTCGACGGGTCGTACAACTTCAATGTTGTTCGCGTATTCGCCGGCTTCATGAACATCCGCGACAAGGCGACGCTGGGTACGACAACGACCAACTCGGAACAGCTTGGCGTCTCGATTCCCGTGGGCGTGGGGTCGGTGCTCGGAGACTTTGTGTATTCGAAGTCGACGGGGCCGAACAGTGGTGACGTTCACCGCACCACCTGGGCGGTCGGATACGACTATCCGCTCTCCAAGCGTACCGATGTGTACGCGGCGTTCAAATACGACCACTACGCTAGCCAGTCCACGGGACTGACATACGGCGCAGGCCTTCGCCACAACTTCTGAGTGCGTGGCGCGACCGCCGTTCAGCCAATTCGCGCTTACGGGTTTTCACTAACGGAAATCGCGTTGCAGGGTGCGCCAAAAGCGCGTAGTCTAAATATTTAGACGGGCCTCTGAACCAACGGAGTTCAGCGGCCGAGACAGCCACCTTTCTATGTAGTTCAAGACCCGGGACGTCACTACACAGCGCATTGCGGTGAAGTTTCCCCGATTTGAGTCGTTCGGGATGATTTCAGGCGCGCTGATCGTCTATTTTTTTGTACGAATAGCGTTGTGGTTGACGCTCGGGTCCACAAAGACCGTTTTCGAATCGCAGGAAAGGAAGTCTCCACTGGAGGAAGTCATGGAAGCAAATGCAAGGGCGGCAGGGCACGGTGCCAGCGCGCCAGTCGGGGCGGACGAACGTCCCAGCAAGTACGCCTGGAAAGCACTGGCCGGTTCGGCGATCGGTTACGCGATGGACGGATTCGACCTGCTCATTCTTGGGTTCATGCTGCCTGCCATCGCGTTGGATCTGCATCTGAGCACGCATCAGTCGGGTGCGCTGGTCACGTGGACGCTGATTGGCGCGGTGGGTGGTGGCATTCTGTTCGGCGCGCTATCGGACCGGTTCGGCCGCATCCGGGTTCTGACGTGGACCATCGTGATTTTTGCGCTCTTCACCGGGATGTGTGCCTTCGCTCACGGCTTCTGGGATTTGCTGGGCTACCGGACAGTCGCGGGTATCGGTCTGGGTGGTGAGTTCGGAATCGGCATGGCGCTGGCCGCTGAAGCATGGCCTGCAAGACATCGCGCGCGCGTGTCGTCGTATGTCGCGCTCGGCTGGCAGAGCGGCGTGCTTGCAGCCTCTCTACTCACGCCGCTGCTGCTTCCGCATATCGGCTGGCGCGGCATGTTCCTGCTTGGCGTGGCGCCGGCACTCGTTGCATGGGTCGTGCGCAACAAGCTGCATGAGCCTGAAGTGTTCGTGCGGAGTGCGAAGACATCAGCCAGGAAGCCTAACGCCTTCAGGCTGCTCATCGCCGACGGACGCACCGCCCGCACGAGTCTCGGCATCGTCATTCTGTGTTCGGTCCAGAACTTCGGCTACTACGGCATCATGATCTGGCTACCGACTTACCTCGCCAGGACGCTTGGATTTGGTCTCACCAAGTCGGCGCTCTGGACGTCGGTGACCATCGTCGGAATGATGGTCGGCGTCTATATCTTCGGCCAGCTGGCGGACCGCATTGGACGCAAGCCGACCTTCCTGCTCTTCCAGGCTGGCGCGGTGGCGATGGTCATTACCTATTCGAAGCTCTCAGACCCAGGCGTGATGCTGTGGGCCGGCGCGCTCATGGGCATGTTCGTCAACGGAATGATTGGCGGCTACGGTGCCCTGATGTCGGAGGCCTATCCGACAGCGGCGCGCGCTACCGCACAGAACGTCCTTTTCAATGTCGGCCGCGCGGTCGGCGGATTGGGTCCTATCGTCGTAGGTGGTATCGCCGCTGCTTATTCGCTGCAACTCGCGATTGGCCTGCTCGCAAGCATCTATGTGCTCGACATGGTCGCAACGATCTTTCTCATTCCCGAGTTGAAGGGCGCGGAACTGGAATAACCAGACAGTTTGCTGCGAACCGCTCTGTTCCCCTGACCGGTCCGCAGCGTTATCGAAGAGTGGAGTCATCATGTCAGCAAGCCCGTGCGGCGTCGAGAACGCCGCAATTGTCGCTTCCTATCGTTGCAAAGTCGCAGAGCACTACTGGGTCAACCAGCGATACAAGTACATCCGTCTGGAAGCAGACGCGCCCATCGCGCGAATCACGAAGGCTGGGCAGTTCTACCAGCTCAAATGCCCGACTACGCTGGAACACGAACCGTTCCTGCTGCGCCCGATGAGTGTCTATGGTGCGGGTCCCGAAGACAACCGCATCGAGTTTCTCTACAACGTCACGGGCGTTGGTACGAAGGCGATGGCGACCTTGCTCGAAGGCGGTCACATGGACATCGTCGGGCCGTTGGGCAACACCTTCACCTTCAGCGCCAACTATCGCCGCATTCTCGTGGTCGCGCGTGGCGTCGGTCTGGCCACGATGGCTCCGCTCATCAAGGAAGCGTCCCAAGCGGGTGTCGACATCACGGCCGTCATGTCGGCACGCTCGCCGGCCGACCTCATGGAAAAAGAGTTTCTGCGGGGCGCGACGGCGGATGTCCGCAGTGTTTTCGATGCGGACGGAACGTCTTCGGTCGAAGCGATGGAGGTGCTGCTGCGTGAGCTCATCGAGCAGCAGCGTCCTGATGCCGTCTATACCTGTGGGTCGCATCGTCTGTTGATGCTATTGCAGCGCGTCCTTTCCGACTATCCGCGAATCACCGCCGAAGTCGCGATGGAACAACGCATGGCGTGCGGCATGGGCGTTTGTCTTTCATGCGTGCGGCTGTTCGATTGTGACGGTGACCGCAAATTCCTTCGCGTCTGTCGCGAAGGCCCAGTGTTTCCCATCCGCGAGGTGGTTGGGGAGGTGGAATTTGGCTAATTTAACCGCCCGGGTTGGCAACATGATTTTGCGCAACCCCGTCATGCCGGCGTCAGGCTGTTTCGCGATTGAATACCAGGAAGCGCTGGACCTCAATCGTCTTGGCGCGCTCGTGGTGAAGAGCGTGTCGCCAACGTCGCGCGCGGGTAACCCCACGCCGCGCGTGGCGGATAGCTACAGCGGGATGCTCAATTCGATAGGCATCCCGAGCAAGGGGCTCGAGTATTACCGCGAGCATGTGCTGCCGCCGTATCTGAAGTTCGATACGCCGGTTGTCGTTTCCATTTCAGCCGATACCGCCGACGAGTTTGCCGAGGCCTGCGAGGAGATGTCGTTGCCGGAAGTGGCAGCGATCGAGGCGAACATATCGTGCCCGAATCTTGAAGCAGACGGCATGGCGTTCGCCATGCTGCCCGATACGACCTACAAGGCGGTGTCGGCGATTCGCCGGCGCACCGATCACCCGTTCTGGGTCAAGCTCACGCCCAATGCGAGCAATATCGCGGCCGTCGCGCGGGCAGCCGAAGACGCCGGCGCGGACGCCATCGTGATGGGCAACACGGTGCTCGGCATGGCGATCGATGTCCGGACCCGTAAGCCGAAGCTCGGCAATGTGATGGGCGGCCTGTCCGGTCCCGCCATCAAACCTATCGCGGTGCGGCTTGTTCACCAGTGCTATAGGGCTGTGCGGATTCCGATTATCGGCTGTGGCGGTATCCAGACCGCCGAAGACGCCGTCGAATTCATGCTCGCGGGTGCGAGTGCTGTACAGGTTGGAACGGCATCGTTCCGCGACCCGGGCGTCATGCAGAAAATCATCGACGGTCTTGAGGCGTACTGCACGGAAATGGGCGTCGAGAGCATTCGGGACCTGACCGGCCAGGTGAAGCTGGATCGTCAGTTGAGCGACCGCTGGCTGCGGTTTGCACAACAGTCGGGCTGAATCCTCGTTGCGTGAAGGCGGCTCGCTCACCGAGTGCCTTCGGGAAAGTGCCGGATAGCACCGGCACATTGTGCAAATGGACGGGCATCATGGAAATACTTGACCTCACCGGGCTCGCGCAGCAACTCTTCGATGATATTCGCGAACTCTCATCCGACGGTGTAGGTGTCACGCGAGACAGCTATGGCAAAGGCGAGTCCGCAGCGGCCGATTACCTGCGGCACTTTGCCGAGAAGGAAGGGCTGCATGTCGATGTCGACCGCGCCGCCAACCTTATTTTCAGTCTGCCCGAGAGCGACACGCAGCAGCCGGCTGTCTGGGTCGGCTCGCATATGGATTCGGTGCCGCAAGGCGGCAACTTCGACGGCCTCGCCGGCATCATCGCGGGCTTACTCTGCCTGGTTGCGCAGAAGCAGAGTGGTCGAGCGTCGGGTACGCCGCTGCGCGTCATTGCCTTTCGCGGGGAGGAAAGCGCATGGTTCGGCAAGGCTTATATGGGCTCGGGCTCCCTTTTCGGCAAGCTCTCCGCACAGGATCTCGAACTCAAGCATCGAACCTCGGGCAAGTCGCTCGCCAGCTACATGGAGCAGGTTGGCGCGGACACCGCCGCCATTGCGTCTCAGGAAATGCTCTTCGATCAATCCAGCGCCAAAGCGTATCTCGAACTACATATCGAGCAGGGCCCCATCATGGTCGCCCGCAAGATTGCACTCGGGGTGGTGCCGGGCATTCGTGGCAACGTCCGGCATAACCGGATTACCTGTGTCGGCGAGGCGGGTCACTCGGGCGCAGTCCCTCGCTGGCTGCGTCACGATGCGATGTTCGCCGTGGCGGACCTGATCACCAGGCTGGACGAACACTGGCGCGTGCTGCTCGAGCGCGGCATAGACCTCGTCGTGACGACGGGCATCGTGGGTACGGACCCGTCCGAGCATTCCATCTCGCGTATTCCGGGCACGGTGCACTTCAGCTTCGAAGCGCGCAGCAAGAGCCATGACACGCTCGAAGGGTTCTACCAGTTGATGCGTACCGAGTGCGCGTCGATTTCACGCGAACGTGGCGTGCAATTCGAATTCGACCGGCGCCTGGAGTCTTCGCCCGCCACGATGGACGAGAAGATTTGCGCCGCGCTCGCCGCGTCTTGCGAGCGCATGGCGACGCCCTACGAAACCGTGCCTAGCGGCGCGGGGCACGACGCGTCGCTGTTTGCAAACGCGGGTATTCCCAGCGGCATGCTGTTCATCCGCAACGAGAACGGCTCCCACAATCCGCATGAAGCGATGGACATCGACGATTTCATGCTTGGCGTGCGTGTGCTTGCCGACACCATCGACCATCTCTAACGAGTCCGCTCAGGTCAAGGAACAGTCATGGTTCAGTCAATTACCATCCGGCGCCCGGATGACATGCATCTGCATTTGCGCGATGACGCGATGCTTCGCACCGTGCTGCCGTTTTCGGCGCGCCAGTTCGGCCGCGCCATCGTGATGCCCAACCTCAAACCGCCGGTTACGACGGTAGCAGCCGCGCGAGCCTATCGCGAGCGCATCCTCGAAGCATTGCCCGCAGGCTCTGCATTCGAGCCGTTGATGACATGCTACCTGTGTGACGACACCGACCCTGCGGAAATCCGGAAGGGATTCGAGGCGCGCGTGTTCACGGCGGTGAAGCTGTATCCCGCCGGCGCCACGACGCATTCCGAGTACGGCGTGACCGGCATCGACAAGGTCGCAAGCGTGCTCGATGTCATGCAGGAACTGGGCATGCCGCTTCTCATTCACGGTGAAAGCACCGACCCGGCTATCGATGTTTTCGACAAGGAGACTGTGTTCATTGAGCGCACGCTCAAGCCCTTGCTCGACAGGTTTCCGGCGCTCAGGGTCGTGCTCGAGCACATTACCACCGAAGAGGCCGCTGACCTTGTTGACGCGGACACCAGTGGCCGGCTCGCGGCGACCATCACACCGCAGCATCTGCTTTTGAACCGGAACGCGATGTTCACCGGGGGATTGCGGCCGCATTACTACTGTTTGCCGGTCCTCAAGCGCGAGCAACATCGACTTGCGCTGCGGCGTGTCGCGACTTCCGGCTCACCGTCGTTTTTTCTCGGCACTGATTCGGCACCGCACGAGCGCGGCGCCAAAGAAGCCGCGTGCGGTTGCGCCGGTATCTTTAGCGCGCCGACAGCCCTTGAGGCCTACCTGACGGTGTTCGACGAAGAACATGCGCTCGACCGCTTTGAGGCCTTCGCAAGCGACAACGGCCGCCGTTTTTATGGCCTTCCACCGAACGAAGGCACCGTGACGCTGACACGAGAACGCAATGACGCGCCACGAAGCGTCGAACTCGGTGACGGCAAATCGATTGAAACATTCATGGGAGGCGGCGAATTGCCCTGGCGCCTCGTCGACCACTCGAACGCCTAGTAAAAGACCCGCCGGAGAGAGCTATGAGCAATCAGGAGTTCCGCGTTGAATATGACCTTCTTGGCGAGCGACAAGTGCCGCAAGAAGCGTACTACGGCGTGCATACGTTACGAGCGAAAGAAAACTTCGAGATTTCGGGGACGACCGTCTCGTGCTATCCCAATCTGATCATCGCACTTGCCGCAGTGAAGCAGGCTGCAGCCGTTGCTAACGCTGAACTCGGCCTGCTGTCGCCAACATTGCGCGATGCGATCGTCGCCGCGTGTATTGAGATACGTGAAGGTCACCTGCATGAGCAGTTCGTCGTGGACGTGATCCAAGGCGGCGCGGGCACTTCGACCAACATGAACGCCAACGAGGTGATCTGCAACCGTGCGCTCGAACTGATGGGCCACAAGCGGGGCGAGTACGCGCATCTTCACCCGAACGAACACGTCAATCTCGCACAAAGCACGAACGACGTTTATCCCACGGCTTTACGCATCGCCACATTCTTTGCCATCGAGCATCTGCTCGAAGCCATGGCGCAACTGCATGCGGCATTCGATGAAAAAGCATTGGAGTTTGCGGGTTTGCTGAAGCTTGGCCGCACGCAACTGCAGGACGCAGTTCCAATGACGCTGGGTCAGGAGTTTTCAACCTACGCGGTCATGCTCGAAGAAGATATGGCGCGTCTGCGTGAGGCGTCGGCGTTGATTCGGGAAATCAACCTCGGTGCCACCGCCATCGGCACAGGCATCACCGCTCACCCCGATTACGCACAGAAGGCGCTCGAAGCGCTGCAACGGATCACGGGTATCGAACTGAGCACAGCGCCAAACCTGATCGAAGCCACGCAGGACTGCGGTGCGTTCGTTCAGATTTCCGGAATGCTCAAGCGTATCGCCGTGAAACTCTCGAAGACCTGTAACGACCTGCGCCTGCTTTCGAGCGGACCACGAGCAGGCTTCGGTGAAATCAACCTGCCGCCGATGCAGGCGGGTTCTTCGATCATGCCCGGCAAGGTCAATCCGGTTATCCCGGAGGTCGTCAATCAGGTGGCGTTCGAGGTGTTTGGAAGCGACATCACCGTGACGTTTGCCGCGGAAGGCGGCCAGCTTCAGCTCAATGCCTTCGAACCGATCATCGCCTATGCGCTGTTTCGCAGTTTCAAACATCTCACTGCGGCGTGCATCACGCTCGCTGACAAGTGTGTGAAGGGTATTACGGCGAATGCCGGGCATCTGCGCGAGACCATGGAGCGCTCGCTCGCGCTGGCCACGGCGCTGAACCCGTACATCGGGTACAAGAATGCGACCTCCGTTGCGGCGGAAGCGCATGCGCACGGCACGACCATCAGGGAAGTCGTGCTTCGTCGACAGTTGATGACCGGCGCGCAACTCGACGAGGCGCTTCGCCCGGAGGCACTCATTCAGCCCCGCATTTACGGCAGCCTTGTCGATCTGATTGCTGCCGCGGGTGCAGGCGCAGAACAGGATGCCGTTGCAAAGTGATTTCAACGCGCAGGCCAACACAAGTATCGGAGTATGTATGTCGATTTCACGCACGGAGCTCGGACTGACCACGACCGTCGCCAGGGCTCTCATCGAAGCCGGTTGTGTTCAGTTCCGCGTCGATGAACCATTCCGCCTGCCATCAGGATGGACTAGCCCGGTCTACATGGATTGCCGGCGGCTCATCTCGTTTCCAAAGCTGCGGCACGCGCTGGTCGGCGAAAGCCTGCAACTGCTGCGTGAGCGTGGTTGTCTCGAGGGCATCGACGCAATTGTCGGCGCGGAGTCGAGTGGCATCGCGATGGCGGCCTGGATTGCGGACGCCCTGCAATTGCCGATGCAGTACGTGCGCAAGAAGGCCAAAGGCCTCGGCCTCTCGACGCAAATCGAAGGCGTGATCGAAACCGGCGACCGCGTACTGTTGATTGACGACCTGATGGCTGCGGGAGAGTCGAAGCGGGAGTTCTGCCGCGCGTTGCACGAAGTCGGCGCGAAGATGAAGGACATCTTCGTGGTATTCGACTACGGCGTGTTCCCGACGGCAGGAATGCTGGACCGCTGGGGAGTGAGCGTCCATTCGCTGGCCAATTGGCACGACGTGCTCGTTGCTGCCAGAAGCGACGGGCTCGTCGACGAACGCTCGCTGAACGAACTGGAAGCGTTTCTCAAGGACCCGGTCGCGTGGTCGCACGCGCATGGCGGAATCGTATGGACGCCGCGTTAAGCCTGTCGGGTGAGGCACGCGCTAACGATAGAGGGGTTTCATGGACTGCGCGAGCGAACTGGTCTATGTGGTCGGCGACGACACACGCGTGCGAGAAGCACTCGCTGCGCTGTTGCGCGCAAACGGAAGAGATGTCCAGATATTCGACTCTGGCGAAGCGTTTCTGGACACGCCGCATCACAACGTCGTTGCATGTCTGATCGTGGATATGAGAATGCCAGGCATGAATGGCCTGGAAGTCCAGAAGCTTGTCGGCATGGACTCTTCGATTCCCGTTATTTTCATTACTGGAAGAGGCGATGTGCCGTCCGCGGTCCTTGCCATGAAGAGCGGGGCTGTCGATTTCCTCACCAAGCCGCTCGATGAGGATGCGTTGATACGCGCGGTCGAGGTGGCGCTTGCCACGGCGCACGTCCTTCGCAAGGAGGCGGAAGAGGCAGCGATGCTGCAGGCGCTCTATCGATCGCTGACGCCTCGTGAGCAGGAACTGTTGCCGTTACTCGCGAGCGGTTTGCTCAACAAGCAGGCGGCAGCCATCCTCGGCATCACCGAATACACCGTGCAGGTGCATCGCGGCAACATCATGAGAAAAATGCAGGCGGGTTCATTTGCCACTCTGGTCAGGCAGGCAAGCAAGCTGCAACTCGAAACATCGCCTTGACGACGTTCTATGCCGCCTGGCTTTTGAAGGTGGACTGCATTGCACCCGCGCATCCGCGGCGTGACGATTCTTGTGACCATTGTTATTGCGGCTCTTCCAGCAGATCCGCAAGCGATTCAGGGTAACCGGCTACAACAAATATGTCATACCAAGTGGCCGCTGCGCCTCGTAGTATGCAGACTCAGAGTGCATTCCCATGTTTGGTACGTCATGGCAGTGCTCAACGATCCGGGCGAATCACAACGAGGGTTGGAGGGAGCGATTGTGTTGGCGGTCCGGCTTTGACTCGTGCCTGACGACGCTATCCATCAGCACAGCGGAGGCTCGGGCAGAAAGGAGAACGAAAGGAGAATCAACCTGGAACCTCTCGTGAAATATCAACTGTGCGGTATCGTCCTGCTCGCGGCCAGCACGGCTGCTTCGGCACAATCGAGCGTGACGCTGTATGGCCGTGTCGATGGCGGTGTCGAATACCTGAATCACATTGCCAACGGCACGGGTGGCAGTTCGAGCCGTTGGAGCGCGGAAGGCGGCGACTGGGGTACCAGCATGCTGGGCTTCAAGGGCACCGAAGATCTCGGTGGCGGCATGTCCGCACTGTTTGACCTCGAAACCGCGCTGCAGATCATGAACGGCACGACTGGCGGCGGCAGGCTCTTCTCGCGCCGCGCGTATGTCGGCCTCAAGAACGAGACGTGGGGCCAGTTGCAGGCCGGGCGCAATCTTTTTATCGACAGCGACGGTGTCTGGGAATTCGATCCGTTCGTGCAGCAGGCCGTGTCGTCGGCTTCGCTCGTGCGCGGGCGCAATTGGCAGCAGACCAGCAACAACGTCGAGTACCACAGCCCGGTCTTTCATGGCTTCGACGTTCAGGGCCAGTATGCCTTTGGCAATCAGGCGAGCGGCTTCAACAACGGCGCCGAAGGCGAGTTCGGCCGCTCGGACGGCATCATGCTCACGTACCATTCACCGCTCTTCGACGTGCGCGGCATCTACGACGAGCTACGCGATTCGAGCGGGCGCTTATCCAACATCTTCACGGCCTCGCGCGAGTATTTCGTCGGTGCGAACGTGCGCGTGCAGAAGTTCAAGATCCAGGCGGCCTACACGCACTACGCGGCGCCCGATTCGCCCGCAGGCGTGGCCGACAGCGCCGACCACTACTGGCTGGGCGCCACCTATCAGGCTACGCCACGCTGGGCCATGACGGCGGCGGGCTTTTATATCCGGGTAGGCGAAGGTACCGGAGATGCTTCGCACGATCCTGGCAGCCATGCCTTGCTCTATGCACTCGGGACCACCTATAACCTAGACTCGCGTACCTTTCTTTACGGGACCGTCGCCTACGTGAACAACAGCAGGAACGGTACGTTCTCGGTGTTCGCGACGCCGCGCGATTCGTCCTCGCCGACGAGCCCGATAGCCGGCGAATCGCAAACCGGCGTGTACGTCGGAATGATGCACACGTTCTGATATGCTTTTTACCGTGCTCCGGCGCGTGAATTCGGCGTCGGTACTGGCGGCAGGCTGCATCCACTCAAGAGGGTTGAGATCATCATGACCAGTCAGTCGAATTCGCGGGGCGTGATCGGCGTCATCACATTGCTCTTTACGGTGCTGACCGCGCTCTATCTGCTGATCGGTGGCGCATGGCTGCTCGCGGTCGGCGGCTCCGCCTACTATCTCATCACAGGCATCGTGCTGTTGGGCGTGGCCTGGCTGCTTTGGCGGCGCAGTCCCGCCGCGCTCGTGCTTTATGCGCTCGTGCTGATCGGCACGGCGATCTGGGCTCTGCTGGAGTCGGGGCCCGACTTCTGGGCGCTCGCGCCGCGCTCCGGTGTGCTCGTCATCTTCGGCGTATGGTTGCTGCTGCTCATGAGCTGGCGGCTGGAGGGCGAGCGCAAGCTGGGTGTCGCGTCGCTCGTGGTCGCGCTCGTGGCATGGGCGGGCGTGCTCGTGTACGCGAACTTCAATGATCCGCAGCAGGTCAACGGCACACTGAGCGCTGCTGCGCCCGCGAGTGGCGCCAGCACCGGGATCGACGCCGCCGACTGGCCCGCCTATGGGCGCACCCAGGAAGGCACGCGCTATTCGCCGTTGCAGCAGATCACGCCTGAGAATGCGAAGGATCTCCAGGTGGCCTGGACCTTCCGCACGGGTGATATGAAAGGGCCCAACGATCCTGTCGAGATTACCAACGAAGTCACGCCGATCAAGATCGGCGATCTGCTTTACCTATGCTCGCCGCATCAGATTCTGTTCGCGCTCGACGCGAAGACGGGCACGCTCAAGTGGAAGTTCGATCCGAAGCTGCAGGCCGATCCGTCGTTCCAGCACGTGACGTGCCGCGGCGTGTCGTATGTCGATTTGTCGGCTAGCGCCACGGCGGCCGCACCCGCGGTTGCGCCGTCGAGCGATACAGCAGCAGCCGCTACCGCGCCGACGAGCGATACCGCCGCAACTGCCGCCGCGCCAGCAAGCGACGCCGCCGCAGCCGCTACCACCCCAGCGAGCGATGCCACGGCCGCCTGTACGCACCGCATCTACCTGCCGGTCAACGACGGCCACCTCTATGCGCTCGACGCGCTGACAGGCCAACGTTGCGAGGGCTTCGGCAACCACGGCGACCTCGACCTTCAACACGCCCAGCCGGTCACGACGCCGGGCATGTACGAGCCCACTTCGCCGTCGATCATCACCAGCAAGGTGATCGTCGTGGCGGGCGCGGTCGAGGACAACTTCTCGAACCGCGAGCCGTCGGGCGTCATCCGCGGCTTCGATGTGCGCACGGGCGAATTGCTCTGGGCGTTCGATCCGGGCGCGAAGGATCCGAATCACATTCCGGGCGCGGGCGAGCATTACACGTGGAATTCGCCCAACTCGTGGGCACCGTCCGCCTACGACGCGAAACTCGACATCGTCTATCTGCCGATGGGCGTCACGACGCCGGACATCTGGGGCGGCAACCGCACGCCGGATCAGGAGCGCTACGCCAGCGGCCTGCTCGCGCTCAACGCATCGACCGGCAAGCTCGCCTGGTTCTACCAGACCGCGCACCACGATCTGTGGGACATGGACCAGCCGTCGCAGCCCACGCTCGCCGACATCACCGGCAAGGACGGCCAGACCGTGCCGGTCGTGTACGCGCCGGCCAAGACCGGCAACCTGTTCGTGCTCGACCGCCGCACGGGTGTCCCCGTCGTGCCGGCGCCCGAAACGCCCGTGCCGCAAGGCGCCGCCCCCGGCGACCACGTTGCGCCGACGCAGCCGTTCTCGCAGCTCACGTATCGCCCGTCGAAGGACCTGACCGACGCCGACATGTGGGGCGCCACGATGTACGACCAGCTCGTGTGCCGTGTGATGTTCCACAAGCTGCGGTATGAAGGCACGTTCACGCCGCCATCGCTGCAGGGCACGCTGGTGTTCCCGGGCAACCTGGGCATGTTCGAGTGGGGCGGCATTGCCGTCGACACCGATCGCCAGTTCGCCGTCGCGAACCCGATCGCGCTGCCGTTCGTCTCGCGTCTGATTCCGCGCGGCCCGGGCAATCCGCTGGAGCCGGTGCCAGGCGCCAAGGGCAGCGGCACGGAGTCAGGCATCCAGCCGCAATACGGCCTGCCGTACGGCGTGGTGATCAACCCGTTCCTCTCGCCGTTCGGCTTGCCGTGCAAGCAGCCGGCATGGGGCTACATCTCCGCGATCGATCTCAAGACCAATGAGATCGTGTGGAAGAAGCGCATTGGCACCGTGCGCGACAGTTCGCCGATTCCGCTGCCGTTCAGGATGGGCATGCCGATGCTGGGCGGTCCGATCGTCACCGGGGGCGGTGTCGCGTTTATCGGCGCGACGGCGGACAACTACATTCGCGGGTTCGACGTGAACAACGGCAAACAGGTCTGGGAGGCCCGCTTGCCCGCGGGCGGCCAGGCCACGCCGATGAGCTATTCGATCAACGGCCGTCAGTACGTCGTGATCGCGGCGGGCGGGCATGGCTCGTTCGGCACGAAGCTTGGCGACTATGTGATTGCCTACGCGTTGCCGCAGCAGTAAGTGGCCCGCGTCGCCGGGTTGTTTCAGTGCGGCGTATCGGAAGGCTCCAGCCTGATGTAGCGGCATGCTGCACGCGCGAGAAGCGCGTCGCGCATGCCGTTTTTTGGGTCCGGTTTCTGGCGTCACGCCGGCGGTGATCCAATAAATGGGACGGCGGTGCAAGCAATAGCCGGGAAGGCGGGAAGCGTGGACAATAATTTCTAAATGGAATTCGCAGCCTTACAGCAACCATCTTGCATGGGATCGGAGTCAGTGCTTTGCATGGGACCAGAGTAGCGCGCTATGAACCAGAGTAAGCGCTAAAGCGCCAACTCTGGTCGACGGCCCGCTCCGGTCGATCGCCAAACCACTAGCTCCGGTCGACAGTGGAGTCCACCGTGGATCTCACCGGATATGAGTTGGAGCCGCTGCACGATGACGGCGACTTCTCCCTGTATCGAGCCCGGAGACCCCGCCATCCCGTCTCGGTGCTCGCGCTGGTCGCCACCCGTACGGTCACGCAGAGCATTACACGGCTCGAGCACGAATACGGATTGGCCTCGTTGCTCGATTCCAGCTGGGCCGCTCAGCCGCTCGCGCTCTATCACCGCAGAGAGCCGCCCATGCTCGTTCTCGACGACGACGGCGGCGAGCCCCTCCATCGCTCACTCGGCCGTCCGCTGGAGCTCACGCGTTTTTTGCGCATCGCCGTCAATCTGGCGAGAGTAGTCGGTCACGTTCACCGATGCGGGCTCGTTCACAAAGACATCAAGCCGGCGAATGTGCTCGTCGACGGGAACGGCAACGTGCGGCTCACCGGCTTCGGCATCGCCTCGCAACTGCCGCACGAACATCAGCCGCCCGCGCCGCCGGAGATCGTCGCCGGGACTTTCGCGTATATGGCGCCTGAGCAGACGGGCCGCATGAACCGTTCGATCGACACGCGCAGCGATCTCTACTCGCTTGGCGTCACACTGTACGAGATGCTTACCGGCTCGCTGCCGTTCACCGCATCGGACGCGATGGAATGGATTCATTGCCATATTGCGCGCAGGCCGGCACCGCCAGGCGAGCGCGTCGACGGTATTCCGAAGGCGGTCGAGGGCATCGTGCTGAAACTCCTCGCCAAGGCCGCCGAGGATCGTTACCAGACCGCGGCGGGTGTCGAAGCCGACCTGCGGTCGTGCCTCGCGGCATGGGAGGCGCACCAGCGCGTCGACCCGTTCCCGCTGGGGGCGCACGACGCGTCCGACCGGTTGCTCGTTCCCGAAAAACTGTACGGACGCGAGGCACAGATCGAAGCGCTCGTGACAGCATTCGATCGTGTCGTGGGTAGCGGGGCGGTCGAACTGGTGCTTATCTCGGGCTATCCGGGCATTGGCAAGTCGTCGGTCGTCAACGAGTTGCACAGGGTGCTGGTGCCGCCACGCGGCCTGTTCGCGTCCGGCAAGTTCGACCAGTACAAACGTGACATTCCGTATGTGCCTTTTGCACAGGCCTTCCAGACGCTCGTGCGCAACCTGTTGAGCCAGAGCGACGCAGAGGTCGAGCCATGGCGGCACGCGCTAATGGAAGCGCTCGGTCCCAACGGTCAGCTGATCGTGACGCTGATCCCCGAGCTCGCGCTCATCATCGGCGAGCAGCCACCGGCGCCGGCTCTGCCGCCGCAGGATGCGCAAAACCGCTTCCAGATGGTATTTCGACGTTTTCTCGGCGTGTTTGCGCGACCTGAGCATCCGCTCGCGCTGTTTATCGACGATCTCCAATGGGTCGATACGGCGACGCTCGACCTGCTTGCCCACCTCGTCACGCATCCGGACGTGAAGCACGTTCTGCTGGTCGGCGCCTACCGGGACAATGAGGTGGACGCGTCGCACCCGTTTGCGCGCACGCTCGAGTCGATCAGCCACGCCGAAAGAAAGGTGCAGCAGATAGAGCTCGCGCCGCTCACACCGGACAGCGTCACGCAACTCGTGGCCGATTCGCTTCACTGCGACAGCGCGACAGCCGGGCCGCTCGCGCAACTGGTGCACGAGAAGACCGGCGGCAATCCATTCTTCGCGATCCAGTTTCTGACGGCGCTCGCCGATGAAGACCTGCTCACATTCGATCAGCGCGCCGCGGCGTGGTGCTGGGATTTGCCACGCATTCGCGCGAAGGGTTTTACCGAGAACGTCGCCGATCTGATGGCGGCGAAGCTGAGCCGCTTGCCTGCGCTGACGCGCGACGCGTTGGGGCAACTGGCGTGTCTCGGCAACGTCGCTGAAGTCACCGCACTGACGTGGGTTCAGGGCGGCTCTGAAGAGAAGATGCACACGAACCTGTGGGAAGCCGTGCGGACGGGTCTCGTTTTTCGCGTGGGCAACGCCTATGAATTCGCACACGACCGCGTGCAGGAGGCCGCTTATGCGCTGATTCCCGCCGACGAGCGGGCGGCCGCGCATCTGCGGATCGGCCGGGCGCTGGTGTCGCGGACCCCGCCGGAAGCGCTCGAGGATCCCATCTTCGATATCGTCAACCATCTCAATCGCGGCGCGGCGCTGATCCAGGCGGAGCCGGAGCGTGAGCAGGTCGTCGAGTTGAACCTCAGCGCGGGCCGGCGCGCGATGAATTCGACCGCCTACGCGGCCGCTCGCAGCTATCTGGCGCAAGCCGTGGCGCTGCTGTCGCCGGATGCGTGGACGCAGCGCTACGACAGCACGTTCGAACTCTATCTCGCGTTTTCGGAGTGCGAATATCTGGCCGGCGATTTTGCGGAAGCCGACGCGCTGGCCGACATGATGCTCACGAGAGCACGCTCCAATCTCGATCGTGCGAAGGTCTTCAGCCTGCGGATCGAGTTGTATCAGCTCGCCGGGAGATATGACGAGAGCTTCGCGGTCGCGCTGGTTGCGCTGCGCGATTTCGGCATCCTCTTTCCTGAGACGGATCAGGACATCCAGGCGGCCGTCGATGACGGATTGCGGGACATTCGCGTCAATCAGGCCGGGCGTCCCATCGGCGAACTGGTCGAGGTGCCGGTGGCGACGGATCCCGCGATCCGTGCAATCGTCAACCTTCTCCTTCAGGCGATGAACTGCGCTTTTGCCGCGCGGCCGGCGTTTTACCCGCTCATCACCCTCAAGGCGGTCAATCTCTCCCTGCAGCACGGCAATACCGAGAACTCCAGTTTTGCTTACGGCAATTACGCGCTGATGCTGGTGTCTCTGATCGGAGATATCCCCACCGCGGTGCAATTTTCAGAGATGTCGCTCAAGCTGAACGAGAAGTTCGGCAATCGGCGCCTGAATGGAAAGCTGCTTCACCTGTACGGCGCCCACGTCAATTTCTGGCGCTGCCACATTGCCGCGAATCTGCCGGTTCTCGAACGGGCGACCGCTGCGTGCCTGGAAGTGGGCGACCTCGTTTTTGCAGGCAACGTCGCATTCAACGCGGTTTGGCAGACCATCGAGAAAGGCGCCGCCCTCGAGGACGTGCAAACGCTCTCGGAAAAGTACGCGGCGCTCGCGCGGGAGAGCCACAACGACGCGGTGTACGAGTTGATCCGGGTCGAGCGGCAATTCGTCATCAGTCTGCGCGGCAAGACGACCGAACCGTTGAATCTGAACGACGAGACGTTCGACGAAGCAGCCTGCTTCGAGGCCATCATCAGATCGAATTTCGGCTGCGCTATCGGCGTCTATCGCATCATCAAGGTGATGCTTGCCTTCCTCGACGGCCGGTATGCCGACGCGCTGGAGGCCGCGGACCGGGCGGAGGCGGTCCTCAGTTCTGTCATGGCACTGGCGATCGAACCGACCTATCACTTCTTTCATGCGCTCACGTTGACGGCGCTTTATCCGCAGGCATCCGAGGAACAGCAGCAAGTCTATGGGCGCATGCTTGCGGCGAAACTCAAGAAGCTCGCAACGTGGGCTGAGCACTGCCCGGAGAACTATCAGAACCGCTACGCGCTGGTTTGCGCGGAGCTCGCACGTCTGGAGGGCCGGGATCTCGACGCCATGCGCCTTTACGAACAGGCGGTCCACTCCGCTCATGAAAATGGTTTTCTACACCACGAAGGCATCGCCAACGAACTTGCCGGCCGCTTCTATCTAAGCAGCGGTCTGAGGACGAGCGCCGATGCGTATTTGCGCAACGCGCGTCATTGCTTCGCCTTTTGGGGCGCGGACGGCAAAGTCGCGCAACTCGACGGGCAATTCCCGCGCCTCGCCAATCAGGACGGGAGCAATGCTACGTCGACACTCAGCTTCGATTGGCGGCAGTTCGACGCCGCGACCCTGCTCAAGGCCTCTCAAGCCCTTTCCAGCGAGATCGAATTGACAGGTCTGATCGAGCGGCTGATGACGATAGCGCTGCAGACCGCGGGCGCCGATCGGGGCCTGTTAGTTGTCCTGCAGCAGCCGAACGGCTACCGGATCGAGGCAGAGGCGCGCATCAATGGAAACGGGATCGAGTTGAACCGGGAGCCGCCTGGCAATTCTGCCGTCCCTGCCGCCATTCTGCGTTACGTGATCCACACGCAAAAGAGCGTCATCATCGACGATGCGTTGATACCCAACATGTTCTCCCAGGACAGCTACCTGGCGAGCGGCGCCACTCGGTCCGTATTCTGCCTGCCTCTGGTCAGACAGGGCAAACTCGGCGGCCTGCTGTATCTCGAGAACACGGCCACTTCGCATGTTTTTACGGCGCGCCGCTCGTCGCTGCTCGATTTGCTGGCATCACAGGCCGCCATTTCACTCGAGAACACCCGTCTGTATGCCGACCTTCAGGAACGCGAGGCAAAGGTTCGGCGCCTGGTGGACTCGAACATCATTGGGATCCACATTTGGGACTTTGAGGGCAACGTCGTCGAAGCCAACGACGCTTTTCTGCGCATTGTGGGTTACAGCCGGGAAGATCTGCTCTCAGGGCGTATACGGTGGCCCGATTTGACTCCGCCCGAGTGGCGTGACCTCGACGAATTGGTGAGAGCGGAATTGACGGCCGCCGGAAGCGCTAAACCGTTCGAGAAAGAGTACTTTTGCAAGGATGGCAGCCGGGTGCCCGTGCTGGTCGGCGCGGCGGCGTTCGGCGATCGTGAAGGGCAGGGCGTCGCTTTCATACTCGACCTGACCGATCAGAAGCGGGCGCAACAGGACGTGCGCGATAGCGAACGGCGATATCTCGGACTCCAGATGGAACTGGCGCATTCAAACCGCGTGGCGACGATGGGGCAGTTATCGGCATCGATTGCCCACGAAGTGAAGCAACCCATCACCGCAACGGTTGCCTACGCCAGTGCGGCCTTACGCTGGCTGGCGGCGCGCCCGCCCAATCTCGACGAAGTGCGTCAGGCGCTCAACCGGATTGTCGCGGATGGCGGCCGCGCCAATAACATCGTCGACCGCACCCGCGCTTTCTTTAAAAAGGAGCCGCAGCGAAAAGACGGCTTGGACATCAACGAAGCGATTCTCGAGTTGATCGCGTTCATGCGAAGTGAAGCCAGCAAGCACGGCGTCGAGCTCGTCGTTCAGCTGGTTGATGGATTGCCGCAGATCCAGGGCGATCGGGTACAACTGCAACAGGTGATGCTCAATCTCATGATCAACGCCCTTGAAGCGATGAGTGCAATGGACGTCGGCGAGCGAACGCTTTTGATCCGAACCGGCCAGTCCGGTGCAAACGAACTCTGCATTAGCGTGGAGGATTCTGGACCAGGTCTGGACGCCGAACATCTGGAAGGCGTCTTCGAGGCATTTTTTACGACCAAACCCAACGGCCTGGGAATGGGACTGCCGATCTGCCGTTCGATTGTGGAAAGTCACGGCGGACGATTATGGGTGACGTCGAACTCCGCCGGGGGCGCCACTTTTCAGTTCACGTTGCCTGCGCCAGGCAACGTCTCGCATCCGGGCAACGTTTAGGCGATCGCGCTACACGCTGACAAACGGACGGACCTTCGGCCAGGTTACTTCTGCAATATCGCGCCAATCAGCGCGAGCAGTCGTGCGTCGTCCACTGGCTTTGAGAAGAAACCGGCGGCTCCGCCGGCTTCGGCTCGCTCGAGAAGCTCCTGCGTCGCATAGGCAGTAATGAAAATGACAGGAACAGGCTGCTTCCATAGCTTGATCGATTCAAGCAGCGCGAAACCGTCCACGCCCGGCATGTGAATGTCCGCGACAACAAGCTTCAGTTCCGATCGGCGCGTATCACCCAGAAGATGGTTGGCGGACTCATAGACAATGACTCTCCAGTTTGCCGAACGAAGCAAACTGGATGTCGCCATCCGGACGAATTCGTCGTCGTCCACTACCCCGATAACTGCAGGAGAGCGCTTTGTTCTCATCTCGAGTCCGTACGGCATCGAAAGGATTCAGAAAGGCTGAATCCTTTAGGCAAATTACAGGCCTACGGACGAGGCGACAATAAGACCTTAGAATGATTTTAGTGACAGTTCGTATTAGCCGGGATCGATCCCGGCCGAAGATGGCGGCGAGAGTGCAGCGAATACAGAAATGGCTGACTCGCACTTAGTGCAGAGGCAGCACCTGCTGTAACTTCCTGACGACATCAGGCACTGAGCGCGCCTGCAGCTTATGCATCGCTTGGGCCCGATGGATCTTGACCGTTACCTCGCTCAGGCACAGGAGGTCGGCGATCTGCTTGTTCAACAGCCCGTCGGCGACCAGCCTGATGACTTCCCGCTCGCGCGCTGTCAGCGAATCGTATGTTTGACGGATGCCCGCAACGATCCTTTCCTGACGCTTTAATTCAATATCCCTTTTCAAGGCAGCGGCGATCGTATCGATCAGATCCTGATCCTTGAACGGCTTTGTCATGAAATCGAAGGCGCCCGCCTTCATGGCCTTGACGGACATCTCGATGTCGCCGTGCCCGGTCAGAAATATGACCGGGAATCGAACACTCTCTTTAAAGGGCTCCTGCTGCAGGGTCAAGCCGCTCGTGCCGCGCAGACGAACGTCGAGAATGAGACAGCTCGGCACGTCCGGCATGTCCGTGGCCAGAAAATCGTCGGCCGATTCGAACGCCCGCACGTGAATGCCGACTGACATGAGTAGAGAGGTTAGGGCGCCTCGAATGGACTCGTCGTCGTCGACCACATACACAAGCGAGTCCGGCAATGATTGACTTCCCGCCCCAACGTTGTCATGTTTCATCGCTCGATCTTCGAAAAGTTCGTTACGCTAAGTGACGCCGATACTTTTCGTATAGTAAGCAATGCTCGCGCTTATCGCTACCCGTTGCGCATGGTCTTTCCTGATGTCATTGAGCGGCAACTCATACCGTTGCCCGGTAGCTCGAAGGCAATAAAGCAAGGATTCCGTTTCTTCTGACGAATCGAGCGGTCGGCATGACGGAAGTCGTATCCTGCGTATCCGAAGATCGATTCATACTTTGGGATAGGTGAGTCCTGAAGACTCGATGTGGCTATTGCTGGCGCGACTGCTTTTCTCGCGACGATGCGACGCCGAGTGCGATCACGCACGCGGCCTTGCTGAAGCATTCGATCGACGAGAAGATTGCTATCGCGAAGGAATGGTTGAATTCCATCGGTAGTGCGGGTGCGATCGCCAACACGCTCGCGCCGCAGAGAAACGCAAAAGTTTCGCGAGCAAAGCGTGCTTTGGCAACGGCAGCGAGACCTGTGCCGAGCACCACGAGCTTCGACAGGAGCAGGGCGACCAACCCCGCGTGTACGTCGGATACACCCAACTCTAGCGGCGCCTCAATCAACGACCACCCGCAGACGACAAGTACGAGTGTTTTGAATATCCGCTCGGAGCGTGCATTTACTGTGTCGGCGTCGCTCTGAATCCAGCGCGGTTTTGACGGGAGCGCGTCGCCGTGCAGACTGATCACCGGATCTGCTGTTTCCCTTGCATTCACGACTCGCCCTCCTGATCGGTGGCGCGCGAGACGCTCGCACTCGCCATGAGATCAAGGTACACGGCCCAGCCGCTGAAAGACATTGTACGAACGGGTGGCATGGCCTCTGAAAAAGCGTGTGGAACTCATACGGCCGTATATCCAATAGGAGCGAAATCCGGTCTCGAGGATGTCGATGCGAGTAGACCAGCTATCGGCGAGTAATGAGCTCCTGGTTACACGGTGTAAAAAGTGAATTGAGGCTAGCCTGGTTCGTGGCACCACGGTTCGGTTCTATGATCCTTTTCGACAGACTTCACCCGGCGGCGTATCACCGTGTTCCTCAAGATCGGCGCAACGGGCCTGCGCAACAGAGAAATTTTACGGAATCAGCTATGAAACTCATATTTGTAGGCGACCCAATGTGCTCATGGTGTTATGGCTTCCACAAAGAGATGACAACCATCGTAGAGGCGATGCCCGACCTTGAAGTACAGGTTGTGCTGGGTGGCCTGGCCGCAGGTTCCACGCAAGTTCTGGATGACGCGGGCAAGCAGTTTCGCCTGACGCACTGGGCCCGCGTCGAGCAACTGAGCGGCGCGCAATTCAATCGCGACGCGTTGCTTGCGAGGAAGAACTTTGTCTATGACACTGAACCGGTCTGCCGCGCCGTGGTAACGGCCCGTCTGATCAAGCCTACGGTCAATCTATTGACGGTCTTCGGCGCGTTTCAGCGGGCATTCTATGTTGATGGACTTGATACCACGGACGGTCGGATTCTCGCGGAGATCGGCGCGTCGGCGTTGAAGGCGGCGGGGTTCGACGTCGACGCCGATGCGTTCCTCACCGTCTGGTCCTCGGACGAAGCGATACAGGCAACTCGTGCAGATTTCGCACTGACCCGGCGTCTGGGCGTGTCGGGCTTCCCATCGTTGTTTGTTGATCTGAACGGAAAGATTGGGCAGCTCAGTTCGGGCTACGCTACGGCGGCCAGCGTTCAACAGACGCTCATGCGCCTCGCCGCATGAGCGAACCAACTGGGCGCAGACCGTAGGCACGTCGCGCAAGAATGCGGTTGTGCCGGTCGTTGGGCGCAGACACGGAAGCAATCGGGCTCATGCCAGAAATGTTGCCGCGGAAAAAGCCCTTTTCCTAAAACGTGCATTCTGTCCACACCTCAATCGCCATATCATGGCTTCGGAGCAAATACGCGGACGCACGGGCCGATAGATTGACGAGCCGCCACATCGAGCATGGCCAGGGAGAGAGACGCAGCGGCAACCGTACCCAAGGCGCTTGAGTCATTGGGCGTCTGTTCGGTGCGCTTAATGCGTTGTTACCGGCGCGGCGTCCCGTTCAGTGAGAATTAAACGTTACGTTTCGATTCGTAAGGAGCGCGGCCATGCTGGTTAGCCAAGTCGACCCGTGGGTTCAGACGATACGACTGTTGTCATCGGGATTACGATGCCCGAATGCGGGCGTTGATACGACGCCCGTGCCAAAACGCGGATCATCCTATGGTTTCGAGGCGATGCCAGGTACTAGCGGCTTGCCTCACCTGAAGGTGAGTCTGATTGAGCGGACCACCTCGCTCACCGTGACCATTGCGTGGCGGGACCCGACGAGCTGCTTCTACGGCGCCCAGGTCTGGCGGGTCGCGAACGCCAAGGTATCAGGGACATGCGTGTTGAGCGGGCAACGGATCAGGCGCGGGGACCGCATATTTCATCCGCAGCGCTCGAAACCCGCACCGGTCAATGCCCGCGCGATGATCCTCGAATCGGCCCTCAATGCGATCGAACCGTTGCAGGCGAGCCAGGTCTAGGTGTCCTCCTTTTCGCCAGCTGATTTTCTTCCTGTATTCCCGCCCTCGCGAAGTGCCACGAAGCTTCGCTAGCACATCAAGCGGTGCGATAGCCGCGTCCTGAGATCAAGCGGAAGTTGCCGAAGGAGCATTCGGACTGGATTGGTGCGCGCATCCGAACGTATTAGTCGAGCACGCGAGCGCACGATGCGCTACACCATATCGGACGATGGCGCCACGCGGCGATCGCGCTTACCCTGCATTCGTTTCCCGGTTGTTTGGATTGCGTCGCCAGTGACGATCCACGGCACCTGAATACTCTGCTCTACATCTTTACATCGACCAGTGAGGTGCGAGATGGACCAGCTTTACATGTTGCGTGCATTCGTTGCTGCCGCGCGGTATCAAAGCTTCAGCAAGGCTGCGGAATCGCTGAATGTGACCACAGGGTCGGTATCGAAGGCGATCGCCAAGCTCGAAGGGTGCATCCAGACGAGGGTCTTGCTTAGAACAACAAGGTCCGTTTCTTTGACTGAAGCGGCACAGCCCTACTATCTGAGTTGCTGCCGTTTGCTCGAAGAACTCGACGAAGCGAACCGTCGCATTACGCGCTCGCGTGAAGTCGACAGTGGCAAGTTGCGGCTGATCGTGCATCCGATGCTGATGAGCGAAACCTTTGCACGCCTGGTGCGGGGCTATCACGCCATTGCCCCTAATGTGAATCTGATCGTTTCCGTTCAGGAGGGGGCCGCAAACCTGTATGACGGCCGATTCGACATGGCGATTCTTCCGCCGCATCTTGTCGAGCAGTCTGCCGTGATTCGCCGCACATTGTCGAGGTCGCAGCGCATCTTTGTTGCAGCGCCCGCTTATCTTGAGCAGTACGGTATTCCTAAAACCGCCGCCGAGTTGACCCATCACTTTCTTCTGCTGGACACGGATTCACGGAAAAAGGGCGTGGATGTTGTCGATCTGTTGGAGAGCGAAGCGCGGGTGAGCGTGTCTCCCATGTCGTCGATGGACGGGAACGAGATATTGCTTAGGGCAGCGGCACTGATGGGGACCGGTATTGCCGCATTGCCTGAAACCATGGTGCGTGAGGATATCGAAGCCAGGCGCCTTACGCATATCTTGCCGCTGTGCACGACATCCGACAACAAGGTTGAGATCTGTCTCTTCTACTCGCACCGGGAACTGCTTCCGGCGAGGCTCAGGACATTCGTCGATTATTGCACCCAGTTTTTCAGATCGTCGGCTCGACATGACGTCAAGGAGGTAGAGACGGTTTTGCCGTTGAAGGACTATCGGGAAGATTACGGTTGGCGGCCGGTTGAGGCGCGGTATGCGCGGCCTTCGCCGTTCGAACAGGTGGGTCGGTGACGCTGGCATCGTCGCAATGAGGTCCCTCGCCAGGCAAAGCTGGATCGTCATCTGTGCGGGTCGAAATCGAATTCGAGTCTGATGCCGCCGGGTTCATAGACCGTCGTGGCGATTGGCGTGATGTTCTCCTTGATCCTGTTCGACAAACCGGTTGCAGGCTAGCGGCGTCCGGTCGTGCGGACCGGAGCCTGCTATTGCACGGTCGCGCTTAGTGGCCAGCGCTCTGGCCGCCGTCGACGTGCAGGATCTCGCCGGTGACGAAAGGGGCGGAATCCAGATAAAGGATCGCGTTCACGACATCGCTCATTTCGCCCATATGACCCATCGGATGGAGCGCGCCGAGCGCCGCATGCGTTTCCGCCGGATGCATCGGCGACCTGATGATGCCCGGCGAAACCGCGTTGGCACGAATGCCGCGTTTGGCGTATTCGATCGCGAGGGAGCGGGTTGCCGCGTTCAGGCCGCCCTTGGTGAGCGCGGCGAGTACGGCAGGCACGCCGTCGATCGCGTGGTCGGCCAGGGTGGTGCTGATGCTAACGACGTGGCCGCTGGCATGCTTCTCCATATCAGCGATGGCGAGCTGCGTGATGTAGAAGAAGCCATTCAGGTTCACACCTGTGACCGCTGCATAGTCTTCGGCGGTATAGCTGGTAAAAGGCTTGGCGACGAAGATGCCGGCGTTGTTCACGAGCGTATCGATGCGGCCGAAGCGCGTCACGGCTTCGCCGATCACGCGGCGGGCGGTTTCGGGGTCGGCGATGTCGCCGGCCACGGTCAGGATATTCGGATCCTCCGACGGCTTGATGCTGCGCGCGGTGGCGACCACGCGATAGTCGAGCTTGCGGAACGCCTTGACGACTTCTGCGCCGATGCCTTGCGACGCGCCGGTAACGACGACGACCTTTTGTGACGTGCTCATAGAGAACCTCCAAATCCATTGAGTGGGCTCTGTTGCCGATCGGGTCCACGGCTCCGATAAGGGGCTAATCTAGGCGCTTTGGCGCTGGGTTCGAATACCCTCCAGCGACAAACAGACTTGCGTGTGAGGAACAAGTCAGGCGCGACGGGCACGGGTTGAAGGTGTGCGGCCACGATGGCGGTTTCCGCACAGACGGTAAGTTGTCTGCAGCGTCACACCGGCTAGTACTTCGCAAGGCATTTGCTCTCCCGGCACTCGTGAGAGTTGTTCATTTTTGATTTTCCTCCTTTAATCTTTATTGGCACGGAGGTTTCCCGGAGACTTCTCACATTAGCGACCGGCCCTTTGGTAAGTCATCGGATACAACAATCCGATCAGGCCGAAAACTGGAATTGGATATTCCAGATCAGGAAGGCTAGTCGCCGAGATCGCAAACGTATGAGTCACCCCTTGAATCACCGAAACACGAGGAGCCTGACATGAGCAATGCACAAACAACCAACCAAGCCGACACGGCTGCTGGTACAGCGCGGACGGTCGACATGAAGCTCGAGATCGTTGTCATCCCAGTCTCCGACGTCGATCGCGCGAAAGAGTTCTATGCCAGGTTAGGTTGGAGGCTCGACGTCGATATCGCGAAGGACGAGCAGTTTCGAGTTGTCCATTTCACGCCCCCAGGCTCGCAATGCTCGGTTCTCTTCGGCAAGGGCGTCACGACTGAAGAACCGGGTTCGGTGCAGGGACTCCATCTCATTGTGTCCGATATAGACAGGGCGCACTCAGAGCTTGTCGAGCGAGGCATCGACGTGAGCGAAGTCTTCCATGACGCCGGCGGCCTTTTCCACCATGCGGGCGAGGAAGGGCGCGTGAGCGGCCCGCAACCGGAACGGCGCAGCTACGGCTCCTTTGCCTCGTTCAGCGATCCTGACGGAAATGGCTGGGTCTTCCAGGAAGTGACCACTCGACTCGCTGGAAGGGTGGACACGCAGGTCACGACATTCGCTTCGGCAATAGAACTCGCAGGGGCGCTACGGCGCGCCGCGGCCGCGCATGGCGAGCATGAGAAACTCTCCGGACAGCATGACGAAAACTGGCCGGACTGGTACGCCAGCTATATCGTCGCCGAGCAGGCCGGCACGCAGTTGCCGACGTAAGTCTGGCGGTTGATAGCTCGGCCAACTGCGAAGCGCGTGGATTACTTGTCCGGTTGATTGACTTTGCCGGTGTACCGGTCGAGATGAATTTCCACGTCAGGCTTTTTCTGCAATCCAAGTTCCATCAGCTTCTTGATATCCTGCTGCGCCGCTGGACGTTGTACGGAGGTAATGAAAGCGTCCCACTGTGGCCCAACCTCGCTATCAGGAGGGAGAGTGGAGATGTTGACGAAGTGCTTGATCTCCCCGATGGTCTGCTTGTCGAAGGATGCAATGCGGCGAGCCAGGGTGTCGACGAACTTATCCAGTTCGGCATCCGGAAGTGAGCGGTTGACATAGCCATATCGTTCGGCAAGTTCGCCGTTGATATCGTTGCCGCTCAGCAGAATTTCCAGTGCGCGGCCTCGCCCCATCAGACGGGGAAGACGGGACATCGGTCCGCCGCCGGGAACGAAACCGGCGCCTACTTCGAATTGGGAAAGCACGGCTTTTTCGCGGCTGGCGAAGCGCATGTCGGACGCAAGGGACAACTCACTGCCAACGCCCGTAGCCCGGCCCCGGATCGACACGATCGACACCACGGAAGAGCGGCTCAGGCGAGTCAGCATATCGGGTAGCGGCGGCATGCCTGTCGGGCCGGGGGGCATGCGCGTCGTGACTTCGAGGGGCGGCACAAAGTCATAGTGAGTCAGGAAAAAACCGGGTACTGAGCTGTCGAACACCACGACCTTCAGTTCGGGATCGTTCTCTATCTGGGTGATCACGCTGTTCAACTGCGGTATGGATTCCGGACCGAAGATATTGAACGGCGGATGGTCGATGGTGACGCGCCAGTATGCCGGCGTCACGCGTTTGATCTTGAACTCCTGCTTCGAGCCAGTTTCCGGTTGCGCGCTTTGATTCGCGGCGGTGCTTGCCTGGTCGTTCTGTGCTATCGCGCTGCCGTTGTGAAACAGTGCGCCTGCGGCCATTGCCACCACCAAGTGGGTCAGTTTCATGTTCGCTTCCTTTTTGATGCTGAAGAAATTCGCGGAAGAAAGAACGCGCGGGGCATTCGGTCCACAGGAATTAGTGTAGGCACCCACTCGGCAGATACCAATGAGCATGACTGCATCGGTCAATCAAGAATCAGGACACCATATTGAGCGGTGTGAAGCAATGCCGGATTGTGTAACCGATACGGTCGCCGCCGCATAAAACTCGCCAGTGTCTTTTCGCGCATCGTGTCCACACGGCAATGGCCAAAAAAGCCTGGCGCAACGGATTTGTTCGCGATCGACACAACTGTTGTTCTAACTTGGCCATTTACCCGGAGGGCTTGCTTCCACACAATCGCTACAACTACTGCGAACGGCGGTTTGCGGTCGGTTGAAGCGATAACGATGCGAGGCTTGCCAACTGGCTGCCTCTATAGACGACTCAATTGGACAATCGTGAACGTGTTTGCCCAGGATATTGCGTTGCCGCCACGCCCATCGCTCCACCTCATCTGATTCATTGCCAACAGGAGCTTGTATGGCTGACGATATCCTTCCCCAAACCCCATCGCGCCGTCGCTTTATCGGCGTGGCGGCGGCGGCCGCGATTGCGGGCTCATTGAGCCGACTTGCTTTCGCGGATACGAATCAAACCATCACTGAAGTCACGAAGTCGAGCGGCGGTGACAAGACCGCTATTCGTCGACTCCGTGTACACGCGCCGGAATCGCAACTCATCGATTTGAAGAGGCGTATCAAGGCGACCAGGTGGCCTGAGCGGGAGACCGTGACTGATGCGTCACAAGGCGTGCAGCTCGCGACAATGCAGAAGCTCGCACGGTATTGGGCGACCGACTATGACTGGCGCAAAGTCGAAGCGAGGCTGAACGCGTTGCCGCAGTTCGTCACCGAAATCGATGGGCTCGACATTCATTTCATCCACGTTCGTTCGAAAGACGCCAACGCGTTGCCGGTTATCGTCACGCACGGGTGGCCCGGTTCGATCATCGAGCAGTTGAAGATCATCGGTCCGCTGACCAACCCGACCGCTCATGGCGGGATGGCGTCGGACGCATTCGATATCGTGATTCCGTCGCTCCCGGGTTACGGGTTCTCAGGCAAACCGAGCGCGACCGGCTGGGACCCTGCTCGCATTGCACGTGCGTGGGTCGTACTGATGAAGCGGCTCGGGTACACGCGATATGTGGCGCAAGGTGGCGATTGGGGAAATGCTGTCACGGAGCAGATGGCCCTGCTTGCGCCACCGGAACTGCTCGGCATTCACACCAACATGCCGGCCACCGTACCGGACAATATTGCAGAGGCGCTCAAGTACGGCAACCCGCCGCCGGCCGACCTCTCAGCCGACGAGCGGCACGCTTACGACCAGCTCGACTTTTTCTACAAGCACGGTCTTGGCTACGCCCAGGAGATGACGAACCGCCCGCAGACGTTGTACGGAATTGAAGACTCGCCTGTCGGCCTTGCCGCGTGGATGCTCGACCACGACGCCGCCAGCCAGGCACTTATCGCGCGCGTATTTGACGGTCAGTCCGAGGGGCTGACGCGAGACGACGTTCTCGAGAACGTGACGCTCTATTGGCTCACGAACACGGGAATTTCTTCGGCGCGGTTGTATTGGGAAAACAAGCTCAACTTCTTTGCTCCCAAGCACGTCGCCATTCCGGTTGCCGTCAGCGTATTTCCCGATGAGATCTACGCTGCCCCGCAAAGCTGGACAGCGAAGGCATATCCCAAGCTGATTCACTATAACCGCCTTCCAAAAGGCGGACATTTTGCAGCCTGGGAGCAGCCGCAAGTATTCTCGGAAGAGATTCGCGTGAGCTTCCGGTCGCTGCGTTGAGCGCAAAGGTGCGGGTGACGTCGTCCCGGCCGTTGCTGAAACGGCTGACGGGTCCTGGAAGCGCTCGTTCGCCGACCTCTTACTTACTGGAAGCCGACGACGGGAAGACGCGCGCCACACACATCTTGTCGCACGCAACAAGACGCCGGTTCAATGCGCACTGTCTTGTCCGGCATACGTTGCAACATGCCTGTATCAACAACTGGCGCAGCGCTTCGTCGACCGTCGAATGTGTAGTGGGTACAATCAATATGCGGACCCACTGACGCTGATGAATCGATAGGTCCTGCTTTATTCAAGCGTTGTTGACTGGAGAAGTGACAAATGAAATTCTCGATGAAAAACGAAATCCGTTCAGACGATGTGTCAACGATTGAGCATGCGATGAAGACTGTCGACGCCGACGCGAAAGTCAACGTCGACATTGACACCAAGATGGTGAGCGTCGATTCATGGCTGATGCCCGAAGAGTTTCTCATCGCTTTCGAAGACGAGAACTATGAAGTCACCATTGTCGAAGCGTAGACACGTGTGAGACTGAATTCAATCACAGCGGCTGTAGGGGGGCGTGGGGCGTTTCATGGTGGTGGTCACGCGGTCACGCGTGGTTCGAATCCAATTGGCTGTTCCGGGCCAGCGGCGCTTTTCTTTTGGACGCTCGGCCACCGCTAAATTTGCAGAATCCTGGTATTTGCAAAGTCGAGGCGGCTGACCGGAAAAAGCTGTCAATCTTACTCGACGCGGAGATGGGGACGTGAACAGGATCGCGGTGCAAGCGCGCCACGCTGATCACGCAACAGTTGGCCAGCAGTGAACAGTACGGACGCTTTGTTGCATGGACTGCATTCACACCAACTACATGGTGTACTTTTCCGGAACCGTCCGCTGCCGCGCAGTGATTCATTTGCTACACTTGATCAGGAAGCAGACCTGTTTGGCGCTCCGTTAACTCTGACGGCGGCGGCTGAGTTGCGAATCGGCGCGCCCCGATTTACCGGCTTCAACTTCTGCACGTTCAACATCAATCCGACCTGAGAAAGAGAAGGGCTTCAGGGTCACCGTCTGCTCGCTCGGGTTGTCGAGCGACGCCGACTTCTCTGCCAAAGCTACGACGTCGAGCCTGACAATAAAGCGGCACTTCACATACCCTTAAGTAAAGAGACACGGTGTAAGCAGTTCACGAATTCGTCGGCCAGGAATCGCTACGAAGCGGTTGTCCGACTCGAGTACGTTGAGGTTTTTTCCGTTCATGGACCTGGCGCCGCAATTGCGGACCCATGCGTCGGTCCTTCGTTGCAGGGCATGAAATAGTGTGGAGATGTCGACATGATTGAGTCTTCCGATTTCCGGAGCAAAAAGTTAGTGCTGAATCACGGAGGCGGCCGGATGCCCGCGCTCGGATTCGGCACGCTGATTCCCGATTCAGCTACGACTGTCAGCGCTACCAGAGACGCGCTGGAGGCCGGCTATCGGCACTTCGATTGTGCCGAGCGATACCGTAACGAGCGCGAAGTGGGCGAAGCGCTGCGGATAGGGCTTGCCGCCGGAGGAATTGCGCGCGAAGACATCTTCGTGACTACAAAATTGTGGAACTCCAATCATCGGCGCGAGCGTGTCGAACCGGCTTTCGAGGCAAGTCTTGAAAGACTCGGGCTCGACTATCTCGATCTCTATCTGATACACACGCCGTTCGCATTTCAAGCGGGGGATGAGCAGGATCCACGCGATGCAAACGGCGATGTCATCTACGATAAAGGCGTGACTTTGCTGGACACGTGGAGGGCGATGGAAGATCTCGTCGACCGCGGAAGATGCCGGGCCATCGGACTGTCCGATATTGGCCTGAACGACCTGCGGCCTCTCTATGAATCTGCACGAATCAAGCCGGCTGCGGTGCAGGTCGAAGCCCATCCGTATCTTCCGGAAACGGAACTTCTGGAATTCTGCAAGGAGAGAGAGATCGTGTTTTTGGCCTTTGCGCCATTGGGTCACGGAATCAGGCCGGGGCCGCTTGAGGACCCGGTCATCTCGCGGATTGCAGCACGAACTGGAAAGACGCCAGCCCAGGTACTGCTTGCCTGGGCGATCCAGCGCGGCGGAGCTTTGCTCACCACCCCTAAAACGGCGACCCGTGCGCGAGAGAATTTCGAAATCTCCGCGCTGCCAGCAGATGCATTCGACGAGATCAACCAGATTGAGACGAGGCAGAGGTACAACGAAGTCGTTAAGACGGGCAGCCCCGGGTTCATTCCGCGGCATACGCAATAGATAGATGTGAACGTTATCCGGAGGCACGCCATGCAGGAAGACAAGATACGTGAAGCTCTGGACGCGCACTGGAGCGCGTCGGCGGCGGGCGATCTCGACGCGGAGCATGATATTTACGATGATGATGCCGTCTGTGACTATCCCCAATCAGGTGAGCGAATTATCGGGCGAAGCAATTTGCAGGCACTGCGGAGCCATCATCCAGATAAGCCATCAGGCTTCAATGTCAGGCGGATTCAAGGAGAGGGTAATCTCTGGGTCACGGAATACACCATCGCCTATGAGGGGCGAGCGGCGTACACGGTAAGCATCATGGAGTTCTGCGACGGCAAGGTCATTCACGAGACCCAGTATTTTTCCGATCCCTTCGAGGCACCGGGTTGGCGGAGTCAATGGGTTCAGCAGATAGCGTGACATCGCGTTGCGGCGCGATATAGCGCGCGGTAACGCTCGATCGAGTCCTCCGTGATCGTCTCGCGTCAGGCCTTGATTGCATGCACGACAATTTCGATCAGACAATTCTCGCCAAGCAGTTCCTTGACGACCACCGTCGCCCGATTCGGGTAAGGCGGCGCCGTGAAATAGCGCGCGTAGACGCGGTTCATTTCCGGCGCGTCGGCCTTGTCGACCAGATAGATGGTCATCTGCGCGACATGCGCGAGGCTCGATCCTGCGCATTCGAGCACATGCTTCAACTGGTCGAATACGCGTGCGGCCTGCATCTCGATGTTGCCTTCTCCGCTTGGCGCGAAGGTCTGCGGATGACGTGGCACCTGCACGGTATAGATCACATCGTCCGCGACGAGTGCGTTGCTGATAGGGGCGGAAGGTGGATTGACGATGTTCGATTTGACCAGCTGCAGCCTGTTTGCAGAAGTGATCAATTTCGTGCTCCGGTAGTGAGTTCGCGCTGAAAGTGCTGGACTTGCCCCCGGACCGGGGGCGCCGCGACACGCTCGGCGTGCGATAGATCAAGCTACGCAGCCGCGACATCCGACGCGCCGTCGCGCATTTGCCGTTGATACTTGCGCATGGACGTCGACACGGCGATTCGACGCAGCGGCTCGGGTGGAATCCACGTGGGTGTGGCCCACGCCATGCAGCGTTCCAGCAACGAACTGCTCTGGCCGGCAATCTGTTCGGCCAGCAACCGGCCTAACAGCGACATCTTGATGATGCCCGAGCCATTGCAACCCGAGACACCATACATTCCCGGTGCCACCTGGCCGAAGAAGGGCGCGCCATTGCGCGTCAGGCTCACCGCACCGCCCCAGACGTACTCGAGATCATGCCGCCGCATCTGCGGGTAGCGCATCCGATACGCCTGCTGCAACATTGCCTCGATCTCTGCATTGTCCTGTTCGCGGTCGTACGAAAAACCGGTGCGGATCATATACCGGTTGCCGTCGACCTTGCGCGTCGTCGCGCCCATGCGCTCGGCCGGCACCATGCCCCAGTCGCTCGCGCTGCCCAGGTGGGCCGCTTCATCATCCGGCAACGCGGGGGTCAGCGCGGCATAGGTGTACACCGTAATCTGGCGACTGCGCGCCAGACCGAAGCGACCGAGAAACGCGTTATTGGCAAACACCACCACGTCGGCATCGATACGCGCGCTTGGTGTCTTCAGCCTGTGTGGGCGGCCGTGCCGCACGTCGAGCACCGGCGTATGCTCAGCCAGCATCACTTGCTCGGGCAGCGCATCGGCCAGCCCTCGTACCAGTGCGGCCGGCTGCACCAGGGTACAGCTCGGCATCCAGAGGGCATGGCGATAAAACGACGTGCCTAGCGTTTGCGTTAGCTCCTCTCGCGTCAGCGCCTTGAACGGTACGCCTAGCGAAGTCAGTTGCGTTGCCAGTTGCCGCAGTTCGGCTTCTCCCCGGACCGTCGTTGCCCCCTTGTAGTTGCCACAGGTACGCCAGCTGCAATCGATATGGTGCTGGGCTACTAATGCTTCGAGCCATGCATGCCCGGTCTGCAGCAGTGTCTTCTGCCACTCGGCTTCGGCCGCATTGCGGCTGCCCTGGATCTTCGCGTACGGCAGGTTGATCATGAAACCGGAGTTCCGGCCGGCAGCGCCATCGCCGACCGTACCGCTCTCGAGCAGCACGATCGGTTCGCCGGGAAACGATTCGGCCAATTGCCGCGCGGCGGCGATGCCGGCATAGCCCGCGCCGATTACGGCAAAGCGCACGCGGTGTTCGCCTTCGAGCCCGGCTGCGGGTGTCCGCCGCGGCGGCAGCAACTGGTTCCAGCCACTGGGCCGGGCGTAACGGGGATAAGTGCTTCGCATGACTTGGAGATTCGGCGTCGAAAGAAAGGGGTTCACGTCAACTGGACGTTGCGCGTCTCGCGCAGAAAGAACAGCGGGATCATCGATATCACGCAGCAGGCGATCACGAGATAGGCCGGCGCGAGCGAGTCGCCTGTCACGCGAATCAACCAGGTCGCCGTGAATTGCGCGAAGCCGCCGAAGATCGCCGCGCCGATGGCCTGCGCAATACCCATGCCGCTGGCCCGTACCTTGGCGGGGAAATTCTCCGTCACCAGCGTGTAGTTACCCACCGCGCACATGGCAGCCAGGATGGCCAGGCCACCGAGCATCAGCACCAACGCCCACATCGGCGGCTGCAGGTTCATCGCATGGAAACACGGTATCGCCACCGCGATCGACAGAATGCGCGAGCCCCACGCCAGAGGCTTGCGGCCGATCCGGTCGCTCAATATGCCGAGCAGCGGACTGGCCACGAAGGTCACGATGCCACTGACGATCACCGCCGCCAAGGCGAGATGCGCCGGCATGTGCAATTGCACGATGGCGTAGGTCGGCAAATAGATAATGAAGATGTACGAAGTAATCTGCGAGCCGGCCTGAATCAACGTGGACATCACCAACATATTCCGGTGGCTGGCCGCCAGTTCAGTGAGTGCGCTTTCCGGATGCCGCTGCGCGTCCGGCACCATCTCGCGAGCATAGGTTTCCTTGAGCCGGCGCCGGATATACATGCCCATCGGCGCAATCAGCATGCCAACGACAAACGGCAAGCGCCATCCCCACGATGCTAGCGCCGCCTTGTCCAGCGTTTGCGTCAACGTGAACGAAATCAGCGCAGCCGCCAGGACCGCTAGGCCCTGGCTCGCCATTTGCCAACTGATGTAGTAGCCGCGCTGATGGTTCGGGGCGGCTTCAGCCAGCATCGAGGTCGCCGCGCCTACTTCACCGCCAGTGGAAAATCCTTGAAGGATTCGGCCCAGAACAATCAGCGCTGGCGCGAACACGCCGATCTGCGCATAGGTTGGCGTGAAAGCGATGATCGCGGTGCCCAGTGCCATCAGTGACAAGGTCAGCAACATCGCTGCTTTGCGTCCACGGCGATCGGCATACGCCCCCAGCACGATACTGCCCAATGGCCGAAACAGGAAACCCACGCCAAACGTCGCCAGCGACGCCAGCATCGAGCCGACGTCGTTACCGACCGGAAAGAATGCGCGGCCGATTTGGGCCGCAAAAAAACTGTAGATCAGGAAATCATAGAATTCGAGTGCATTGCCGATCGTGGTGGCCGCGATGATTCGCCGCCTCGATAGCGGCGACGAATCCGGTACATGAGTGACGCCGCTGACGCCGAATGCGTTATCCAACATGAAGTCTCCTCCTGGTCGATGATGGCGAGATACGCGCCGGCGAAAGCACGCCGTCACGCGCGGGCACGCATGCCCAGTAGCCGCCGGAATGCAGTGGCGCTCCCGGTTTTGTTCTGGTTGTTTTGAGTATGGGATTGCGCTGGTGGTATGTCTAATGCATTATTAATCCATATTCAATGCATTGATTGCATCATGAACCTCAAGCACCTCCAGCACGTGGTGGCCCTTGCCGAGACGCTGAATTTCCACCGGGCAGCCGAACGGGTTCACTTGAGCCAGCCGGCGTTCAGCCGCAGCATCGCCGCGTTCGAGCAGACGTGCGGCTTGCGCATTTTCGATCGTCATGGAGGCTCGGTCGAACTGACCTCGGTCGGCAAACAGGTAGTGCAGCGCGCACGGCGCCTATTGCTGGATGCGCGCAGTCTGTCCCATGACCTCAAGCTCTTGCGGGATGCCGAATTGGGCGAAGTGATCTTCGGTGCCGGGCCGTTTTCCGCTGCCGCGATCGTCGCGCCCGTGCTGCGCGCGTTCCATAACCGCTACCCGAAGATCGCCATCCGCGTGGAGGTCAACAACTGGCTGCAATTGCTGCGGATGTTGAACGAAGAGCAGATCGATTTCTTCATCGCCGATACCCGTGCGCTGCCGCCCGATGAGCATATCGATGTCACGTCGCTCGGCGCTCTGCCAATCGGTTTCTTTTGCTGCCGCCATCACCCGCTGCTGCAGCCGCCCCGTAGCCGGCGCCGCGCGATGGTGTCGACGGACGCGCTGCTGGCCTATCCGCTGGCATCGGTGCGCATCCCCCCAATCGCGAGGCATGAGCTTGCCGCGTCGCTTGGATTGCCGGACGGGGCCGTTCTGCCGGTGCATGTCGAATGCGACGACATCACGCTGCTCAAGCAATTGATCCCCGATACAGATATCGTGTTGACCTGCGCTGATCGGCTGGTGCGCGACGAGGTCGCCAAGGGCACGCTCGTACGCTTGCCGATTCTCAATCTGGCCCAAGTCTACGGCGATTGGGGCATCGTCAAACTGGCAGGACGCACCCTGTCGCCCGCCAGTCAGATCGTGGCCGACGCACTGCAGGCCACGATGGCCGACGAGAAGACCGCCGGCCGCCCCCGCGCTTCGGCCACTCCGTCAGCTCGACGCGGATCCTGACGAGGGCTGGATCGCTCATTGCGCTGAAGCGCTTGAATTTGCTGCTGTCAATGGCCGCGATGAAGGGAGGGCGGTGTCTATCCATCTGGGGAAGGAGCGGCCGGTCGACGACCTGGGGCCTGGACAGCTAGAGCGTCTGTCGCTTGCACTGACTCAAGTACGAAGTGCACCAGATTCGCATCGTCTTGAGCGCTCGACAGGAAAAAAGGCGATCGCGGGAAAAGACGAAACTCGCGAACCGCTCGCTGATGCGTGGGCCCGTCCGCGTGCAGTTGATCGGGAAGCGGCAGTTCGGCGAAAATCCCGCTCGCCGAAGGGGGCCATGCCGTCAAGTTAGTGCGGGTTCGGATCATCGGCTGCGCGCTGTTCCGCTGTGTGAGCAGGTAAAACGAGCGTCGCCCATCTGCGGAAATTGGCGGCACGATCGTTTTATCGCCAGACTTGCGATCAACGATGTGCCGAGCCTGCAACGTCCGGGCGTGCCGGGCCGCTGGCGTTGGCGTCGGCATAGCATGACAAACTGGTCGTCGACATGACGGCGAACGGAGGCTACAGTTGTTTCCGTCACGGACGGACCACCGTGGGCGACCCGTGCTTCGTCGTCGTTCGCGCATTCCGCTGTGCCACGTCTCGATAGCATTCTGGGAAATGCAATCAATGGACACGAGAGAATCCTCAGCATTCACCGCGCTCCTACCAATCAGGTTGGCGCACGATATTGGCCATGACCCGGACAGCAGTCGAACCGGACCTTCCGCAGTCGACATCCCAGCACCAACGATCCACAGCGGACATACTTTTTCTTTCAGCCAGGACGGCGAAAGCTTCCTGCTCGACGGCGAGCCTTTCCAGATCCGCAGCGGGGAGATGCATCCCGCCCGCATCCCCGCCGAATACTGGCAGCATCGCATCCTGATGGCCAAGGCGATGGGGATGAACTGCATCGCCCTCTACGTCATGTGGAATTACCACGAAACGAGTCCAGGCGTTTTCGATTTCCGCACAGGCAACCACAACGTCGAAGCATTTATTCGACTGTGCCAGCAGGAGGAGATGTGGGTGTTGCTGCGGCCGGGTCCCTATATCTGCGGCGAGTGGGATCTGGGCGGTATTCCGTCGTATCTGCTGAGTCATCCGGACATCCTGCTTAGGACCGACTCCGCTAACGATCCTCGCTACATGTCGGCGGTGGCCCGCTACATCAGGGAGTTGAGCCAGCGCATCGAACCACTACTGGTGAGTAACGGTGGACCGATCCTGATGATTCAGATCGAGAATGAATTCGGCTCGTACGCCAGCAACCCGGCATACCTCGAAGAGATACGGCAGCTCTGGCTTCACGAAGGGATACAGGGACCGTTCTATACCGAAGATGGCATCAGGCAGCTCGAACAGAATCGCACGAACGTCGCCGGCGGCGCGATTGCGTTGAGCAATGGCGATGCGGAGCAAATCGCGGCCGTCCGGCGGGAATTTCCGGCCGTTCCGGCAATGGCCGGCGAAGTGTATCCAGGGTGGCTCACCCATTGGGGCGATGAGACGCTCAAAGGCACGGCCGTCGATATCTCCGGCACGCTAGACGCGCTCATGCAACGGAAGCTGTCGTTCAACCTCTATGTCATTCACGGCGGCACCAGCTTCGGGTTCTATGCCGGCGCAAACGTGGATGCCGATTCAGGCGAATATCAACCCGACATTACCAGCTACGATTACGCCGCACCCATCAGCGAGCAAGGCGTGGCGACGTCGAAGTACATGAAGTACCGCGGCGTGATCGCCCGCTATCTCTCGACGCCGCTGCCCGATATACCCGAACCCGTTCCGACTATCAGCCGCAAAGGAGGTCAGGCCTTGATGCCGGAACTTTACGCTTCCATTTGGGACAATCTGCCTGCCGCGCTCCCGGCGGCACAAACTGTCCACCCAGGGCCGTTCGAGTTGTACGGCCAGGCGTTCGGTTTCGCGCTGTATCGCAAGAAGCTGCAGGGTTACCGCGGCGGTGTGCTGGATCTCAAGGATGTTCACGATTACGCGACCGTTTTCGTCGGCGAGCAATACGTAGGCGGCGTATCGAGAGCTTTCATGCCGGAGCATCGCGCGCGGCAGTGGAATGTCACGCACCACGCGCCGCTTACGGTTCCGTTTGTGTCGTCGTCGCCGGGCAGCGACGTATCATTGGATATCCTCGTCGAGGGCATGGGGCGCGTCAACTATGGCCACGCGATGATCGACCGCAAAGGCATTCTCGAACCGGTCACGCTGCAGGATGCGGGAGGCTCGAGCGCCACGCTCACCGGCTGGGAAGTCTTCCTGTTGCCGATGGATACCGCGTTTATCGCGAACTTGCGCGCCGTCTGTGCGAACCCTCGTAAGGCCGGACTGTTTTTCAAGGCGATTCTGCCGCTGGATACAGTCGGCGATACCTATCTCGACATGCGTAACTGGACCAAAGGTATGGTCTGGGTCAACGGGCACAATCTGGGGCGCTACTGGAATATCGGTCCGCAAGAGCGGCTGTATTGTCCTGCTCCCTCGCTGAGACAGGGTGACAACGAGATCATCATCTTCGATCTGCATCAGATTGAAGCGAGACCGGTTGAATTGGCGCGCACGCTATCGTAAGGGGGTCTCTGGAAGCGCACACCGGGAAATTCGCGACCACCTCCATTACCCTTCGCCGCCGGCCGATACCAGTTCCAAAGTGAGTACTTCGAAAGGCGCGAGCGAGATATCGTGCGGCCGGTCCGCATCCAGCACCGGCGGAATATCCGAGGCATGGCCGCGCCACACGCTGCGCGTCAGGAATCGTCCCGCCGCGCCGGCCGGCAACTCCAATTGCCGCCGCAGATCGAGCAGGAAGCTGTTCGCCCCGCTGTCGGGATTGCGCAGGGTGATGATCGCCTTGACCGGCGACCATGCAGCCCACCCGTACACCTCGAGCTCATCAGGCGCGCCGCCAATCCAGTGGCTGTCGCGCAGCACCTCGGCATTTGCTCGGGCCCATCGGGCGGACTCGGCGAGAACGTCCCAGTCGCCGTCGCTCAGCAGCGACGGCGTGATGTACAACTCCTGCAGTTGTGCACCGCTGCCGAAGTACGAATGCACTTCGTTTGCGAAGGCCTGGCCTTGAGCGGTATTCAACCGATCGTTGAACTGCGCGTAGATGATGCCGTGGAGCATCAGTGAGTTAAGCGGAAACAGCGGACTTCTGACTACGACGTTGCGGTAGGTCTGTGCGTCGCGGTAGGTAATCCAGCGTTCGCGATTGCTACCTACGCCGGCCAGGTCGTCATCCTTGCCGCCGCGCCAGATCGAATCAGCGTAGCGTAGCCAGAACGGCGATGGATAGGTGCCGACGGTGAGGTTGATGAAGGCTTCGGGGCTGGCCTCGCGGATGTCCTCGATTAGCTGGATCGCCGCGTCCCAGTCGCTGCTGAAGCGGCTGCCGGGGACCACCGTGTCAGCATTGCCGGTGCCGTCAAACTTGAATTGATTGATGCCGTGCCGCGTGAGCAGCTCCATCACGGCCTCATGGAAGCGTCGATAGTATTTCGGTCCGGACAGCGCGAAGCGGTCATCGATGATCTCGTAGCCGGCGGCTTGGCCTCGTGTCACGCGTTCCTGCCGCGTCGAGCCGTAGCCACCCCACGGCGACAGCCACACGCCCGGCGCCGCGCCGTACCGGGCGGCGGCGTCGCGCAGCGGCACGAATCCATGCGGAAAATCCTTGCCGAAATGCCAGCTGCCGCTGTAGTCGTCCCAGCCGTCATCGAACAGGAAGGAGTCGAGTTGTACGCCGCGCCTGTCGTGCAACTCGCGGCCGATGTCGCCGATGCGTTCGAGCGCTTGCTGCTGCGTGTACGGCGTGAGGTACCCGATGTCGTACCAGCAGTTGTAGTGTAGGAACGGGCGGTATGGATGGGCTCGTTCGCGTTCGAGATAGGCTGCGAAATCGCGGCGTAGCTGGCCGTCTCGAGCCACACCCGCCACCGCCGAGAAGACCCAGGCCTTGCCCTTTTCCAGCGGTAACGTCCGCGGCAGGATGAACCTGACGGTGTCGTCGCGAACCTGGCTTTCCGACAACGGAAGCTCGAAACCGAGGTAGACGTCGCCCGCGATCACAGGTGTTCCCTTGAACTCACCGCCGGTTTGCGCACCAGACGTCCGCGTCTCCAGCAGCGAAACGGTGGCAACGTGCTCGTCCTTGCCGATCGCGGTAATTGCCACTTGCAAGCGCAAGTGCTGCGAGTCTTCGCGTTGCTCCACGCTCCACTCCACCCGTAGGCGATCCTGTTCGTCACCGAGGATGGCACGCACGCGTCTGCCCGCGATTCGTTCGGCCAGTCGAGACGCCCTGGGATTTGCCGTCAGCATTTCTTCGCGCAGTGGGGCAAGCAGCTTCAGGTCGGCCATGCCCAGCGTGCGACCGTCGGCCAGCGATAGCGCGAACGGCGCGGTGACCGGCAGCGTGCGCTCGTGCAGGCGGTCGGTCAGGGCGAATTCGGCCAGATGCGGGTGCCTGACGGTCCAGTTCAAGGCGATCGCCGCGTTACCGAAGGAATGACAGTCGCCGTTCGTCTGGGACGCGGGCATGCCCGGATGCGTGGACACGGTTTCTTTGGCGTGCATGGAAGAAGCCCAGGATGAGGTGGGTGCCTGATCCATAGAATACTTCGGGCGGACTCAGCGGGTGCTCTCGTCCCACGGCACGGCGGCAACCACGCCGAGTCGAAGGGCGGTCACCATGGTGAGGCTGAAGCCGGCACGGGCAATGAGCGACTTGTGGGGATCGATAGCGAGAACGAGCGGGGCGAGGTCCGCAGGCTTGGTGATCGTTGGTGCCGGCGGCGTGCTACAAACAGTTCTGCGTTTTTCCGACGCGAAACCGGTCGACCTGGAAAATTGGGGCGTCGTTAGACTTTCTGCCGAACCCTGGTTGAAAATAGGCGCAGGCACGGGGCTGCTCGCCCGGGTAGCGACGAGAAAATCCTCGTGTCATCGGTTGCCAGCACTCGCAAAGCTTTCGCAGTTTGTTTTCCTGTCGTCTCGCCAGGGGATGAGGTAAATCGGGCACGTAACGAGTTGAGGGGTAACCTCACCAGTGGGAAAAAGATAATGGACACGCTACATATGATGCGGATATTCGTTCGCATCGCAGAGGAGGGCAGCTTCACGGAAGCAGCCCAGCGCCTGAATATCACCAATGCCAATGCTTCACGTTCTATTGCGCAACTCGAGGCACATCTGCGGACGCGCCTGCTCAATCGCAGCACGCGCCGCGTCGCGCTCACTGAGGCCGGTCAACGCTATCTGGAGCGGTGCGAGCGGATTCTCGCCTACGTCGACGAAGCCGAGGCCGAAGCTGCGGACGCTCAGGTCAAGCCGTCTGGAAAATTGCAGGTGCACGCGACATCAGCCTTCGGTCAAACGTACGTCTTGCCGGCCGTGTTGCGCTATCGGGAACAGAATCCTTCGGTCGCTGTGGATCTGACGTTGTCGCAGCACGTCCCCGATCTGCTCGATGAGGGGTACGACGTTTCGCTTCAGTTGAGTATGACGCACCTGCCCGATTCAGGCCTCGTCTCGCATCGGCTTGGCGATGTCCATAGCGTGCTATGCGCCGCACCCGCTTATCTGAAGGAACACGGTATGCCGCTTACGGTAGAAGAGCTCAACGGGCATGCTTGCCTGCAAATCGTCTCGTCGGTTTTTCCACGTGACCGCTGGCATCTGGATGGCCCCAACGGGCTGGAAACGTTCGAACTACCACCGGCGGATTTCAGGGTGAATGTGATCGAAGCACTGAGCGTTGCATTGCGAGACGGCATTGGAATCGGGGCGCTTCCCATCGCGAGCGCGTTGCCGGCGCTGCGCAGCGGCGCGCTGATTCGCGTGCTGCCCGAATATCAGTTGCAGAAGCTAACCGCCTACGTGCTGTACGCGTCGAGGCAGTACCTCGACGCGAAGATTAGAACCTTCGTCGAGTTCCTCCGGGAATTCGTTTCGCGGGCTCTAGAGGCCGACCTGTCGGCACTATCAGCGCGTGTCCAACCGTGAGTCGTGCCTCTTTTGGCTTTTCATATCCGCACGCGTTCACCAACGGCGACAACGCCTTCAAGGCCTACAAAAATGTGCCAGCAGTCCTTCGACGCGACATCGTGCCGGCCTGCTGATGTGGGGCACACGCATTTCTCTTGATGGCGTAGCAGACGGGGAGCGTCGTCGGCTGCAATGAGTCCATGCGAATCCGTTTCCGTCCACGAGAAGGTGGGGACGGGGCCGCACGCTTTGGCGGCGCGGAATACTGGTTCCGCCTTCGGTTCGCCGTGTCTGGGCATAGGGTTGCCCGCGAATCCGGTAAACGCAAAAACCGTCGACGTCCGCGGAACGCAAGGGATCCGCAGACAACAAAAAACCCCGTAAGACTTTGATCTTACGGGGTTTCTCGAACTTCTTCGGCTTACGCCGGAACAACCGTTGGTGCCCAGGAGAGGACTCGAACCTCCACGGTGTTGCCACCGCTAGGACCTGAACCTAGTGCGTCTACCAATTCCGCCACCTGGGCACGTCTTCAAGCTAGACCGCTATTTTAGCGTGATGATGTAGCGTGTCAATCCCCACATGCAAACTAACTTCGCTCCAACCAACCGCCCGGATATCGCGTGCAATGAAGGGATGCTTCACCGCTCGACAGCCGTCCTGCCAACTACTCATTGCGCCACGTAATCCACGCTGATAAACAGAATCGGATCACCCGGCTTCACACAAAAAGTAAAGCCGCTCGTAAGCGGCTTTACTTTTGAATCTGGTGCCCAAGAGAGGACTCGAACCTCCACAGTGTTGCCACCGCTAGGACCTGAACCTAGTGCGTCTACCAATTTCGCCACCTGGGCAGGTGATGAACAGCAAAGAACGCCATTATAGCGACAGATTAGAACCTGTCAAGCGTTTCTCAAAACTCGCTTAAACATCGCGTCGACGAGCGTGCGCGTGCGTCACGGCCAACCGCGCAGCGACTCTTGACGGGCCGCTTGGCGCGCAAGACGGGTGTTAGAATGCCTCGCAGTAGTTCGTTGGCACGGTGCACACGCCCGTCGGACTCAGCCTTGAACGAGCCGGACCGAGCAGTCTTTTCTGTGCATTTGCAGGTGCAATTCAAGCGCAACTGAAGCGTAACTGAAGCGCTAAGCAAACGCTTCCTAAGCCGAGCCACATCGCCGACCGACGTCCATGCAACGAGAAAAAATCATCGACAAGCCCTTGAGCAAATTTCCGTATCCGATTCCAAGCCGCGAAGAAATCCTGGGCGTCCTGCGCACGAGTGAAGCGCCGCTTGCAGCGAACGACATCGCCGAAGCCCTGTCGATCAAACGCCAGGAGCGCGAAGGGTTTTTCAAGCGCCTCGGCGCGATGGAGCGCGACGGCCAGATCCGGCTCGATCAGCGCAATCTCTACCAACTGACTCATCCGTCGAACTTCGTCGCGGGCCGTGTGCAAGGCCATCGCGACGGCTTCGGCTTCCTGATTCGCGACGACGGCCAGGACGATCTGTTCCTGCCCACCGCGGAAATGCAGAAGGTCATGCACAACGACCGCGTGCTCGCGCGCATCGTCGGCTATGACCGGCGCGGCCGTCCGGAGGGGCATATCGTCGAGGTCACGGATCGCGCCAACAAGCGCGTGATCGGTCGCCTGCTCAATGAGAACGGCGCGCTGATCGTTGCACCTGAAGACAAGCGCATCGGCCACGATATTCTGATCCAGCAGAACACCAAGAAGGCCAAGGTTGGCCAGGTGGTGGTGGTCGAGCTGACCGATTTCCCCAGCCGTCATTCGCAGCCGCTCGGCCGCGTGGTGGAAGTGCTCGGCGATATCGACGACCCCGGCATGGAAATCGAAATCGCGGTGCGCAAGTACGGCGTGCCGCACGAATTCAGCCAGTCCGCGCTCGACGAAGCCTCGCGCCTGCCCGACGAAGTGCGCCCGGTCGACGCGCGTCATCGCATCGATCTGCGCGACGTGCCGCTCGTCACGATCGACGGCGAAGACGCCCGCGACTTCGACGACGCCGTGTACTGCGAGCCGGTTCAGGTTGGCCGTGGCGAGGGCTTCCGCCTGATCGTCGCGATCGCGGACGTCTCGCACTATGTGCATCCGAAGAGCGGGCTCGACGCCGACGCGATCGAGCGCAGCACCTCGGTGTATTTCCCGCGCCGCGTGATCCCCATGCTGCCGGAGAAGCTGTCGAACGGTTTGTGCTCGCTGAACCCGCTCGTCGACCGTTGCGTGCTGGTGTGCGACATGATCGTCACCGCGCGCGGCGAAGTGAAGGCGTATCAGTTCTATCCCGGCGTGATGCACTCGGCCGCGCGTCTGACCTATACGGAAGTCGCCGCGGTCCTGAAGAACACCAAGGGTCCGGAGGCCACGCGCCGCGCCGCCTTGCTGCCGCAACTGCAGAATCTGTACGGCGTGTACAAGTCGCTGTTCGCCGCGCGCCAGAAACGCGGCGCGATCGACTTCGATACGACCGAGACGTATATCGTCTGCAATGCGCAGGGCAAGATCGAACAGATCATTCCGCGCACCCGCAACGACGCGCACAAGCTGATCGAGGAATGCATGCTGGCCGCGAACGTCTGCGCGGCCGACTTCCTCAAGCGCAACAAACATCCCGGGCTGTTCCGCGTGCACGCCGGACCGACCGCCGAAAAGCTCGAGAATCTGCGCACGTTCCTGCGCGGCATGGGCCTCACGCTGGCCGGCGGCGACAAACCGCACGCGAGCGACTACGCCGCCTTGATGGCGCAGATCCGCGACCGGCCCGACGCGCAGATGCTGCAAACCATGCTGTTGCGCTCGATGCAGCAGGCGGTCTACAGCCCGGACAACATCGGCCACTTCGGTCTCGCGTATGAAGCGTATGCGCACTTCACGAGCCCGATTCGCCGTTATCCCGACCTGCTCACGCACCGCGCGATCTACGCGATCCTGCAAGGCCGCAAGTATCAGCCCGAGCCGCCGCAAGGCGTCGAGCTGAATACGGCGCTCTCGCCGCGCGCTCGCGCCATGCAGCAGGCCGATGACGAAAAGCGCGGCCGTCAGCGCTCGAACAACGTGGCGATCTGGGAAGAGCTCGGCCTGCATTGCTCGGCCAACGAACGCCGCGCCGACGAAGCCTCGCGCGACGTCGAAGCCTGGCTGAAGTGCTACTTCATGCGCGACAAGCTCGGCGAAGAGTATGGCGGCATGGTCAATGGCGTGACGTCGTTCGGGATTTTCGTGCAGCTCGATTCGCTCTTTATCGAAGGCCTCGTGCACGTCACCGAACTCGGCTCGGACTACTTCCAGTACGACGAGATCAAGAACGAACTGCGCGGCGAGCGCACCGGCATTCGTTATCGTCTGTCGGATCGCGTGCGGGTGCAGGTGAGCCGCGTCGATCTCGATGCGCGCAAGATCGACTTCCGGCTCGTGCGCGACACGCCGATCAAGCCGCCTCTGGTGCGCGGGCCGTCGGCCGACAAGTCGTCCGGTGAAAACGGTGGGGCACGCGTGCGCGTGTTGCCGCCGGTGGAAGGCGGCGCGGCAGCGCCGGGCGCGCGTCGCAAGAAGGCTGCGCCCGCGCAAACCGCGGCGGTCAAGGAAGCACGCGCCGCGCGCGGCGCGGCGAAGAAGCACGGCGCCGCGACCAAATCGGTGTCGAAACCGCAGGCACGCAAGAAGCGCTGAAGCCGCCTGCCTGCTTAAACCGCGCGCATCGGGCACGTACCAACGTGCCGGTTGCGCGCGGTCTGCGTTTCATCGTCATCAAGCATTCGGACACAGCAGCCGCAGTGCTGACATATAAGCACGCAAAGCACGCAGGTTCGTATTCATCACAGCAGCGCGCGTCGAACGCGCGCTCAATCAAAGGTTGTATTAGTCATGGCACGTCTCAAGGTTTTATACGGTTTCCACGCAGTGACCGCGCGTATCCGGCACGATGCGTCGACAGTCGAAGATGTTTACTACGACGCGACGCGCAAAGACCGTCGCATGACCGAATTCCTGCACGCGGCGAAAGAAGCCGGCGTGCGTCTGATCGCCGCCGACGAAACGCGTCTGTGGGGCCTCGCGCACACCGAGCGTCACCAGGGCGTGGTGGCGCGCGCGGGCGACATGCCGCTCGCCCAGAACCTGGCCGAGCTGCTCGACGGCATCAACGGTTCGCCGCTGATTCTCGTGCTCGACGGCGTGACCGATCCGCACAATCTCGGCGCTTGCTTGCGCGTGGCCGATGCCGCCGGCGCGCACGCGGTGATCGCGCCGCGCGACCGCGCGGTGGGTTTGAACGCGACGGCCGCGAAGGTAGCGAGCGGCGCGGCCGACACCGTGCCGTACATCACCGTGACGAATCTGGCGCGCGCGCTGCGTGAGCTGAAGGACGCGGGGGTGTGGGTCGTCGGCACGGCCGGCGAGGCCACCAAGAGCCTCTACGACACGGAGCTGGACGGTCCGGTGGCGCTGGTAATGGGCGCCGAAGGCGAGGGCATGCGCCGTCTCACACGCGACACCTGCGACGTGGTCATGCAGATTCCGATGGCGGGCACGGTCGAAAGTCTGAACGTTTCGGTGGCGAGCGGTGTGTGTCTGTTCGAAGCGGTGCGTCAACGGGCGGTGAAGAAGTAATCCCACCCGGCGTCAGCCCGCCACTCCGGTAAACTAGCGTTTTTTACTGCTCGCCTGCCTTTCCCATGACTCAAGACGAACTCAAGCAACTGGTCGGCCAGGCCGCCGCCGACTACGTGAACGCCACCGTGCCCGAGGGCCTGGTGATCGGCGTCGGCACCGGCTCCACCGCGAACTGTTTCATCGACGCGCTCGCCGCCAACAAGGCGCGCTATCGCGGCGCGGTGTCGAGTTCGCTTGCCACCACCGCGCGGCTGCAATCGCACGGCTTCAAGGTGCTCGACCTCAACGAAATCGATTCACTGCCGGTGTACGTGGACGGCGCCGACGAGATCGACCACAGCGGCGCGATGATCAAAGGCGGCGGCGGCGCGCTGACGCGCGAGAAGATCGTCGCGTCGGTGTCGGACGTGTTCGTGTGCATCGCGGACGCCAGCAAGCTGGTCGAGACGCTCGGCAATTTCCCGCTGCCGATCGAAGTGGTGCCGATGGCGCGTACCGCGATCGGCCGCCGCGTCACGGCGCTCGGCGGCGTGCCGGTGGTGCGCGTCACGAAAGAAGGCGTGCCGTTCATTACCGACAACGGTAACGAAATCATCGACGTCAAGGGCTTGCGTATCAGTGACCCGCGGACGCTGGAAATGCACATCAACGCATGGCCGGGCGTGGTGACGGTGGGCCTGTTCGCCGGCCGTGGCGCGAATCTGTGCCTGCTCGGCACGGACACCGGCGTCGAGACGATCGAGTACAGCAAGGGCTGAGCAACGCCGGCCACGCATCGCGCGCGAGTTTGGGTCAACCGGCTCGCGCGGGCATCGAACGCGGAGTTTGCATCGACATGCCGCACCGCCATAATTGGCGCGCGGTTTGCCTGATCTCCTGCGTCATCCGCTGCAAATACCGCTCCACTGATAATTCCGTTTGTGCATCGGCCAGCGCCTGTTTTGTGAGACGCTGCGCCAATGCCGGATCGGCACGCAACGTGCCGATCGCGTCAGCCAATGCCCGTGACATCCCCCGGTTTCACCATCCAGCCGTTGCGCCCGTGCCGCACGATCCCGATCACATAGTCGGGCGATAGAAAGGCGACGTAATGGGACACGCGGGTTCGCACTAGGCGAACCGCGACGTTTAATTATTCGCGACCTGTCGCGCGTCGAATGTGGGCACGCGCACGCACAGCAGACGAAGCGCCACATACACTCGATCCTAAGCCTAAGAGGCGTCAATTAAAAAACGAGGGGATCATGAAAGTGGCGATCGTGCACGACTGGCTGGTCGCGCCGGGCGGAGCGGAGAAGGTGCTCGAGCAGATCTTCGAATGCTTTCCCGACGCCGACCTTTTCAGTCTTGTCGATTTCCTCGAAGACCGTCGGCCGCCAGGCGGCAAGCCCGTGACGACTTCATTCATTCAGCGCCTGCCATTCGCGCGACGCCGCTATCGAGCTTATTTGCCGTTGATGCCGCTTGCCGTCGGGCAATTCGATCTGTCGGGCTACGACCTCATTATTACGAGTTCTCATGCGCTCGCCAAGGGCGTATTGGTCGGACCAGATCAGACGCATGTGAGCTATGTGCATTCGCCGATGCGCTTCGCGTGCGATCTGCAACATCAGTACTTACGCGAAGCGAATCTGACGCGTGGCCCGAAGTCGTGGGCGGCGCGCGCCTTGCTCCACTATCTGCGCGGCAGGGATTCGCACTCGGCGAACGGCGTCGACCGTTTGATCGCGAACTCGCATTTCGTTGCACGTCACGTGATGAAAACCTACCGGCGCGATGCGGCCGTGATTCCGCCGCCCGTCGACGTGCATGAATTCGAACTGTGCACGCGCAAGGAAGATTTCTACCTGACTGTTTCGCGGATGGTGCCGTACAAGCGCATCGATCTGATTGTCGAGACCTTCAATGCCACGCCGCACCGCAAATTGGTCGTGATCGGCGACGGGCCGCAGATGACGGCGCTTCGCGCCAAGGCCCGTCCGAATGTGACGATCCTCGGCGATCAGCCGTTCGAGGTGTTGAAGGACCATCTGCAACGCGCGCGAGCTTTCGTGTCCGCCTCCGAAGAGGACTTCGGCATCGTCGCACTGCAAGCGCAGGCATGCGGCACGCCGGTCATTGCGTTCGGCAAGGGCGGCGCGCTCGAAACCGTGGTGCCGATCGGCGAGGCGCACCCCACCGGCGTGTATTTCGCCCGCCAGACCGTGGTGTCGATACTCGACGCGATCGATTGCTTCGAGCGTCAGCGCGATCAGATCACGCCGGCGGCATGCCGCGCGAACGCGGAACGTTTTTCGGCGGCGGTATTCCGGCGCGCGTTCATGGCCGAAGTCACGCGGACGATCGCGGCGGCGGGACGGCGTAATCGGATTGAAACAGTGGGGCGGATCGAACCGGATCTCGCCAAACCGGATTTCCGCTGGCCCGGCGAGCCGGCGCAGAAGAGCAGTTGAGGCCGCTGACGTGCTCGAACGTGATGACGTCAGCCGGCCTGCGTGGGTTGGCGCGACTTCGCAGGAAAGCGGCAAGTCGTCTTATTGTTCGCGTATCGGGGACTTCGCAATACGCGAACAAAATGGTGTCGTCGTACCGCAGTAGGCTGTAAATAGCTGTTCGGACTATGCCGTCCGGCCGGCTACCGGTGTCGATTCGCTCCGTTTAGCCTTGCAGAGGAAGCGCGCGTGTTCAGCGCGCGAACATGCGCGAGGACATCCGATGCGGGTCGTTTCAAAGAAAGCGTTGCTGGACTTTATAAAGAGACATCCGGGGGCGCGCAGTGCGCTATTGGCGTGGTATTCACTGGCGCAGGCATGCCTCGCGTATGGCCATAACGACCTGAAGCAGACGTTCGCCGGCGTGGACCAGGTGCCGCCTCAATCCATCGTTTTCGATGTAGGCGGCAACCGGTTCCGGATCGTTGCGGCGATTCACTACAACAGGCAGTCGTTATTCGTTCGTCATGTATTGACGCATGCGGAATACGACCTTTGGACGAGGAAGAATTTAAACTCATGAATGCCGATCGCCTTCCGGGAGCTTTTCCCGACATCGCTCAAACCTGGGCCGCGCTGCAAACGCAGTTGCCGATCACGCCGATTCGCAACGAGCAGGACTACCAGACCATGGTACGGCTCGCTAGCTCGCTCGCCGATCATCTGAACGGCAACGAGGAAGATCCGCTCTCCGATCTGTTCGCGATCGTGACCGATCTGATCGAAAGCTGGGAAGCGCATAACGTGACGATTCCAAAAGCGGAGCCGCGAGAGGTGTTGCGGCATCTGCTGGAAACGCATGGACTCAGGCAGAAGGACCTGATAGGTATCGCGTCGCCTACCGTGGTGAGCGATATTCTCGCGGGCCGCCGCGCCATCAGTAAGAAGGTGGCCAAGGCGCTAGCCGTGCGTTTTCATACGGACGTCAGCGCGTTTCTATAACAGCCGCGCGGCGCCGGCCTCGGGCCGCGCCGTGCCGTTGTGCTGACCGACAAGTTTTCTCGTCGCTACCTCGTCCTTTCCACACCGCGCCGGCGGCATGTTCCAGGCCGTCGGCGTCGGTGCTTGCCGCTTTGGCGTCGCTCCTGTTTCTGCCGCTCGAATCACGCGTTCGAAGTTCGCGCGTTCTTGCTTTGCGCGTCGACCTGCAGCAGCGCGTCGGCGGAGCAGACTGATGCGTCGATCGGTCAGCGCATCGCTTCCTGCCATGCCCCGCGCATTGCGCGTAAACCGACTCGCCATTTGCGAAGCGCAAGTGCCACGCCGCCGCGCTCGAATGCCAACGATAAGGCGCGCAGGAACCCCGGGTCCGCGCGATCGCCGATCAGCGTCGAATAGATGACGAACGCCCATCGGCCAGGCGGCGTCAGGTATTCGCACATGATGAGCCGGAGATTGAATGACGCGTTGTAGAACGCCGCGTCGTTGAAAGTGAAACGCTGGTCTTCATCGCTGCGCAGGGCGGGAAAGTGCTCCACCAGCAGCGCCGGGTCGTAGATCAGCTTCCAGCCGCGCCGTTGCACGTCGAGACTGAAGGCCATCTCGCAGTGAACTTGCTCGCCGGTGCCGCGCAAGCGGCCGTCGAAGCGCAGCGCGCCGATCGCCTCGCGGCGAAACGACATGTTCACACCCTTGAGCACCTGGACTTCGCGCGCCTTGCCGTGGCCGACATGGTGATTGCCGATGGTTCGCCCATACCAGCGCACGACGCCCACGCGCGGCTTCTGCCCCTGCAGGATGCCGTTGCGTTCATGCACGATGTCGCGTCCGCCGAGGCCGCCGAGCGTCGCATCGCGTTCGAAGGCGCGCGCGATCCGCCCGACCCAGTCGGAATGCGGCGCGGCGTCATCGTCGGTGAAGCACAGCACGTCGCCGCTCGCGCTCTCGATGCCGAGGTTGTATGCGGCGACCACACCGGGTTTGCGCACCAGCACGACCGCGCGGCGCGGGTCGGGCCGGTTGGCCTCGCGGGTGCGCAGCCAGTCGAGCGTGGCGTAATCGTCGTGACGCGCGATCACGATCACTTCGTCGGCGCGGCGCTCCTGCGAATCGAGTGCCGCGAGGCAGCGCGCCAGATCGGCGGTGCGTCGGTAGGTTGGCACGATCACGGAGACTTTCACGAACGGTTTCCGAATTGGCATGATCAGAATGCGTTGCGGTTGATGAAGCCCTTGAAGATCGTGATGAACACGATCTTCATGTCGAACCAGAACGACCAGTTATGAATGTAGAAGAGATCGAACTTGACGCGCGCTTCCATCTTTTCCACTTTGGTGGTGGCGCCGCGATAGCCGTTGACTTGCGCCCAGCCGGTGATGCCGGGCTTGATCCGGTAGCGGTGCATGTAGCCGTACACCTGATCCTTGTAGAGATCGTCGTGTTCGACCGCATGCGGACGCGGGCCGACCACCGACATCTGGCCGAGCAGCACGTTGAGAAATTGCGGCAGTTCGTCGAGACTGGTGCGGCGCATGAAGCCGCCGAGCTTCGTGACACGGGCGTCGTTGCGCGAGGCCTGGGTGAGCTGGCCCTGGGCTTCGTGATGCACGGTCATCGAGCGGAACTTGTAGATCGCGAACGGCTGCCCGTCCACGCCCTTGCGCGTCTGGCGAAAGAACACCGGACCCGGCGAGCCGAGCTTGATGCCGATCGCGAGCACCGCGAACACCGGCGCGAGCGCGAGCAGCGCGGCCGCCGCGAACAGGCGGTCGAAGATCAGCTTGGGCCACATCTGCGGCGACGAGAAGGGCGTCGCGCTGAGATTGAGCGTCGGTAAGCCGACGACATCGACCAGCGCTTGATTGAATAGAGAGAGGCTGCGTACATCGGGGATGAAGCGCAGATTTACGAAGTCATGCCGGAACATGCGCGTGAACCGGTAGATCGTATGTTCTTCGGAAAGCGGCAACGCGAGCCACACTTCGTTCACGTGGTCCTCGCGCACCTTGGCGGCGAATGCGTCCAGATCGGTCAGGACCGGCAGGCGGTTCAGACGCGCGCCGTACGTCTCGGCCGCTTCAATGCTCGTATCGAATACGCAGACCGGTTTGAAGCCGGCTTGCGGCGCATGTTCGAGATGGGCGAGCAGCGTGCGCGCGAAACCCGGTGCGCCGACGATCGCGACGGTGCGGTAGTTCATCCCGCGGCTCCGCACGATGCGCAGCGCCACATGCACGAGGCACTTGGTGACGATGATCAGCGCGCCGGAGATCAGCGTCGAGTAACCGAACCACAAGCGCGACACCGCATCCATGCGATGCAGCGTGAACGCCAGCACGAGCGCGGTGAACACCACGACCATCCACGCGGCGGCAACCCTCGCCAGCATGGAGGGCAGCGGTTTGCCGCGCCAGGTTTCATAGACCCCGAAGCCGGGAAACAGCAACAGGAGGAGCACGCAGTTAAACGCGATCAGAAGACGTTCGGTGTCCGACAATGCAATCGGCGTCGAGAACCGCATCGAATGAGCGAGCAGCCCTCCCGCAATCACGAAGAGTACGTCGAGGAATCGCGCAGTATTCCTGAACATATTTGACTCTATTCATTAGTCAGACAAACCAGCGCTTTACTCGACGGTTTCAGCCTGGCGCAGACGCGGCAGAAGGCGGTCGAATTCGCGCTTGACGAGGCCATAGCATTCGCAGGCGCGTGCTTCGAGTCCTTTACGATCGAGCACCTTGATGTGGCCGCGGCTATGATGGATCAGGCCTTCGTCGTGCAACTTGCCGGCCGCTTCCGTAATGCCTTCGCGGCGCACGCCGAGCATGTCGGCGATCAGTTGCTGGGTCACGGTCAGATCGTTCGACGCCACGCGGTCCACTTCGATCAGCAGCCAGCGGCACAGTTGCTTGTTCAGCGCGTGGTGGCGGTTGCAGGCAGCGGTTTGCGCGACTTGCGTGAGCAGGGCGTGCATATACAACAGCATCAGGCGGCGCAGGAAGTCGGAGCGGGCAAACTGTTGCTTGAGTGCCTGTGCGCTCATGCGGTAAGCGAAGCCGGCGCATTGCACTTGCACGCGGTTCGGCATGGTTTCGCCGCCCGTGAGCACTGGCACGCCGGTCATGCCTTCGCGGCCGACCGCGGCGATTTCGACCGAGCTGCCGTCTTCCATCGTCGAGAGCATCGAGATGATCGCGGTGGTCGGGAAGTAGACGTGATGAATGCGCTGACCGGAGTCGCACAGCAATTGCTCGGTGCGCAGATGAACCAGTTCGAGATGGGGAGCCAGCGCCTGCCATTCATGGGACGGCAATGCGCCGAGCAAATGGTTTCCGTGCAGATCGGATTGAAGTGTCAACATGATCGGTCCTCGCGTGAAAGTCGCGCTCTGCGTGACTTTCTGTTTTTGATCCGATGCCTGCATCCCTTTTAACGACGTGCTGCCTGGTGAGCAGCGAAGGATAAACAGGACCGGCCCCGTATTGGCCTGATGCGCCGCCGCCGTTGTTGTCGATGTCTCTGCGGTGACGCGGTGTTGCGCTCTTCTATTAGCGAGGAGCGTGCCAGCGGCGGGGAAAGCGAGCGCTGGTGCGGGGTAACGCACCAAGGCTTAGCGCCGCGCGAAGACAAACGTGACTTTTTGTTTCAAATCTGCACAACGTCCTGACGACCGGCGGTTGGCCGCCAGGCGCATCCTGTTCGGCTCAAATCCTTGATGGAATTGGGTTGGCGGGTGCTGGGAGGGGCTTGACGGTACTTGTCTCAGCGTTGAATCAGCCCTTCCATGCACGTTGTCACGCCGCGTCCGGGATGTGCCGGAAATGATTCAGATGTGTTCAACACGCTTGGTTCGGTGCCGTACGGATGATGTTTTTGGCGAGCCAAAAGTCTGAGAAAAACCAACAGTGATTCCGCGGACCAGACAGGTGGATACGCGCGGCGCGAGGTTTTACGCGCCTTGCGAAAGCGTGATTAGATCAGGGAGACCTTCAGCCGTAGAAGATGGCGGATATCGCATTGACCGCGCGAACTTCACCCGCGGGCGCCGCGTATGTTGCATCAGCTTTAAACCCGGCATTCGATGCGTGAGCAACGAATCTTTCCTGCGGCGTGAGCGGGATGAGCGGCACGACGCAAGGCCGGTTCGGCGGCAGATGAAACCAGTCGCGCGCGGCCCTGTAGTGTGTGTCAACGATATGAACGAAGCGCACAAAACGCTTCGCTTCGATCACGAGCTGCCAGCCGTCGCCGTTGCGCTCGGCCGTGACCGTCAAGCCCAGGTCGTGGCGCTCGCTCACGCGCCGCTCCGGCAGATGAAACGCTTCCGCAACGACCTGGCCGCTCGTCTGGTCGCGCAGTGTGGCGATCGTCACGTCGTGCGCGCGCGGGCCGAAGCGGTACGCGTGGGTGAAATCGAAGAACTGGCCAAGGCACGCGCCCGCACTGAGACGTTGCGCGCTGTGCGGCGCCAGTTCCACCTCGCGGCTTGCGGAGGCGACCTTGACGCTACCGTCACGCAGGCAGACCAGTTCCAGTTGCGCGCGCAACGGCTGCGCACGTTCGTTCAGCAGATGAATATCGAGGCCGTTGAGGCCCTCGTCGGTCATGACCACCTGAATGGGTTGCAGTGCTTGCGCGAGGCCGTGCAGGGCGCTTTTAGGCCGTCCTGCGGCATCGATCAGGCCCCAGCCGGCGCCGGGGCGCAAATCCTGAAGCTGCCAGACCAGCGCGCCGCCGCACGCGGAACCGGCGCGGCGCCATTCGGCGAGCACGTCGCCCATCAGTTCGGCGACCACCGCGCGCGACAGGTCCAGATAACGCTCGGGGTCTTCATAGCGCAAGCGCGCCGGATCGACACCATATAACGTCTGCAGATAGTGGTCGCGCACGTCGTCGAAATCCCAGCCGGCGCCGGGGTCGCGCGGCACGGCCGCTTTCCAGCGCGGATCGTGCAGATGAATCGTGCCGAGCGCGTCGTGCAGGGTGGCGTCGTCGGGCACGTTGGCGAAGGCGAGGCATTCGGCGGCGAAGCGCACCTGCGAGCGACGCACGTCGTCGAGCGGACGCTGATAGGCGCCTACGCCGTAGTAGTGAGTGATGCCCTCATTAGTTGAGAACGGCCACGCGCCTCCAGAGGGCGAGTTGCTGACATACGGCACGTCGGACCGTTCACGCGCGACGATGGCGGGCAACTGTTCCGTAAAGAGTGGTTGCGCGCGCATCGAAGGCGGCAGGCCGAACATGGCCGCCTGCTGGTCGACCTCGCTGCCGCCGCACAGCACCGCGAGCGAAGCGAAGCGTCGTGTGCGCGTCAGAAACTGCGTGGCTTCGCGTTCGATCGAAGCGCTGAATGCGGCATCGTTCGAATAGTCGAAATTCGCCAATGCGAAGTCTTGCCAGATCAGCAGGCCGTATTCGTCGGCGAGTGCATAAAACGCGTCGGACTCGTACAGCATCGTGCCGCCCACGCGCAGCATGTTCATGCCCGCATCGCGGGCCAGCGTGAAAGTGTGACGCAACTGCGCCTCGCTGCCCGCGAGCGTGACGAGGTCCGCGCTGGTCCAGCACGCGCCACGACAGAATACCGGCGTGCCATTGACGCACAACGCGAAGCCCATGCCGTCCGCGCCGTGGTCCACTTCAATACTGCGGAAACCGACCGAACCCAATGAATGCGACGTCGCGTGCCCGTCATCAAGCTGCAACGTCAATGGATATAAAGTGGGCTCGCCGTGGGTGTGTGGCCACCAGCGCTCGGCACCCGGCACGCGTACGCGGCCGGTCAGTGTATATGCATCGCTCCATTGCAAAGACGAAACAGCATCCCCGCATTTAAGCGAGGTGCGGCAGGTCGCGCCATCGTGCGGATGAACGAAACGTAGCGTGAGCGATACAACGCCGTCGTCGTGATCGAGCCGGCTCGACACGTCGACGGTGTCGAATGCATGGGGCGCGTCGCTCAGAAGTTCAACCGGACGCCACGGACCGACCGCTTGCACAGAAGGACACCAGCCGGGCATATGACCGAGCAGGGTGGTGCGCACGTTGCGCAAGGTGGGCGGCGACACGAGCCGTGGACGCCAGCGCGCGCGCGAACGTTTCGCCGCCAACGCCGGAGCGAGAGAGCGGAAGCACAGCGCGAGCGTCGCGCTGCCGCTCAGTTCGATGTCGAGATCGTGCGCGACGAACATCGAATCGGAATCGAGTTGCTTGACGCCGTCGAGCCAGACTTCGGCGATGGTGGCGAGACCATGCAGACGCAAGCGGCGTTGGCCGGTGCCTTCGAGTTCGAGGCGATACCAGTGGTCGTCGAAGGCAAGCGGTGGTGGATGCGCAATGTTTAGGAGACCTGCGGCACGGCGCGCGCTCGCGACCGTGCCGGGCACTTGCGCGGCCAGCCAGCCGTGCGCGGGTAAATCGGCGGGCGTCGCGCACGCGCCCGCGGGCGTGCTCACACACTGCCAGCCGATGTCGAGGCGCCGCGGCCAGAGCGTCTGCGATGCTTGCGCCGAAGTCGCATCGACATCGACATGCGCGGCTTCGTCAGGAGCGGGCGCGAGCACGCCGCTCGCGCCGCCTTCATCGGGCAGCAGCCCTATCGTCAGTGCATCCACGGCAAATCCCCGAGAAGTCCGCGAAGCCGCGCACGGCGCGTCACAGCACCAGAGCGGCGAGCGGTGGCAGCGTCTTTTCGTAAGCGCTTTCGAGTACGTCGAAGCAGTCTTCGCACAGATCGTGCCGGCCGCGGGCAATCGCCCGCACGAGCCGGAACTGCATCACCATCGACTCCGACGCGATGCTCTGCGCCGCTGCCGGAATCGCTGCCGGCACCTCGAAGCCTTGTGCGGAAAGCCACAACAGATACTTCGAAAGAAACTCGAAGTTCGCGCCGAGCTGCCGCATCAGGTTGAACGAGTACGGGTGGAAGAACTTTTCGCCACGTTCGAACAGCGTCTCGAGATGCGCGGGAAACGCGGCACGCCATTGCGAAATGGGATTCGTCAGCGGCCGGCGCCCGAGATGCGCGCACAGCAGTTCCGCCGACGCTTCGGCCAGCGCGGTGCCTTCGAGCGCGGGCCGCGCCTGCTTGGCGAACTCCACATACGGAAACAGCAGATCGGGCTGCTGCTGGAACTGCGGCAGCTTGCGAAACACGCCGTCGTAGTCTTCACCGTCGAGCAGGTGATAGCCGGTGTTGTGGAAATAGCCGAGACGGCGTGCGTCCGGATCGATGAAGTCGATGCCCACCGTGGTTTTCGGATGCTCACGCCGGTACGACGTGGCGCGCGTGTTCGGCAGGTAATAGCCGTCCACTTCCACCAGCACGGTATGGCCGCGCAAGGTCTGCGCGAGCACGCGCGTTTCGAGCGAATCGTAGATGGCCAGTTCCTGCACCTGGGTGCCGTAGAGCCGGTCGAGGTCTTCGAGCGGAAACTTGAAGAACGTGAACTGGTCGCCTTCGAAATCCTGCGTGACGGTAAAGCCGAGCGCGGCGCGCGGGTCGAGCCCGAAGCCGTGCAGCAGTTCGATCCACAGATCGACGTAGCAGTTAGTCTCCTGCCAGACGCGCTCGCCCTGATGCAGCGCATGCGGCGCATGCTCGCGCAAACGCGCGGCGGGCGCCGGTGCGGCCACGCCGCCCGCGGCGGGCAGATCGACGCGCCGGGTCAGCAGGAAAGCGCCGTTCGCGCCGTTCGGTACAGGTGTCAGCGACGGATTCATACGCACTCTCCGGTGCCTTGCGCCGTTTCGGCGGACGACGGTTGCATGGTTGCGAGCCCATGCGCCACGCGCGCTTCGGCATCGCCCCACAGCAGCGCGCGCACATCGTCCGGCCACGCGTTCACGTCGAGCCCATGATGACGGAATAGCGCGAGTGTGATGCGTTCCATGCCGAAACCGACACAACCCGTATGCGCGACCGTGCCGTCTTCGCACGCGATCTTCCAGATCGCGCCGAAGTGTTCCATGTGATAGTTGAACGACAGGCAAGCCGTCTTGCCGCGCGGATCGGCCACCGGAATCAGCAGTTCGAACTTGAGCGCCTGGGCACGCTGGCTATCGGCGACGATCTTGCCGCCGCGGCCGAAGAACGGATCGTTGGCGAGATCCACTTCGACCGGCAATTGCAGCAGATTGACCAGCAGCGAGCCGCGTTCGATCCACATCTGCCGGAATGCCATCACCTGTTCGGCGCTGCCGAGACGCACGTATTCGCGCTGGCGGAACATCTGCATGCGGCCGGGATCGAGCGACGGTTCGTGACGGAAGCAATACGACAGCACGTCGATCGTGCGGCCGTCGGCGGGCAACGGACCGCGCCGCGCCATCACCGGATAGATCGGATAGCAGGCAGCCGGCGTGAGCACCACGCGGGTCGGCTTCTGCTGCGCCATCCACTCGTCGCTGCGATCGTCGTCGCTTTCCGTCATGGCGTCGTCGAGTGCGTGCAACAGGCGCCGGTGGCCCATGTCGTTGCCGCAGAACGAGTGGATCGTACCCGCCAGATTCGGGAAGCTCTTCAGATACTCGCTGTCTTCGAAGTCGGTGCGGCGCATGGCGGGCGGAAAGCGCAGCACTTCCGGCTGCTGGTCCGCGCCCAGATGCGTGATCGCCACGTTCAGGCGGTCCACCACGTCTTCGAAAACCTGGCTGCGGCCATACAGGCCGTTTTCGCCGGTGTCGATCAACAGGCCCGCGGCCAGCAGTTCATCGCGAAAGCTCGGCGCTTCGGCTGCTTGCGCGGCGGCGGCAAGAGCGACGGTATCGGTCATCGTGTTCATATCAGGCTCTCCCCGGGGCGGCAGGACGTTGCGCGAGCAAGAGGCTCGCGGTGTTCTGCGCAATACGGTCGTTATTGATCATCAGCGGCGCGGAGTGCAGGTCGCGCAAATGGCGCCCGACGCTGTACGGTGTGCCGTTCTTGTAGCCCGCCATGCCGCAGATCATCAGCACTTCGTGCACGACCTGCAGCGCGGTGGTGGAGATGCTCGTCTTCAGCGTGTTCATGTCGGACGCGAATCCGAGCATGGCCGCGAGCGGCGCATCGGCTTGCGAGCCGCCGTGGCGCGCCTGGTGAGCGGCGCGTGCCGCCTCCAGCGCGACCGCGAGGCGCGCCTGCATCATCTGCAGCAGACCGACCGCTTCAGCGAGGCGCAAACCGGCCGGTGGCACCACACCTGGCTTCGCACGCGCCTGTGCACGGAAGAACGCTTTCGCGCGATTCACGGCGTCGGTGGCCACGCCGGTCCAAACCGAGGCCCACAGCGTGTGCGAGACCGGCAGCATGGTTTGATCGGCGATCTCGGCGAAGGGCGTCGGCAGAATCTGTTCGGCCAGACCCGTGGCGACGAGCCGGAAGCCCTCGCTGCAGGTTCCGCGCATGCCCATCGAATCCCAGCCGCCGCGCTTTTCCAGTTGCGTGTCGGCACGCAACGCGACGATCAGCACCTGGTCGGCGGCTGCCGACTCGGCGGTGCGGCGCGCGGTGACGAGAATGCCGTCGGCGTGCGCGCCGTACGAAATCGTCGGTGCGAGCTTTTCGATGCGAAAGCGCGCAGCGTCGAGTTCGACCGAGCAGGCGCTGGTGCGCATATTGCCGCCGATGGTTTCCTCGGAAGTGGCCGATGCCAGCAGCCACTGCTGCTTGACCAGTTGCACGAGCAACTGTCGATGCCATGCCGCGTCGCTGCCATGGGCCTCGATACATGCCACCTGGATCTGGTGCATCGCATACACCATCGCGGTGGAGGCGCAGCCTTGCGCGAGCGTTTCGCAGATCGCGCCGACGTCCGCGAGCGACAGGCCCGCGCCGCCGAACGCGGCCGGCACCATCGCCGAGAGCAGGCATTCGCGCTTGAGCGCGTCGAACGCTTCGCTCGGGAAGCGCGCCTCGCGATCCACCGAGTCGGCGAACTGCGCGGCTACCGCCGCACAGCGTTGCGCGGCCGCGCGCCAGCCGGGTTCGGTTTCGACGGCGGTCAGCACGACCGACGCGTCGGCGCCTTCGGACGCATCGTGCGCCTGCGTAGCGGCGGCGGCCGCCGCCGCGTCCAGCAGCGGGGCGTTCATGCTGCCGCCTTCGCCTGTTGCAGCTCGGTGATTGCGGCGGCCATCGAATCGATGCTGGAGAACAGGCGCCGTGTCAACAGACGGTCCGGAATTTCAATCCCGAATTCATCTTCGATTGCCAGCATCAGATGCACGGTCGCGAGCGAGGAGAGGCCCGCGGCGTACAGGTCGGCGTCATCGGCCAGGGTGTCCGCCGGGACATCCAGGCGAGCCGATTCGGAAAGGATGCGTCGCAATGCGTTTTTCATGGTGTGGTCCCCTGTTGTTGAACAGTCTTGAATTTGCGGACATCGATCCAGCGCACGTGATCGCTATTTCTGTTCGTTGCCGCGGCGCATGCCGGCGGAGTCCCTATGCCGGATGCGGCGCGTTCACATTGACTGCGTGCGCTTTCGGGCGGTTTTCTGCAAGCCGCGCCCCGATGTCTGCGTATTTAAGAATTGTCAACGCCCAGCGTCAGTGCGATGGCGCACGGAAACACGAGTTTCGTGGACGTACCGTGTAGTCATCAGAACGGGCCGGCCTATACAGCCAGGTCGTAGAAGCCGGCGCGCGATGCCGGCCTCATTGAACTTACTGACCGCTGGGGTACGTGATGAACTGGAAAACGCTGGAATTCGATCAGCTTTCGGCTCGCGAGTTGTATCTGATCTTGCGCGCGCGCAGCGCGGTGTTCGTGGTCGAACAATCGCATGTTTGTCTTGACGCGGATGGCCGCGACGAACACGCGTTGCATGTGTTCGCCGTGGAGGACATGGCGCGGTCGATGCCGATCCTCGCCTACGCGCGCCTGCAACCCGGCGACGCGGAAGATCCGGAGATCACCATCGACAAGGTGCTGACGAGCCCGCTGCGACGCGGCGACGGCACCGCCGAACTATTGATCGAACGCGTGCTGCAGGCGATTGTCGGCCGTTGGCCGGGCCATGCCGCGCGTGTTAGCGCGCCGCTCGGTTTGCGCGGCTTCTACGAACAATTCGGCTTTCGCAAGACGGAAGGGCCCTATCTCGAACACGGCGTGCCCTTCATCGGCCTTACGCGCCAGGTGCGCGGCAGCCAGCCGCTTTTCGGCGGGCGGCGCCGTGAGCGCGACAGCGCGGTGCTCGTGAACACGTTCGAGTTGTTGTGATGGGGCGGGCGCTTGTCACGCCTTCCAGTGCACAAGTTGCACTTGCGAAGCTGACGCCACGCGAGAGCGATGTGGCCTCGGCCGCGCGCGCTTCTCCTATCAGGTGCTGCTCGCCACGCGCTCGACGTTCGTGCTGCGCGCGTCGCATGGCGACGGACTACGCTGTCTGTTTCTAATGACGCGTACGACATGCATTCGCCCTTGAATCGGACTCCAAGACAATGTGGCTGGACGTACATATCAATCATGCAACGTTTGTTGTAATGGATTGAGAGCGGGGACCTGGTGAGGAGCGTGGCGTGAGGCCAGTGGTGTTCGATGGCCGGTTCGGCTGGTGGCATCCGGCGAGCCAAAGGCCACGCGATGGCTTTTAAAGCGTGCGCGCGGGTTCCGTCTATTCGGGGAAGCGTTATGCATGCGCACGGATTGTCCAGCGCACAGACGCTTACGGGGAGCGCGTAGTGAACAGTCAATCCGAGTTGGACCGCATCAACCGAGTTGCATGGAATTCGTCGGACGCCGAGCGCGTTCTCATGCTCGACAAGACCTATTCCGATCCCGGCGAACGGGCTGCCTTTGCCTGGCTCGCACAGCGTTGCGCGGGTGAGCCCTTGCTCGACATCGGAATCGGCACCGGCCGCACGATTCCGTTGATGACGGCGATCTCCGACGACTACACCGGCGTCGACTACACACAAAAGCTGCTCGATCTCGCGAAGGCGCGCTTTCCTGATCGCGACCTTCGGCACATGGACGCGCGTGACATGTCCGCGCTGCCTTCGGATCATTACGGGCTCACGCAATTCAGCTGGAACGGCATCGACTGCGTCGACTACGACGATCGCGTGAAGATTCTCGAAGAGATGTATCGCGTGGTGCGGCCCGGCGGCTATGTGCTGTTTTCGTCGCACAATCGCGGCGGCCCCGGCTACGGCGAAAACATCTGGCAACTGCTGCCGAAATTCACGTTCAATCCGCTCAAACTCGGCTGGCGCACGCTGCGCTCGGCGCGGCGTTTCCAGCTCGGCACGCTGAACTATGTGCGCAACGCCAAGTTGAATCACGACTACGGCGGCTATGCGGTCAACACCGCGGCGGCCCACAACTTCGGCATTGTGATCGTCTACACGACGCTGCGCGAGCAGCGCCGGCAACTGGCGCAGGTCGGCTTGCAATGCGACGCGGTGTTCGACAGTTCCGTGGGCAATCTCATTACCGACGATGTGGAACCGAGCGACGCCTGGTGGTTTCACTTCATCGCGCACAAACCGCTCGCTGCTTGCCGCTTCGACTGACGGCGGCCACTGAACGAAGGCATGGCTTGACACGTAGCACGCAGGACAAATAGAACAATGCGCCGGACCAGTTTGACCGGATAGGGGACTTGCACATGAATCGCATCGTAGAACCAGGCAATCCGCTTGCCTCGGCCGGGGGCGTCAGCGAAACAGCCACGCGTCTATCCGTGCAGCCGGTGATTCTCGCCGGCGGCTCGAGCACGCGATTGCGGCCGTTTTCGCGCGAGCGCAGTCCGAAGCAGTCGATCCGCCTGGTGGGCGACGAGTCGCTGCTCGAAACCATGCTGAGCCGCCTCGACGCGTCTTTCGCCGCAGCGCAACGCACTACGCCGGCATCCGGCACGCATTCCATTGCAGCACCGCTGGTGGTCCGGTGCGAAGATCGGCACCCACAAACGCTCGAGCGTCTGGAGCGGCTCGAACGATCGGCCCGGCCGGTGCGCATGGTGCTCGAACCGATGTCGCGCAATACCGCGCCCACGTTGACCGTCGCCGCGCTCGCCGCGCGCGCGTCGGTTGTGCAAGGCGACGATCCGCTCATCGTGGCGTTGCCGGCGGACCATCTGATTGCCGATCACATTGCGTTCGGCTCGGCGCTCGCCGAGGCGCTCGACCACGCGGCACGCGGCGCCATTGTTACGCTCGGCGTGCCACCGAAGCGCGCGGATACCGGCTACGGCTATATCCGCACGGGTGGGGCGCTCGGCACGCGGGGCGCGCGCGCCATCGAACGGTTCGTCGAGAAGCCCGATCCGGAACTGGCCGAGCGCTATCTCGCTTGCGGCAATTACTGGTGGAACAGCGGCATGTTCGTGGTGCGCGCGTCGGTGTGGCTCACGGCGATCAAGCTCTGCCAGCCGGCGATTGCCGAGGCCTGCGCGGCTGCGTTCGAGCGTGCCACGGTCGACGGCGGCGGCGCGCTGCATCTCGCGCGCGATGCCTTCGCCCTGTGTCCGTCCGATTCGATCGACTACGCGGTGATGGAGCGCGTCGGCACCGACGCGCGGCTGGTCGGCGTCGCGGTGCCGTTCTCCGCGGGCTGGTCGGAGGTGGGCGCCTGGGATTCGGCGGCACGTGGCACGGCCCACGTCACGCGCGGCGAGGAATGCTTCCTGCTCACGGAGAACCAGTCGACGGGCATTCCGCTCGGCGTCGCGAACCGGTTCGAGAATCCCGGCAGGACGCCGCTTGAAAGGATCGAGGTGCAATCAGGCCGCTATCTCGGCGAAGACGACATCGTGCGCTTTGACGACCAGTACGGTCGCGAACAGGAGGCCAGCCATGCAGGCAAGGGTACTTCACGCTGAGGCGCCGCGCGCCTCGCAGGCGGCTTTCGACGAGCGGCGCTTTCGCCACGCGTTGGGACGCTTCGCGACCGGCGTCGTGGTGATCTCGACCGGCAGCGGCGACAATTTGCACGCGATGACCGCCAACGCCTTCATGTCGGGTTCGCTCAAGCCGCCGCTGATCGTCGTCTCGGTCGGGCACCGGGCGCGCATGCACGAGCGTCTGATGGACAGCGCGCTGTTCGGCGTGAGCGTGTTGTCCGAGGCGCAGGAGCCGCATAGCCGCCACTTCGCCGGCGAACCGCAGAGCTTGCTCGCGCCGCGTTTCGCGGCGGTCGAAGGGCTGCCCGACGTGGAGCTGCTCGAACACGCGGCGGCGCGTTTCGCGGCGCGCGTGGTGGACCGGCATCCGTGCGGCGACCATACGCTCTTCGTCGGCGAGGTGCTGGTGTTCTCGCTCGATGAACACGCGCCCCTGATTTTTTTCGGCGGGCGCTATGGGTCGGTGACGGCGCCGGGTTGCACTCAGAGTTCCATTCAGGGTTCGACGGCGGCTTCGACGCAGGACTCGCCAGCGATTGCCGTGAGCACCCGCTGATGCGCACGTCATTCGTCGTTTCCCGCCAGCCTATCCGCCGAGGCATCGTGGATCAGACAAATCGTCTCGCAACGTGCGTCTTCGCACTATGCAAATTCTGCAATGCAGGCACGCTTGAGATGCAAGCTTATGGCCCGTCAAAATATGCGGCGTTACAAGGAAGAAACAATTCTTCAGAGGGATAACCCTGTCAGGAAGTTTCCCAACTGGCGCAACCGTTTTGAAGCTAGCAACGTATCGTAGAAGAACTAAGTGACATCAATAGAACGACGTATAAGGGCCGCTTGATCAACAGGCTACGCGGGGGCAAACACCGCTTCGGGGAGAGTGTCATGGAACAGGCAAACAAAGATCGATCGCTCGTGAGCAAAGTCATGGATGGACTGGTCACGGGGATCGTCGAAGAGAAATACGGCGCCATACTGCCACCGCAGGATGTGCTGTCGAAGGAGTTCGACGTCAGCCGCACCGTCATGCGCGAGGCGCTGTCGATGCTGCTCGCGCGCGACATGCTGGACGTGCGGCCGAAAATCGGCACGCGCATCCGGTCGATGAGCGATTGGCGCATGATCGACGAAGACGTCGTGAACTGGCGTTTTCGCGCGAAACCCGATCCGCTGTTTCTGCGCGACGTGATCGAGTTTCGCATCCTGATCGAGCCGCGCGCTTCGGCGCAGGCGGCCGCGCGCGGCAGCGCGGCGGATATTGCCGCGATTCGCGAGGCGTTCGAGGCGTTCCGCACGATCCGGCCGGGCGAGCCGGGCTATCAGGAAGCGGACGAACTGTTCCACACCCGCATCGTGGTGGCGAGCGGCAATCAGTTCTTCAAGCAGATGGCGGCGATCATTCGCGGCGCGCTATCGACGGTCAATCCCATCGTCACCGACAGGGACGGACTGTGGGAAACCGCAGTGAATTCCCATCAACGCGTGGTCGAAGCGATTGAACGGCGCGATCCGAAGGAAGCGGAGATCGCTTCGCTCGCCATGATCGACTACACCGCGGAAGAAGTCAGCGGCCATTTTTCAGCGGAACCGCCGGCACTCGGCTGAGCGTCGCCGCCGCGGCGGCACGCTGGGTCTTTGGTATTTTCCTTGTGAGACTGTGTGGCAGAGGGCGCGAGTTCACGTCCACGCGAGAGCGTGCGGCATGCGCGACAATAGCGCCTGTTCTGAACTGCATGGACTCGAAGGAACGATGACAATCGCAACGCAGGAAATCCCCTCGGGCGGCACGATCCGTTGGGGAATCGTCGGGACGGGCCGCATTGCCCGTCGCTTCGCACAAGGTCTCGCTCATGTGCCGCACGCGCAACTGACCGCGCTGTGGTCACGCCGCGCGGAACCGGCCACGGCTTTCGCCGGTGAATTCGGCGGCGAGGTCTGCGCGAGTTTCGACGCGCTGCTCGCCAGCGGGATCGACGCGCTCTATATCGCCACCGTCCAGGACAGTCACGCCGACTACGCGATCGCCGCGCTGCAAGCCGGTGTGCACGTGCTGTGCGAAAAACCCGCCACCATCAATCAGCCGCAGCTCGAGCGCGTGCTCGATGCCGCGCGCGCCGCGCAACGGCTGTTCATGGAAGCCATGAAGCCGCCCTTTTATCCGCTCTACAGAAAGTTGCGCGCGCATCTAGACGCCGATCCGATCGGCGCGGTCGGCTTGGTGCGAGCCGGCTGCTCGGTGCCGGGCGTGCCGGACGATCACCCGTCGCTGTCGTTCGAGCATGCGGGCGGCGCGCTGCTCGACATCGGCATCTACGAGATGTTTCTCGCCGTCGACTGGCTGGGCGCGCCTCGTGAGGTGCAAACGCTCGGGCGGCTCGGGGCGACCGGCGTCGATACGTTCGCGAGCCTGAACAGCCAGCACGAGGGCGGCATCGCCCAGTTGTTTTGCGGGCTCGATCTGCACGGCAAGGGTGATGCGCTGCTGATGGCCAAAGGGGGTCACGTCACGATTCACGAGCCGTGGTGGAATCCGTCGCGCGCGACCATCCGTTATGCCGATGGACGCGTGGTCGAACTCGACGAGCCGTTCGAAGGCGGCGGGCTGAACTACGAGACCGCGCACTTCTGCGAACTGATCAGGATGGGGCAACTGGAAAGCCCGGTGATGCCGCACAGCAAGTCGCTGCAGATGATCGCGATGGCCGACGCGGCGCGCGCGGCGCTCGGGTTGAAGTTCGCGGGCGAATGAGGGCGCATTGAGCGTGCGTCGAGGCGCGCGAGCCCGTGCCGCCGCCATGCCATCTTGCGATCCCGCTATCGCGCTCCGCCGCCGCTGTTGCCGCGTTGCACCCAGCAGCGGTGGTAGGATTTGCGCGGGCATGCGGAAAGAAAAACACTCCACGTGCCCGCTGCTTTCGAATTCCTTCCAATGGAGCCGCCTGCCATGCGCATGCTCGGAAAACTGTGGCGCGACAACAAGAGCCTCGTCGCGTTTCTCTTCTTGATGGTGCTGTTTCGCAGCGCCGTGGCCGACTGGAACGTCGTGCCGAGCGGCTCGATGCTGCCGACCATCCGCGAGGGCGACCGCATCTTCGTGGACAAGATGGCCTACGATCTGCGCGTGCCGCTCACGCACATCGCGATCGCGCATTTGCACGATCCGCAGCGCGGCGATATCGTGACGATCGATTCGTCGGCGGCGCATGAGTTGATGGTCAAGCGTCTGATCGGCCTGCCCGGCGACAGCGTGGCGATGCGCGAGAACGTGCTGTACGTAAACGGCGTGCGCGCCGATTACCAGCCGCTGAAGTTCAAACCGCTGCCCGGCGACGCCGCGTCGCCCGGCGATTATCTGACCGAACGCTTCGACGGCGTCGCGCATACCGTGCGGCTCGCGCCGCAAGCGCCGAGCCCGCGCGACTCGTTTGGGCCGGTGATCGTGCCGCCCGGCGAGTATCTGATGCTCGGCGACAATCGCGACGACAGCGCCGATTCGCGTTACTTCGGCTTCTTTCCGCGCAAGGAATTGATGGGCCGCACGCGTCACGTCGCGTTTTCGCTCGACCCGGATCATTACTACACGCCGCGCTTCGAGCGCTTCGGCGCGCCGCTGGATGCGGCGTCGTCTGTCGCCAGCCGTTAAGTCAGATGCCCCAGGGTCTCAGTGGCGCGACGGCAGCGCAAGGCGCCGTTCGTACCAGCGTTGCACGCTTTCGAGCACCTGGCACAGCACCCAGTAGATCGCGGCCGCGGCGAGATACAGCGGCAGCGGCTGATAGGTCGAGGCGATGATTTCCTGCGCGCTGCGCAGCAGTTCGGTCACGGTGATCACCGACACCAGCGAGGTGTCCTTGATCAGGCTGATCAGGCTGTTCGACAGACTCGGCACGGCAATGCGCAAGGCTTGCGGCGCGATCACGTAGCGCAGCGTCTGGCGGCGCGAGAGTCCGAGACTATAGGCGGCGAGCCACTGGCCCTTGTGGATGCCCAGGATCGCGCCGCGCATGCTCTCCGACAGGTAGGCCGCCACATTCGCCGACAAGGCGATCACGCCGGCCGGCGTCGGATCGAGTGAAATGCCGAAACTCGGCAAGCCGTAATAGATCACGAAAATCTGCACCAGCAGCGGCGTGCCGCGCATCACGCTCACGTAAATGCGCGCGATCCAGTTCAGCACGCGGTTGTGGCTGACGCCCATCAACGCGAGCACGGCGCCGGCAAGCAGGCCGAAGATCATCGACAGAACCGCGAACTTGACCGTCAGGACGGCGCCCTGCGCGAGCACAGGAAGCGATTGGACGAGCAGGGAAGTGGTGGACATGAGCGGTGGTCGGTTGGCGCGCAAAAGCGCACATCATAAACTTTGCTGCAAAAGCGCGAAGGGCGGCATCGCTGACGATGCCGCCCTTCGTTTCAGTCAGCGCGTCTTTACTTGATCGGCTTGCTGACGTCGATGCCGAACCACTTGTCCGAGATCTTCGAGAACGTGCCGTCCGCTTCGAGCTGGGTCATCGCGTCGTCGATCGCCTTGGCGAACTTCGGATTGCCCTTCCTGAACGGAATGCCAGACGGCGTGCCCGCGCCGACGTTGGCGCCGGTGCGCAGCGGCAACTGCGAGTTCTTCATCAGGTACGCGAGCATCAGGCGGTCGTTGAGCGCCGCATCCAGACGGCCGGCGGCCAGGTCGCGCAGATACTCAGGCGCGCCCGGATACGTCTTCACGTCGATGCCCGGCACCGACTTGGCCATGTCCATGTAGTTCGTGCCCAGACCGACGCCGAGCTTCTTGCCCTTCAGGTCGTCGAGCGACTTGAACTGGCGCGTGTCGTCCTTACGCTGGATCAGTTGCGCGGCCGAATACGTGTAGGCCGGCGAGAAGTCGAGCGCCTGCTTGCGCGCGTCGGTGATGCCGACCTGGTTGACGATCACGTCGAACTTGTTCGCCTGCAAACCGGCGATGATGCCGCTCCATTCGGTCGTGACGAATTCCGGCTTCACGCCGAGCTTGGCGGCCACGGCCTTGGCGATGTCGACGTCGTAGCCGACCAGTTCGCCCGACGGCGCTTTCGAATTGAACGGCGGGAAGGTGCCTTCGAGGCCGATGCGCAGCGTGCCGCGCTGTTTGACCTGATCGAGCAGGTCGTCGGCGTGGGCGGCGACGGCGGTGAACGAAGCGCCGATCAGACCGGCGACGAGAATCTTTTTCAGCAAGCCAAATTTCATCGAGTTCCTTTTTGTTCGTCTGGCGTTTTAACAGACGAAAGCATAACAAAGCAGACTATCGAAACCAAAATACCGTTTGTTTATGTCTATATACCGGCGCGGCTCAGCGTGCCGCGTTTACTGAGCCCGCGCTTAGCGAAGCGCTTGAGCGCATTCGGCGATCAGCGCCGGTCCGCGGTAGATGAAGCCGGTATAGAGCTGCACCAGCGACGCGCCGGCCGCGATCTTGGCGCGCGCGTCGTCGCCGGAAAAAATCCCGCCGACGCCGATGATCGGCACCGCTTCGCCGACTTCCGCGCGCAGCTTGCGGATCACTTCATTCGACGCGTCGAACACCGGCTTGCCCGACAGGCCGCCAGCTTCGTCGCCGTATTGCATGCCGGCGACGGCCGTGCGCGAGAGCGTGGTGTTGGTGGCGATCACGCCTTCGAACTGATGGCGCAACAGCGTGTCGGCGATCGACTTGATCTGTTCGTCGTCGAGGTCCGGCGCGATCTTCAGCGCGAGCGGCACGAGCTTGCCGTGCATGTCGGCCAAGCGCTGCTGCTTCTCTTTGAGCGCCGCGAGCAGCGCGTCGAGTTCGCCGGCGCCTTGCAACTGGCGCAGATTCTTCGTATTCGGCGACGAGATATTGACCGTCACGTAGCTGGCGAACGGATACACGCGCTCGAGACAGTACAGATAGTCTTCGGCGGCGCGTTCGATCGGCGTGTCGGCGTTCTTGCCGATGTTCAGGCCGAGAATGCCGCGATAGCGCGCGGCCTGCACGTTCTTCACGAACTGGTCGACGCCCGCGTTGTTAAAGCCCATCCGGTTGATCACTGCGTTCGCCTGCGGCAGGCGGAACATGCGCGGCCGCGGATTGCCCGGTTGCGCGCGCGGCGTGACCGTGCCCACTTCGATGAAGCCGAAGCCGAGCGCGGCGAGGCCGTCGATGCAGGCGCCGTCCTTGTCGAGGCCCGCGGCGAGTCCCACCGGATTGCGGAACGTCAGCCCCATCACGGTGCGCGGCGCATCCGGCACGCGCGGCGCGAGCGCGCCGGCGAGGCCGGTGCGGCCGGCGGCGCCGAGCATGCGCAAGGTGAGGTGGTGAGCGTCTTCCGCGTCCATGCGAAAGAGTTGGGCGCGTACAAGCGGGTAGAGGGAACTGAACACGGGACGAAGCCGGGCGGCCGGAAAATGGGAACCCGCCATTTTACCGGCTTTGAGGCTTCAATGAGACCGACTGGCGGGATCGAGTCGCGGCCCGAGCGGGCCGCTGCTGCTACTGCCTTGCTATGTACGGCTTTGCTACGGCTTGAACGGCGCGCGCTTGCCCTGCATCGCCGGGTCGAGCGGCGGCAGGTCCACGCCCGTGGGATCGAGCACGCGCCAGGCGCCGTCGATCAAACCCTCGAGCGGCCGGAAATTCGCCTTGTACGCCATCTTCGGACTCTCGCGAATCCAGTAGCCGAGATACACGTAGGGCAGCTTGAGGCTGCGTGCCTGCTCGATCTGCCAATAGATGTTGTAGGTGCCGAAGCTCGTGTTCGGCAGCCCCGGCTCGAAAAACGTGTACACCGAGGAGAGCCCGTCGCCGAGGATGTCGATCATGCTGATCATGCGCAGAATGCCCGGCGCATTGGGCCGGTCCCGCAGCGGCTCGCGGAATTCGACCAGCCGCGAGTTGATCCGGCTCTGCAACAGGAACTGTTCATATTGGTCGCGGCTGTCGCGATCCATGCCGCCGCCCGCATGCCGCGCCGATTGATAGCGCATGTAGAGCGCGTAGTGCTCTTCGTCGTAGTGGAGCGGCGCGACGGTCGCGATCAGTTCGCCATGTTTCTTCCAGACGCGGCGCTGCGTGCGGTTCGGCTCGAACTGGTCGACCGGCACGCGCACCGGCACACAGGCGCGGCAGCCGTCGCAATATGGCCGGTACGTGAACACGCCCGAGCGCCGGAAGCCGGCCTTGACGAGGTCGGTGTAGACGTCGGAGTTGATCAGGTGACTCGGGGTGGCGACTTGCGAGCGCGCGATGCGCCCGTCCAGGTAACTGCAGGGATAGGGCGCTGTTGCATAAAATTGCAGCGCCGAAAGCGGGGAAAGAGGCAGCTCGTTGGGATGAGTCACGTTGGCAGCTCTCGAAGCATCTCTGGTAATGCAAACCCGGCGCCTTGCGGTGGACGACCCGCGGCTCGTGACCCGCGGCTCGGTAGGCGGCGGATCCGGATTCGGCCTGATTCTTCCTACGCCGCTGGCGCAACGACCTCGAGCAACGCGGTCTTGTCGAAGCGCCAGGGAATCGGCGGCGCCTCGACCGACGCGCGAACATGCGCGATGAACGCCTTGCGCGCTATCTCGCGACCGCCTAGCGACGCCAGATGCGACGTGTTCTGCTGGCAGTCTATCATTTCTATTTCGTGACGGCGTAAGTGTCCGACAAGCGCAGCCAGCGCCATTTTCGACGCATCCGTGACGTCCGCGAACATGGATTCGCCGAAGAACATTTTGCCGAACGACACGCCGTACAAACCGCCCACGCGCTTGCCTTCGAACCAGGTTTCGATGCTGTGCGCGTCGCCCACACGATGCAGCGACGAGTACGCTTCGACGACATCCGCGGTGATCCATGTGCCGCGCTGTCCACGTCGCGGCGCCTGCGCGCAGGCGCGCATCACTGCGGCGAAATCATGGTCGACGCGGATTTCCCACGCGTCTTCGCGCAGCACGCGCCTGAGCGTTTTGCGTAGCGACGGCGCCACTTTGAAGTCGGCGGGGCGCAGGACCATGCGCGGGTCGGGGCTCCACCACAACACCGGCTGGCCGTCCGAATACCACGGAAAGATGCCGCGCCGGTAGGCGTCGATCAGCCGCGACGGAAGCAGGTCGCCGCTGGCCGCGAGCAGGCCCGGCGCGCCGCTGGTCGCGCCGAGGGCGCGCTCGACGGGCGGGAACGGATCGTCAGGTCCGAGCCAGGGCACCATGCGCGCCGCTCAACCTTCGCGCAGCGAGCGGAAGATGTCGCCCGTGTGCAGGCCGAAGCTGCCGGCGGCGCGGTCGGCGAAAAAGAAACGCAGGGTCTGGCCGACCGTGGGAAAGGCAATCTCGTCCCAGGGGATTTCATGTTCTTCGAAGAGCTTCACTTCGAGGCTTTCTTCACCGGCGGCAATGTCGAGGTCGAGCAGGCGCGCCATATAGAACAGATGCACCTGATGCACGTGCGGCACGTTCAGCAGCGAGAAGAGGTTTTGCACTTCGACGCGCGCGCCGGCTTCTTCCAGCGTTTCGCGCGATGCCGCTTCGGCGGTCGTCTCGCCCATTTCCATGAAGCCGGCGGGCAGCGTCCAGTAGCCGTAGCGCGGTTCGATTGCGCGACGGCACAGCAGCACTTTCTCGTCCCACACCGGGACGGTGCCGACCACGTTGCGCGGATTCTGATAGTGCACCGTGCCGCAACTGCCGCATACGAAGCGCTCGCGGTTGTCGCCAGGCGGAATGCTCAGGCTGACGCCCTGGCCGCAGACAGAACAGAATTTCATAGGAAGGGGACGAGAAAGGGTGATAGGAGTTTATCACTGGCACGCGGTTTTTCTCAGGCCGCAAAATAGCGTCGCGCGGGATTCCGCGGGCAGTGAGGTCGGTGCCGAGGGGTCGTCCAAACTGCTCGCAAATGGCGCAATCATTTTGTTCGGAATCCGGAGTATCTTGCGCGCGAGGCTTGATCCGAGGGCGTGGATGGCGTCGTGGGCGGGGCGATTTGCCGTCAGAACCGCTGCCGGAATCAGACTGGGGAAACGAGAAAAGCCGGGAATGCGCAACGCGCTATGAAATATTTGGAAAGAAAACAAAAAAGGCCTGCCGGTTGGGCAAGCCTTCAATGTTGTTTTCGACGTAGTCAACCAGCTTGGTGCACTTGGTTGCGGGGGTAGGATTTGAACCTACGACCTTCGGGTTATGAGCCCGACGAGCTGCCAGACTGCTCCACCCCGCGTCCGTCGAAGAAAAGATTATAGAACAAAGCCGATAGCTGTGCAATAGCTATTTAAGAACCGGCTTCAATCCGCGGGCCATGAATCTGCGCGCGGGCTCTGAAGGTCGCCGCACGCATCGCTCACGTCGCATGCCGGAAGGCCTGCGTAAGGCGCTGCGCTAGAATTCAGATTCCTCTCGCGACGCCGCCATGCACGCACGGCGGCGCACGCTCCACCCCTTACCTTGCTCTGAACTCCATGGATATCGCTCACGATCTGCAGGTGATTGCCGCTCAGGAACACGCGCTGGTGTTCCCACAATTCGATGCCGACCGCGCGTGGCAAGTCGGCGCCTATCTGCACGAGGTCGCCAAGGCGCGCGGTATCCCCGTTGCGATCGACCTGCGCACCTTCGGTCAGCCGCTCTTCTTCAGTCTGCTCGACGGCGCGACGCCGGACAACGTCGATTGGGTGCGCCGCAAGAGCAACACGGTTGCGCATTTCCGCCGCAGCTCGTACGCGATCGGCCTGAAGATGCAGCAGGCCGGCGGCACGCTCGCCGACAAGCACGGCTTGCCTGCTACGGAGTACGCGTCGCATGGCGGCGCGTTTCCGCTGACGGTGGCGGGCGCGGGCGTGATCGGGTCGATCACGGTGTCGGGTCTGCCGCAGCGCGGCGATCATGAACTGGTGGTGGAAGCGCTGTGCGCGCATCTGGGCCACGACTACAGCAAGCTCGCGCTTGCAAAGGCCTGAGGCGATGCGGCTGCCTCCTTATGCCTTGCTCGGCATCGCGATCGTGGCCGAAGTGATCGCGACGTCCGCGATGCGCGCGTCGGAGGGCTTCTCGCGGTTCCTGCCTTCAGCGGTTGTCGTGCTCGGCTACGGCGTGGCGTTCTATTGCCTGTCGCTCACGCTCAAGAGCATTCCGGTCGGCATCGTCTACGCGGTGTGGTCCGGCGCCGGCATCGTGCTGATCACGCTGGTCGCGGTGCTGCTGTACCGGCAGGTGCCCGACGTGCCGGCCGTCATCGGACTCGGGCTGATCATTGCCGGGGTTGCCGTGCTGAACATGTTTTCGAAGATGCAGGCGCACTAAGCCGCCGCGCGAACCCAGGCGCCGCGGGCGCTTATTTGCAGCGCACGATCATCGAGCGGTTTTTCACGTTGGCCGAGACGACGTTCGTGACGCTGCCGCCCGCCGTGCCGCCTTCGTCATTGTCTTTCGACACGATGTCGTAGCCCGTCGCGCCGCATGCCTTGCCGGCCTGCACGTAGCAGGAGGCCCAGCTGGAAGCGGCGTCGGCGCCGCTGCAATTCACGGCGAAGCCAGTCTGGCCGTTCGGCAGATTGATCAGCGACGTGGTATTCGACGATGCGCAGCCGGCGAGGCCCGCCGCGCCGAGCAGCACGGCGGCGGGAAGGGCGGCTGACAGCGACGTCCGGCGAACCAGCGCAAACACTGCATTGGTTCGGAAGCGGTCGAGGCGGCCGGCGCGGCGCAGTTGCGTCATGAAATGCATCGTGTTGTTTCCTTTCAGATTGATATTCGGGCTTGCCACGTGGATTAGGAGCGCCTGTCGAGTCTCGCAAGACGTTCAGGGCGTTTCGATCGTAATGCCCGCCGCGCTGACCATCCGGCGGCTTTCCTCGCCCTCCTTGGTGGCCGCGTCTTCCCAGATGCTGATGGCTTTTGGAATGTCGATGCCGTGGCTTTCGGCGTAAGCAAACCATGTGTTCGCCGCATCCGGCTCGGGCAATTCGTGGTTTTGCAGAAAATATTTTCCCATATTGCGCTCGCTGAACTCGAAAAGGCGTCGTCGCGGCAGCACGGACCGTGCCGATGATCCCGTTCGACCGGCGCGAGCCGAACAAGTGCGATCGGGTCCGTCGCCGCGTGAGTCGGACAGAACTAATCGGCTCGCGAGGCGCCTTACATACTGGTTGGCCGCGCGCCGACGCGCGTGCTGCACCGGCCGCGCGGACGCAACCGGCGACATGAAGGTCAACGCACAGGCAGACGTATCGAACGCAGGTCCACACGGCGTCCGCCCATGAATTGCAACGAGGAGAACGAATATGGCTGAACGGGTCAGCGGCCCTTACCGTGGTTATTACATCAGCGCCGCCGCGCGCCTCGTGCCGGCGGCCGTGGCCGACATGCCGGCCACAGTGG
>NZ_JARESS010000140.1:0-3592 GCF_046027915.1 Paraburkholderia sp. RL17-347-BIC-D
TCCCTTGTCGCTGCGCCCGCAACCGCGGAGGTCCGGGACCACAACCCGAAATCCGGACGATAATACCGCAACCTGGGCTCCGAAAACGTTGCCGGTACCGCCGAGTCCGTGCACGAGGACAACCGGTGTACCCGTCCCTACATCGTCATATTTGAGATTCATGTGCCCTTCCAGAGTGTGTTTGGTAAGTTGAAGGTGGTGTGGTGCGTCTGGCGCGCCGCATTTCTATGAAGTGCCTCTTCCTCGCTTCGGCGAAATCGCAGTTACGTGACCCTGCAACGCCGTCGGAAGCGTTGTGACGCTCACGTCGTCTGATGCCGCTTGTTGGTATTCCAGAGCAGCGTCGACCAGATCCGCGCCGTTGATGTCCTTCAGGCCCGACAGACGTACGCGTGGCTTCGCCGGCGCGTCAAGCGCAACAGCACAGGGCGTCCGGCAACTGCCGAGGCAATGGACCATCATCACGGTCATACCTTGACTGATCAGCCTTTCTTTGATTTCGTTATACAGAGACAATCCCACCGCACCGCTGTGTGGCCGGTCTCTCGGGCAGGTGCGGCAGATCGCAACGGTGCTCGACTGGTCGCGCCCGTTCATATCCGGGCTGACTGCCTCCAGTGGTACTAGGCTCTCGTGTACGGTGAGCGTCACGCTGTCTCCTGGCTTTATCTTTTCGAGGAAGGAACTATCCCAGGTTGTCTGAACCTTGTTTAAACAACCTAGGATAGTGAATCCTATGAACAAATTCTAGGAGTAGGTGCGATAGCATGCTTATCAGAGCGTCGCATCGCGTATCCCAGAATCCAACTCTGTGATTGGATTTTCTCTTAACCCATATGTGCTTCACAAATTCCCGTTCTATCACCGCCGTCCTCTGCCTGAAATAACAGATTTCTTCATCATTAAAGGAAGACTTCAGATCGAGGAAAGATGTACAAAATTATCTACGCATTATTATAATCAAATATTATCCATACCGAACCATCTAATACGACCAGCGATCTCAATGATTAGGTCATTCGATGGAATTAAAGCGCGTTTTCCCCATCATTATCAAGCGCTTGCAGAGCTGTCGAAAATTCTCTGTATGTCAGTCGAAGCGTATTCTCGCGGTTTCTTATACACACTTTTCCGAACTCTTGGCTTCGTCAGCTGGCTTCCGCAGACCATACACACCGCCTGCCACACGGCACCCGTGAGGTTTATTGCATCACTCCTTACGACACCGCATCTGCCACTCCCATCATGCGATTCATCGTCTCTATTAGCGATCACCAATTGGAAGTACTGGTCGATCCCGAGATAGACCTTCGCCAGATCCTGCCAGCGCTCTTGCTGCAGCCAAATTCCTCCCTCAATGCATTTGCGGAAGACCTGATGGAGCGGCACAACAAATGTTGCTGGTACGGCCATTGATTTTGATGGCGCTCTAACGCTCATCGTTGCGCACGACATACGGTGTCACCTTCGCATAACAAGATTTCCTGCCTTAGGTTCGCGATAGATCGAGAAACTTCGCCAACCGTAGCGTCGGGCGAATCGGTACTGCGCCCCGTGCCGCGATGCACTTCCGTAGGCAAGCTCTAAAAATTCCGTGAACTGCACTCTAAGCGTCCGATCTCTCGGAGGACCGAACTGCGGATTCAATTGCACGCAGCTTGATATCTATATACAGTAGCCGCGGGGCCCATTCAATGGGGCGTCATGACGAGAGACGCTCTGCATCCTGTTCCACCCTGCGGACGTCAATCGCTAAGACCTGCGTGACAACTCGATACTCATCAGCCGTTAGCATCTCTGCGTGATATTGCTGAAGTTCCCGGAGAGCACGCAACAATCGACTCGTGGCAATCACGCTCGGAGAGACAATCGGCCACGCATTCATCAGGTAAGCAAGAGGTATTACGTTTCTTCTCTCGCACCATCCATCAAAGAGAGAGAGGCAGAGCCTTTCGAGCCGATCGAGTTGTGCATCGACAATGAGGTCAACAACGATTTTTGGCATACCGACCAGATGTTTGCTGCAGCAGCAGCCACCGAACCAATTGAACAGCTAGAATAGAAGCCCCAGCAGCGCAGACCCCTGTCCAGCCCCATTGACCCCAGACCCAGCCGACTACCGCGCCACCTCCACTACCGGCGAAATTGCGTGTCATATAGGCTGTGCGAATACGGACATGGATGATTGACATCGCCTTCCGAACTTGACCTCGATTTTCGACTGACTTGAGCAAACTCCACGTCAAGGTCCACGAAAAACAATCCAACGCCATCACAAAGACGCAAGCGCAGCCGAACCAAAAAATGCCAAACACCCCAACGGTCAGCGACATCATTGAATCGGTCATATTACGTTCACTTCCCTGATTCCTAGGTCTTCCAATGACGGCGCTTAGCAAAGCGGAACCTATGCCGACGAAGTAGTTTAGCCAGACAGTACGTGGTCTAAACTTGAAGCTCGGCTCCAAAGTGATCTAATAGGGAAAATTCATGACGTCATTAGCTAACCGAACAATTCCGCGCCGAAAAAGTAGCGATACCGTAGAATTATCTGCCGAAAGAGTAGCGCCCTCACCGACCGACGTAAGGCGACATACCGTCCCGATCGATTCAGCTGTTTTTCGCACAGGTGCTCATCGATGTCGGACACCAGTCTGAAAACAGCTGGATCGGGATAGGTGAGGCATGTCCAATGCTTTTGTAAAGCTATCGAGCTTGCCGACCACAACGAAGGCACATATCGAAGACAGGTTTTCCATCTCGCCGTCACCTATCGCCCAAAACGACTCCAATGCACAATTCACTAAGTCTTGAGCAGCCACACGGAATTTCACACACGTCAGACTCTGCCCGATCTGCCGCAGGTAATGTGGAGGACGAACCTCCAAATTTCGAGCGCTTACGGACGCGCGTGCCACATGGCTGCTCCATGACGCGGAAACGGCGTGCTGGTTTAAGGCGCAGACTCGGGGTTCGCGCTGGTTACACCACCATAGGAAGTCTCCGGCTTTCCACCCACCGCGTTGCCCGCGTGAATCTTGGCCTCGGCGGCCTGAATGTCTGCCGGGTAGTACGGGCTGGTTTTGTTCGGATGATATCCTGCGTTTTCGAGCGCTACCAGTTCAGCACGTACCTGCTCACGCGTGATGTGGGAACCATCTTCCTGGGCGCTCGCAAGTACAGGCAGAGCCACCGTTAGACCAATAACTAGATTGCGAATGTTGAAGTTCATTTTCATGCTCCTGCGTATCAACGAAAGTTTGAATGAGGAAAAAGGCTGCGTCGCAGAATTTATTAACTGCACTTCCTCGACGGTCATTTCCTTAATCGGTTCAACGTAGCGTCATTCCGTGGATATCCAGTTACATCAGGTTCCACCCTCTGTTTCTTTACTCGCTGAACTTGATGATATTTTCAGCAATACCAGCCAAGACTTCTACGTACGTCAGGTCATGTCTGTCATAACGTCGTGGCATCGCATCCCCACGCAAGTGGTCGGCGAACGTCTTCACTGCAGCAATGGGCAAAATCGACTCATCCTATGGCAATTGGGTTAGCTCACGGGCTGAACCACAGCGCCTCTGCCATTGAA
>NZ_JARESS010000141.1:0-3469 GCF_046027915.1 Paraburkholderia sp. RL17-347-BIC-D
TCCCACCGCGGCAAGTCGCTGTCAGACTAGCGATAGTTAATCAAGTTGATGATGTCATTGAGGAACCAGGGCAGAATCAATTGCGTGTCGGGATAGCTGACACCGACGCTGAGCCTCGGGGGCTTTGACGCGGAGTAACCGGGCGTCGCACCGTCGGCAGTGTGCAGAATGTACGTGTCCGTGTCGGACGGCTGGGCGGTCTGATTGTTCGGGGGCGACCATCTCCAGGCGCAGCCGGTGGTGAGCACGATGAGGGCTGCTGCGAAGCATAAGGGCTTCATGATGGTGTGAAAGTCCAGCAACGTTACTTTGACAATAACGTTGATGAAGAATTCGTTCCGGCACGTGGCTGGCTTCTGTCGAACGCAGGAGGCGCAGTCCGACCCTTCAGAGACATTAGGCCCGAGCGATTCGAATGTCCGCCATCTCAAAGGAGACGCACGCGAGAAAATGAAGGGCCAACGTCTCGCGGCGCCGATCGTGCCTGCCTGTTATCACGGTATCGGTGACAACGCGTCAATGATGCGGCACTCCGCCACTGCCCCGCAGCTGCACTGGTCGATCAGACTATCGAGTTCTGCCTTTAGCGCCTTCAGATCGCAAATCTTGCGTTCGATTTCGGCACGGTGCGCGGATGCGATCGCATCGATTCGGCCGCGGTCATCCGCGAGCTGCAGCAGTTCGCGCACCTGTTCGAGCGAAAAACCCAGATCACGTGCACGGCGAATGAAGCTCAGAGGCCTCAGGTGTGCTTCCGAATATGCGCGGTAATTGGCTTCCGTCCTTGCCGGCGCGGGCAGCAACCCGGTCTCTTCGTAGAACCGGAAGGTCTCGACCTTCGTGCCCGTGGCGCGGGCGAGCTGGCCGATCGTAAGGTTGGCGTCATCCATACGCAATTGGTAATGTGGCGGTCACGCGCGGTGAATAGACTCCCGGTTCTTCTAATGCATCGAATAGACCGGGGGTTTGAAGCGCATGCGCTCACACAGGAAATGTTTGAAGCTGCACGCAACGCTCATCTTGAGCGTGCTGCTGGTTGCCGCGTGCGGCGGCGGAAGCGACGGCAATCACAGCGCCACCAATGCTTCGGCGCCGCCGCCACCGCCACCGCCGGATCCGACCTTTGTCGATAACGCGCCCATTCCCGACGTCCCTGCATTCGTCGACAACATCGCGACGAATCAGCGCGGCGACGCACGCTTCGCAGCGTTGAACACGAATGCGGGTGTGCGCCTCGTGTCGCGGTTCCTCGACATCTGGTCGCCATTGACCGAAATTGTCGATGCGGGCGTATCCGCTCCGGCGGTCGGTTCGTTTCCGGCGATCGTCCCATCGACGTGGACGGGTTTGCCGAACGACGGGACCCCAGGCGGCACGGTGCTCAACGCGGCCGTGCACAACGCCAACATCCAGTTCGCGATTGGTGAAACCACGAATCGCACGCAAGCTCAGGCCGATGCCGCCTATTTCGACGACCGCCGCGGCAAGGGCTTTAGCGTGACCGACGGCATGGGGCCGCTCACCGATGCATGGCGCGCCGCGGCCCAGCAAACGACGACGATCACGAGCATTCCCGCGAATGCGACGACCGTGCTCTTTAACGACACGGGGAACAATATCGGCGTGGGCGGCACCGCGAATCCGACATTCGGGCACGTCGTGGATCTGCTCTCCGCAATGGGCAACAACGCGTCGACGGAACCGGGCAAGCGCTTCTACAAGTACGCGCGACCGTACCGCTGGAGCTCGAACGTGATCGTCGATCCAACGCTCGTGCCGGCCGAGAGCGCGGACCCGACGACGGACGGCGGCTATATCAGCGGCCATGAAGCCGAAGCGATGCGCGATGCGCTGACGATGGCCTACTGTTTGCCCGAGCGCGGCACGGAGATGATCTCGCGCGGTCTCGAACTCGGCGAGAACCGCATTCTTGCCGGCATGCACTCGCCGCTCGACGTGATGGCCGGACGCATGTTCGCGATCGCGGCGACGGTGGCGAACCTGAACAATCCGGCGAATGCGACGCTGAAGACCGAGGCATTCCAGCAGGCGCATACCGCGCTCGAAGCCGCGACGAACACCACGCCCGCCGCGTTCTTCGCACTCGCGCATTCGGGCACGCTTGCCACCGATCGATTTGCAGACTTCGCGACCAACAAGGCATACGACATCAGGCGCATGACGTTCGGCTTCACGCAGATCGAATCGACCAATGCGCCACCCACCGTTCCTAAAGGTGCCGAAGTGCTGCTCGAAACGCGCTTTCCGTATCTGAGCGCAGACCAGCGCCGGGTCGTGATCAAGACGACCGAGTTTCCTTCCGGCTTCCCAGTGATGGACGACGCCGAAGGCTATGGACGCATCGACACGTTCGCGGCCTTCAACGGCTACGGCCAGTTCAATGGCAGTGTCGTCATTTCGATGGATGCGACGCAAGGAGGTTTCAGTGCCAACGACATGTGGCGCAACGACATTTCGGGCAGCGGCAAGCTGACGCTGAGCGGCACGGGCGCGCTGCAACTCACCGGCAACAACAGCTACTCGGGCGGCACGCAGATAACGGGCGCCACGTTGCAAGCGGATTCGGCGACGGCGTTCGGCACGGGCGACGTATTCGTCGGCGCGGGCACGGCGATCATGAGCGCGAGCTCGCCGGTCAAGGTCGGCGGCAAATTCACCGTACTGCCCGGGGCGACGCTCGCGATGGAGGTCGACGGTTCAGGCGGCGGGCAATTGAATGTTGGCGGCCAGCTGACGCTGGCCGGCAGCACGCTGCACGTGAAGTTCGCGAACGGCTTTGCGCCGAAAGCTGGCGACACGATTCAGCTGATCACGGGTGGCGTCGGCAATCAGCAGTTTTCGACTGTGACCGTGGATGGCGTCAATGCGTCGGCAGTCTATTCGAACGGAACGGTGTCGATTCACATCAATTCGTAACGGCTGAATGGGAAAATGCGAAAGCCGCGGCAACAGCGTGACCGAAATGTGACGTGGCCGCGGCATCGTGGGAACGAGAGACTGCACCGCAAGCTTTGCAATGCGATCTCTTTCTCGTTACCCACCTGCGATGAGCTCATTCAAAGCCGTTGCACTCGAGCATGCGAGCTGCGTGATCAATCAGCGGTTTCACCAACGTGAATCCGCGAGCAGGTTCAGACAATTCAAGCTTTCTACCACCGGCGTCGACAGCGTCATTAGCTGAGCGAGGCGACCATCCCATTGGACTCTGCGCCTTTTCGCTCGTTGATCCCCTCAATCCCCAACTGCGGTAACATGCCACGCAATTGCGGGCGAGAAGTTTGCGAGGAGCCGAAGCAATCAATCCGGAACTCCCATCGCGGAATTGCTGGAGTTATGCCAGTTCGGAACGCGCCGATCGTCGGCCAATGTCGCGACAAATTCAACGCGCGCCGGTGACCGTTGCCGGATGTATTTCAGCCAGTTGCGACGATATCACCAACGTCCCTTC
>NZ_JARESS010000142.1:0-3364 GCF_046027915.1 Paraburkholderia sp. RL17-347-BIC-D
ATTGTGCGAGATCCACGACTGGTCGTTTCTCTGCGCGATGGACACTGTTGCAAATCGGCTGCTTTGCGCTGGCATCAAAGCGGCTTGAACGCAAGGTTCTGCCAAGCCCAACGGGGCCGTCCGGTGGAACAGCCCCCTGGTGCTTCAGGCAACCGGCTTGCGCCACACGCTGGCGAGCCACGGCTGCCGCTCACGCGGCAAGCCGGCGGGCCGGTAATAGTGCTCGATTTCGACGAAGCCCGCGTCCGCCATATATCGGCGCCATGCTTCGAGATCATGGAAGACGCCGTAGCGGCCGTGACTCCAGCCTTCCTGATTCGTGCCGCGCGGGTTAGAGCTGAACTGCTTGATGAGCGTTAGAGACGCTTACCTTTCCCGACAGCGCTTACGACGGAGCAGTCGGCGTTACAACTTTCAATTCCTTTTCATTGTGTCGCTGGTGTGGGTAGAAGTTGTAGAAAATTTCCTTAGCATCATTCCAGCATTCAGCCAACTCCGCCCGGCATCCATCTACCCATTCAACGATAGCATCCAAGTTACTGGGTAAATCGCCTTTGAGCGCGGCGGCTGTTTCTAGGTCGAGCTCGAATTGGTAGCCACCACCACGCACGACAACGGTGGGACGCGCGGACGAATCAGTACAAATGCAAAATGCCTTCGCGATGTCAAATTCGTGAGTAGAGGGAAGTAACGACGCAAGCGAGGTCAATGAATTCTGGCTTACGACTGCAAACCCATATTCTCTAAATACGTTTCGTCCGTGCGATTCAAAAGAATACGGAACGAAAGCAGAATCGACCAGCGCGGCTACGCTAACGATACGCAAAGGCGAGAGGGCATTAAAATATAACCACCAGGTTCCCTCTTTTGTCCGAGCATTCTTGTAAGCACGCTTCAACTGAGCGTCGCTTAAAGAATTTAGATCGTACAGCGCGGAAAGTCCCATGCTTCTGGCATACATAGGTCGTTCGTTCACTTTCGACCAAGCGACGAAAGAATGAAGCAGCGGATCGTCGTCATCCAATTCCACAGCAATCCGAACGGCTGTCTTATCTGCCATTGCTTCGTTTTCCATAGGCCGACCTTGAACCCGTTCGATATATCTCTTTTGGGATTCCGTTGGGCGCTCCTTACCAGTGAGAAGGCCATGCCCCCAATGAGTTGAATCGGTGGTGAGCCAAAGCACTCCGTACATTATGCTGCCGTTGCCTCGGGTAAGCGTGCTCGGCTTGAGACCACTATGCAAGATGCTTTCAGCCATTGCAACGGAGGTGTAGTGATAGAGAATCATTATTAAAAAATTCGTCGATATTTTATTTTCGTGTAACGCAAAGCAAATTGTCCACCAACGTACCACAGCTCACATGTTTCAATGCGTGCGGACTGGCTTTCGTCGGACAGTGACGCCTCACCTTTCGAATATCGGCACGGAAGAATAAAAACTTTATGGTGCTGCGACACATCACTGACTCCAGTCATCGATTGCCTGTTGTAACCAGCGCCCCGAGGCGTCCTTTTTCAGGGCAATCTTCGGCGATTTAGGCGTCTGTATCGAACATCCGGAACTGGCCGTGAACGGAAGATCGAGTCGAACAATGAAGCGCTGCACTGATAGCTGCGATCGCTTTTGTGTGCAGGCCCCATCACTTATCGACCATTGCTGATTACCCGAAGTTGCCTCACACTCACGAAGTAACCGCGACGCTGGGCGTTGTTGCGTCGGGACAAAAACAAACAGGGTTATCTAATGCCACAAAAAATCTATTTTGACGAGTCGGGGTTTACGGGAAATAACCTCCTCCATCCTGATCAGAAGTTCTTTGCGTATGCTTCAGTCGCCACCAGCGACGATGAGGCAGACGAGTTTGTGAGACGCGTGATCGAGAAATATGGTGTACAGGGCGGTGAGCTAAAGGGTAGCAAGCTGGTCAAATTCGCTCGCGGAAGGAAGGTGATAGATGAGATTCTTGAAAGATTCGGAGGAAAAATAAAAATTTCGATTTCAGACAAGAAATTTTCATTGGCGTGCAAACTCTTTGAGTATATTTTTGAGCCGTCGATTTCGGATATTAATTCGCTTTTTTATGGTATCGGTTTCCACAAATATATCGCAAATATCCTCTACCTTGAGTTTTCGGCGCGCGGAGCCGGCGCGGAGGAAATATTCCAGGAATTTGAGGAACTCATGCGCTCCGGCGACGAAGATAAGCTGCCGAACATCTTCTCTTCCTCTGCCCATTCCGAAAACTCACCGGTGATAGCGCAGATCCGCGAGTTTGCGCAGCTCCGCTCGGATGACATTCGCAGAGAGCTTTCTGCGCTCAAGAATTCCGGCGCCGGGAAGTGGATTCTTGATTTGACGAACACAGCTCTTTACACCCTACTTGCGAGCTGGGGGATCCAGTATTCCCCGATCACGGCGATCTGTGACCCGTCCAAACCGCTTCAACACGATCCACACATCTTCGAGTCGATGATTGGCCGCGATGAAAAGTTGTTCAGTGACTTTGGCGAGGAACGACACCCAATCACCTTCAACCTGTCGGGTCCGCTCGAGTTCGCAGACTCAAAGAAAACCCACGGCATTCAGATTGCCGACGCAGTCGCTGCAGCAGCAGTGTATGTTTTCTCCAATGCGAACGACGAGGACGCACAGAAGTGGCGGACAACAATCCTCCCTGTAGCAACATTCGGCAGCGTAATGCCCGACTTTGACGAAGTGCGATTGCGAGACTTTCGGGTTCAGCGCAACGCTGTGCTCCTCATGGAGTTGCACGCGCGCGCAAAAGCTGGGAAGAGCTTGACGGAGGGGATGCCCGAATACATTCGCGCGCTATCCCGGCGCCTCGTTGTGGACCCTATACCCTTCAGAAGCTTCGCTGGCGCGTAGTGAGCGCCACACGCGATCAGAGCGACTCAGCATTGGTGACGTGCAAGACCCAATCGTCCCTCGTCACCGACTGGCGCAAAATCTATCGCTTGTGGGACCGATCCGTTACATCTTCTGCAGGCGACAATCGTCGAGCGACGGTCCGCTGTCTGGCGCGGAGCTGACGCTCGAACGTCAGTCAGAGCGCGCACACGAACGACCGCTTCTGGCCGGCTACTGCCTGATGCGGTCGGCCGAAGCCAACCGAGATGGAATCGACACCGCCCTTCCGGGGGTGGCGGCCAGCAGAAGCGCAGAGGCGCTCCACAACCGATCGGCACCAATGTCGGCTTATTGAGGTGCTCGTTCGTTCCTGCCTGTCTAGACATAAGCCGTAGCGTTTTGTGGCTCTAAACCAAAGTTCTTCATGGGCCGCCGATCAAGCCAAGATCATCGCCGGCACCAGCCGTTGGTATGCGGTGTTAGATTCGATTC
>NZ_JARESS010000143.1:0-3281 GCF_046027915.1 Paraburkholderia sp. RL17-347-BIC-D
TTCGCGATCGTTCCGCCCGCGCCGACGATGGACTCGCAGATGGCAAATGTCGCCGGAAGACCGACTGCCTCGATGGACACATCCACACCGCGGTTGATCGTCAGCGCCATGACCTGTTCGACGGAATTTCCTGCAGCGCTGTTGACGAGGTCTGTCGCACCGAACTGCTTCGCGACCTCCAGCCGGTTATCGTCGAGATCGATGACGATGATCTGGGCGGGCGCGTAGAACTGAGCTGTCATTAGTGCGGCAAGACCGACTGGCCCCGCCCCCACGATGGCAACGCTCTGACCCGGCTTGAGCTTGCCGTTGAGGATCCCGCATTCAAAGCCCGTCGGCAGGATGTCGCTGAGCATCACGAGAGCCTCCTCATCGGCGCCGGCCGGCATGTGATAAAGGCTCGAGTCGGCATGTGGGATGAGGACCTTCTCGGCCTGCGTACCGTCGATGAGATGCCCAAGAAGCCACCCACCTGTCGTGCAATGGGAATACATCTGCCGTCGGCAGAATTCACATTTTCCGCAAGAACTGATGCATGAGATCAGCACCAGGTCGCCGATCATGAAGTTGGACACGGCGTTGCCGACGGCTTCGATGACGCCGACGCCCTCATGACCGAGCGTCGTGCCGGGCCGCACTTTCGGGACGTCGCCTTTCAGAATGTGCAGGTCTGTGCCACAGATCGTCGTCTTCGTGATGCGCACAATCGCATCCGTCGGCTTCGCGATTGTCGGTTCCGGCCTGTCTTCGAGCGCCTTCTGGCCCGGACCATGGAATACCAATGCTTTCATGACCACCTCCATTGCGATGCATCCTCGAACATCGGCTGGCGCCTGGTCTGCGCGGCTTTAGCCATGCGACGCGGCAAGGTAACTATGAATCTGATACACCACAGCCGCGCCTTCACCGACGGCGGCCGCGACACGCTTAATCGAGCCCGAGCGAACGTCACCGATCGCGAACACGCCGTCGACGCTAGTCCGTAATGGTGACGCCGCAAGGCCCGCTTCGGGAAGGTCAGTGCCAGTTAAGACGAACCCTTTGTCGTCCAACGACACGCCGCATGTCTCCAACCAGCTTGAATTCGGTTCGGCGCCCACGAACACGAACAGATGATGTGCTGTCATTGTCCCCTCGATGCCGCCCGCACCGCGGAAATGCACGCGCTCAAGGCGTTCGCCCCCTTCAAGCGCTGTCAGTTCGGTGCGCCTATGAACCGTCACGTTCTCCAGCGCGGCAACGCGCTCGATCAGATAGCGCGACATGCTCTTTTCGAGGCTCGATCCGCGGATGAACATATGGACGTGCTCCGCGTGCGACGCGAGAAACACGACCGCCTGTCCCGCGGAGTTGCCGCCGCCCACGAGCAGCACCGGTTCTTTGCGGCAAAGCCTCGCCTCGATCGGCGAGGCCCAGAAATAGACGCCGCGGGATTCGAAGCGCGCGAGCCCTTCGACACCGAAACGCCGGTACTCCGCGCCGCTCGCGATAACGACGGTACGGGTGGTGATGCGCCGCGCGTCGGCAAGCTCCAGGACGAGCGGGTGCCGGTCGCAGTACAGCCTCTTGACCTCACATGGAATACCGAGATGCGCGCCGAACTTTTGCGCCTGGGCGAACGCGCGGCTCGCCAGCGCATGTCCGGAGATCCCGGTGGGAAACCCCAGGTAATTCTCAATGCGCGAACTCGTACCAGCCTGACCGCCAGGCGCCCGGCCGTCGAAAGTCGCCACCGATAGTCCTTCGGATGCGGCATAGACAGCCGTCGCCAGCCCCGCCGGTCCGGCGCCGACGATCGCGACATCGTAGACGTGAGTTGGATCGAACTCGGGAATGAGTGCGAGGCACGACGCCAGTTGGCCCTCGTCGGGGTTTCTTAGCATCGTGCCGTTGGGGCACAGGACGAGCGGGAAATCGTCGGGCTGCGTCGTCAGCCGCTTGAGTAGCGCGATGGCTTCGGCATCGCTGTCGGCATCGATCGTCGTCTGCGGACAGCCATTGCGGAGAAGGAAATCCTGCAAGGCGACGAGCCGCGCGTTACCGGGCGGTCCGACGAAAACGACGCCCTGCCCGCGCTCGATGATCAAGGCACGCCTCAAGATCAACGCACGCATGATTTTTTCGCCGAGCTCGGCTTCGCTCATCATCATCGCGGTGAGTCCGTCGGGCCGCAGCAAAAGCGCTTCGACATCCTCGATGACGTGCGCGTCGAGCAAGGCGGGCTTGCGCGAGAGCTGTGCGACATCGGAGGTGAACTCGCCATACCCCGTATGAGTCCGCACCACGCGCTCGCGGCCCAGGCCGTCGCGTCCGACGATCCGAACCTTACCTGAAAGCAGGACGAACACACCCGGGCTGATGCTTCCGGCGCGATAGAGCAATTCACCCACTGCGTGGTGACAACGGTTGCCAAAACGCCGCAGCCTGTCGACCTCGACCTGGGTCAGGACCGGAAACATCTGCTGGAAACGCGGATGGTCGCGCACACTCGGATCGTCGGTCAGCTCGCCCTCCTGCGCGCGCTGCGCGTCGTCCAGTGGCTCGCAAACGAGCGCGCTGCCTGGCGACACTGACTCGTTGTCCATCTGAGATTTACCTCGCAACACCCTACACTCATGGATCACTGCACGGAAGCCGTGGACGCCGGCTTCGTCACGGCATCGGCCATCGCTCATAGTTGCCATGCTCAAAACGCAGCGTTCGGCGCACACTCCAGGCGATTTCCAGCATCAACGAAGTCATGGCTGACTGGGTCGCCCCTATGCGTGAGGCCGGCAAGGTTATATTCCCGCAGCGGCTTCGTACGAAGCAGATCGTGAAGAATGCACTGCCTGCTCGCATCGATAACAGCCTCAGGATGGCGTTCGACGCGGCATGTATCTTATGCCGGTCCAAGGCGGCGCACACTACCGCCCGATATCGCTTCGTCGCTCATCGCTACTTCTCCTCCAGCGAGGGCGGTGGCGCCGCCACCTGGCCGACCGTCGGCTCTACAAGCGTGGCGAGAGACCTTATAGCGTGCCGGCTTGGCCTGCAAGCTGGCCAATGTAGTAACCGAGCCGATTTTCGACATCTCCCGGCTTGTGGAATCCACGCGCCAGCAGTGCCTTGATGTTCTTCTGCGCGGCGGGGCGACCCAGCGACGCCATGCACGCGTCCCACCCTGCGCCGAGTTCGACGTCTGGCGGCAGGCTGGTGTTGACAAGGCGCTTGGTGTTGGCGATGGCCCACTTGTCAAACCTGGAAATGCGAGTCGCTAGCGCGTCCACGAATGCGTCGAG
>NZ_JARESS010000144.1:0-3169 GCF_046027915.1 Paraburkholderia sp. RL17-347-BIC-D
CGTATCGAGGCTCACGGTCTTCTTCTCCAGTCCAGCGATCGATCAGTGACCCCGGAATCGGGGTATCCTGGTTTCAGCCGACGCGAACCTCGGCGACATATGACCGCTAATAGACCTCCGTTCCCCGTTCCGGCGTCAGTCGACGGTCGTCGGCGGACGGATGCCGGCCGCGATCGCGCGGCTCACGGTGGCAAGCGCCTTGCTCCAGGCCACCACCGCCGCTTCGTAGCCCGCGCCCGCGCAGGGCTCGCTCGCGATGGTCCGGCCGGTGATCGGCGGCGCTTTACCGGGTGGCAACACCGACCACAAGACATCGACGGTCACAGCATCGCCGAGCAAGGCGTCGAAGCGCTGGACGTCGATCCGCACTCGCCAGGCCGCCGCCACGTCGCCGCCGATCGGCAAAGTCGACACGCGAGGGCTGTTCAGCAGTTGCGAGAGATCGGCGACGAACACGCGCGGAATCTGGCTCTTCAGCGGCTCAGCCCAGCGGGCGAATTCGTCGATCGTCACATGGTTCGTGCCGGCGCGAACAACGATCTGCGGTCGGTCGACGAGTTCGGGCACGGTGACCGCGCCGATCACGACGATCATGGGCGGCCCATGATTGACGCTTTCGCGCGGCGCCTCCGCACTCAACGTGTAGAAGTCCGACTTGGGCGAGCCGGCACAACCGGCGAGCACGACCGTGGTCAGCGCAACGGCAAGGCATAGCGATAGGCGCTTCACTTTTTATCCTCCACCTTGCCGCGGATGAGTGCCTCCGGATGGCGTTCGAGGTAGTCCGCCAGCGTGCGGAAAGCGGCCGCTGTGCGCGCCAGTTCGTTCATGGCGTCCGTCGTGTTCTGCGCCAGTGGGGAATCGGGCTGTAGCGTGCTGTTCGCGGAATTTAGCGCCGTCTGTGCAGCAGCGAGCGTGTCCCGTGCCTGCGGCACCACGTCGGTCCGAAACTGCTTGAGAAGGGTATCGGCATCGGCTAGCGTCTTTTGCGCACCCTTCCCGATCCCACCGAATGGAATCTGGTTCAGCTTGGCGAGCAGACTCGTCACCGAATTCTGCATGGACTGCAGGCCGCCAGGTATGGTTGGTATCTCGGGCGGCGTGACGGTCCAATCGACCTTCGCCTTCGGCGCGTTCGGGAAAAAGTCGAGTGCAATATAGAGTTGCCCGGTCAGCAGGTTTCCGGTGCGCAATTGCGCACGTAAGCCATGGTCGACCAGCGTTTGCGCAAGTCGCTGAGGGTCGTCGGTGATCCTTCCTTTCCCTCCCTTCATATAGCGCGACGTGAAGCGCTCTGGAAAGAGACGTATCTCGACCGGGATGCTGAACTGTTTGGTAACGGGATCAAACCGCGTATTGATCGCCGCGACTTCGCCGACCACGATACCGAAAAAATCGACCGGTGCGCCAACCACCAGCCCTCGCACCGACTCCCTGAAAACCAGCGCATAGGTATCGACGATCCGATCGTGCTGCTTCATCGCCTCCGAGCGATCGTGGTACAGCGCGAACTGCGCGTCCGGGGCGGCTTCGGCTCCATCGGCCGTTTGGTCCGGCGTCTGGAATGCGAGTCCGCCGATCAGGATGGCCACCAGCGATTCGGTGTTGACCTTGACGCCCGTCGTATCGAGCGACACGTCGATCCCGCTCGCCTGCCAGAAGCGCGTATCGGACTTCACGTATTTCTCGTAAGGGGCGTTGACGAAGACACGCATCGTCACGCCCTTCCCGTCCGGGTCCAACTGGTACGAAACGATCTGGCCGACCTGCAGCCGCCGGTAGAAAATGGGCGAACCGACATCGAGCGAGCCCATGTCGGCGCCTTTCAGTACAAACTCGCGGCCCGGCACGCCGATGGCGAACACGGGCGGTGACTCCAGGCCCGTGTAATCGCGCCTCGACTTCGTCGATGTGCCCACGTCCATGCCGACGAACGAGCCCGACAGCAGCGTGCCGATGCCGGATACGGTGCCGCCGGAAATGCGTGGACGCACGACCCAGAACCGCGTGTCGTCCACCAGCAGGTTGGTGGCATCTTTGGACAGTTCGGCCGTGGCGACCACGCGGCGGTGATCGCCCGACAGCGTGACACTCTTGACCACACCGATGTCGACGTTCTTGAACTTGATCTTGGTCTTGCCCGCCTCGAGCCCCTCGCCGGTCTCGAAGCTGATCGTCACCGCCGGGCCCTGCTCCATGATCGCCTTCACCGCCAGCCATCCGCCGATGAGCACTGCGATCAGCGGCACCAGCCACACGATCTGCATCCGCCAGCGCGAGCGCGGAGTGGCAATAGCTTCAGGAACGTCAGGCGACCCCGGTTGACCGGGAGGTTTAGCCATGATCGTGCTCCGTTGCGTCCCAGATCAGGCGCGGATCGAATGACATGGCGGCGAACATCGTCAGCACGACTACCGCGCCGAAAGCCACGGCGGCCGGACCTGCCTGGATGGTCGCGAGTGCATTGAACTGGACGAGTGCGACGAGAATCGTGATCACATAGATATCGAGCATCGACCAGCGCCCGACCAGTTCCACCACGCGGTAGACGCGCGTGCGCTGCTGCAGCATCGCAAGCGAGCGCCGCTGCGTCGAGATAACGAGGAACATGATCGCGATGATCTTGAGCATCGGGACGGCGATGCTCGCAATGAACACGATGATGGCTAAAGGCCAGGAGCCGGATGTCCAGAGGTACACCACGCCGCTCAGAATCGTGTCTTTCGCCGAGCCGAACAGCGAACTGGTGTTCATCACGGGCAGCATGTTCGCCGGGATGTACAGCACCATCGCCGCGATCAGGAACGCCCACGTGCGCGCGAAGCTCGCCGGTTTGCGTTCGTGAAGATGCGCGCCGCAGCGCGGACAGCTCGCGTCGTAGACGTGTGGCGCCGCTTTTGTCAGCAACCCGCAATCGTGGCAGGTCATCAGCCCGCTGGCCATTGCCGTGCCTGCGGCCGGTTCGGCGAGTTCTTCCGGGCCGGGTGCGGCGCGATAGTGGCCGCCTATTCGCTGCCAGAGATCGTGCGGATCGAACGCAGCACTGGCCGCCGCGAGTATCAGCATCAACGCACCGAACGTCCAGAGCGCGACGCCCGGCACGACGCTGGCGATATGCGCCAGCTTGACCAGCGCGACCAGCATCCCGAGAATCAGCACCTCCGTCATG
>NZ_JARESS010000145.1:0-2993 GCF_046027915.1 Paraburkholderia sp. RL17-347-BIC-D
GTGGCAGATCCAGGTAAAGACCGCGTGAAATGAGATCGTTGCCGTCGCGATCAAAACTGGCCGGCCCCATCATGTCCTTCATCCGCACCGTGCGGCCGGCCATGTCGGGAAACGGCAGTCGCACGTAACACTGGCTCTGGTTGTCGGCGTAGTTGACGGCAACGAGCCGCCGGTCGCCGTCGGCTCGTTGCCAGGACCACGCGATGAAACAATCCGAGGTCCAGTTGCCCTCCCACGCCGGCACGCATTCGAGCAGGTTCCACGCGCCGTCCCGAAAGACGGGCTGACGCAGCACCGCCAACAGGCTCTCGTAGAACGCCTGCAACGCTGCGTCGATAGGCTCCTGTGGCGACCGGACCAGGTGCGGCGAAATGCGTTTCCTGCAGCCCTCGAACTGGCCTTGGTGAAAGAAGCGCAGACCAGGCGAAAGAAACGTGATGATGGCGCCTGCCTCGTGCCTGCTGGGTTCGAAGGCCGCCGCGGTCCGGGGCTCGTCGTGGTTTTCCAGAAAGCGGGTCAGCTTGTCCTGGTAATCGAGCCCGGCGTGCAGATGCTCGCGCACCGACCGTGCGTGCGCATCGCGCAGGCGGTCATACATCTGCTTGTCATAGGCGTAATCGAAGCCCTGCTGTTGCATCGTCCATTCCAGGTCCCAATAGACCTCCGCCATGAACAGGAACTGCGGATGCTTGCGCTGCACGGATTCGATCGCCTTCGGCCAGAAGGGATCGGCGCGAATGTTCCAGGTGCGTTCGAACACGTCGGGCAAGACCAGCATGGCCATGTCGCATCGCACGCCGTCGCATTGCCCTGCGATTCTTTGCAACTCGTCGATCATCGCCTGCTGTAACTCCGGATTGCCGTAGTTGAGCTGCAACGTATCGGGCCATCCGTCGAAGTATGGATCCCGGCCGTGGGCAAGCACCAGCGGACCGTTCCTTGTCTGCACCCGGCGGTAGTTGCGCGGTGAGCGAGCCAGGTCCGCCTCGCTCCCGTGGACGAAGTAGTCCGGATGCTCATCGATCCAGTCGTGATCCGGCGCCATGTGATTCGGCACGAAATCGAGCATCAGCTTCAGTCCGCGTTGCTGCAGACGCTGCCGCAATCGGGAGAGCGCCCCGGCGCCGCCCAGATCGCGATGGACGGTGTAGCTCTGGATGGCGAACCCGGAGCCAGCGATGTCTTCGTCGCAGAGGTCCGGTATCGTTTCGGCGAATTCGCGACGCCATTCGGGGTTCGCACGCGAGATCGCCTGCGCTGCGTAGCCGGTCTGCCAGACGCTCAGCAACCAGATCCAGTCAAAGCCCAACTCGGCAAGGCGATCCAGTTCGGCATCCGGAATATCGTCCAGCGTCGCGCTCCTCCCCAGCACGCGAGACAACCCGGTCAGCCAGACGCGGGTGTTGATCTGGTACAGCGCCGGGTAGCGTAAGTCGAACATATCCTCTCCTTTACTTCTCGCCGATCCCTTCTCCGCCCACCTGCCCCCTTACGATCCCCGCCATCACACGCGCGCGTTCGGTTTCCAGCATAGTTTGCGCATCGACACGCCCAAACAGGTCCAGGAGAGGGGCGACGAGGCCCGTCCAGCCTGTCTGGTGGCTGGCCCCAAGGCCCGCGCCATTGTCACCGTGGAAGTACTCGTAAAACAGGATCAGGTCGCGCCAATGCGGATCGTCCTGGAATCTGGCCGCCCCGCCGTAGACGGGCCGTAGCCCGTCGGCATCGCGCAGAAACGTACCCGTCAGCCGACGGACAAGCTCCTGCGCTACCTCGAACAGCGTCATGTGCGGACCCGTGCCGGTCGGACATTGAACCTTGAAGTCATCGCCGAAAAAAGTGTAGAAATTCATCAGCGCCCGGACGATCAGCAGATTAACTGGCATCCACACCGGGCCGCGCCAGTTCGAATTGCCACCGAACATGCCGGTATTCGATTCGGCCGGCAGGTACTGCACCTTGTACTCCTGTCCAGCGACGTGAAGCACGAACGGATGTTCCAGGTGATAGCGAGAAAGCGAACGAATGCCGTGCGGCCCCAGGAACTCGTTCTCATCGAGCAGGTAACCGAGCACGCGCTCGAGTTTCCGCTTGTTGAGAATCGATAGAAGTCTCCGTTCCCTATGGCCGATGAAACCCGCGTCGGTCGGAGCCACATGGGCAACCAGCTCGGGGTAGCGTTTTCGAAACTGCGCAATCAGCTCCATCAGCTTCGGATACCGCATGACAGACTCCGCTTCGAACACCGTGGACGCGCACAGTGGCAACAATCCCACCAGTGACCTTACTTTCAAACGCATCGTCTGGCCGTCGGGGAGCCGCAACAGATCATAGAAAAAACCGTCCTCCTCGTCCCACATCTCATCGCTATGTTCGCCACGACGGTCCATCGCATAGGCGATCCACATGAAATGCTGGACGAACTTGAAGGCGACCTCCTCGTACATCGGGTCGTACTCGGTCAGAATCATGGCCATCTCCAGCATGCTCTGGCAATAGAACGCCATCCACGCCGTCCCGTCCGCCTGCTCCAGCGAGCCACCAGTCGGGAGCTGTGCACTGCGATCGAATACACCGATGTTGTCCAGACCCAGAAAACCGCCAGCGAAGACGTTGCGGCCCGCTGGGTCCTTGCGATTGACCCACCAGTTGAAATTGAGCATCAACCCCTGAAACGAGCGTTCCAGGAATCGCAGGTCGGCCCGACCCAGCTGTTTCTCGTACTTGTACAGCCAGAGCGTGGCAGCGGCATGCACTGGCGGATTCACGTCGCTGAAGTTCCACTCGTAGGCTGGAATCTGCCCGCTTGGGTGGACGTACAGGCTGCGCAGCATCAGCAGCAGCTGCTCCTTGGCGAAATCGAAATCCACCAGCGCCAGGGAGACCGTATGGAAGGCCAGGTCCCAGGCGGCGTACCACGGATACTCCCACTTGTCCGGCATGGAGATCACGTCGGCATTCAACATGTGGAACCACTCGGTGTTGCGCACGTC
>NZ_JARESS010000146.1:0-2982 GCF_046027915.1 Paraburkholderia sp. RL17-347-BIC-D
CGATGCACCCCGTCAGGCCTATCAATCACTGGGCCTGAGCGTATTGTTAAGAGCGGCAACCGCCGGCAACGATCTGACGGCAATCGGCGTGAGTCTGCTCGAGTACGCGCAGCGCCATGACGGTCCAGACGCACTACTCGATCTCTCGCTGGTGTTGGAGATGAAATATGAAAAGCAGGCCGCGCTTGCCGTTCAGCAGCAGGCATTGCAGATGCGCCGACTGTACCGGATCAGAAAGGCCAGCACCGAAAATCCATCGCTGAAGTTGCTCGTGCTGAAGGCGCCCGGCGACCTGATGGCGAATACGCCGTTCGAGTGCCTTCTTGAGTATGCCGACTTGCAGATCGACGTGCTTTATGTCGACGGACACACCGCGCAGGAACGCGGTTTGCCGGAGCACGACGTCGTGTTGGTGGCGGCGTGCGCGCTGGATAAAAACGCGGCAGCGCTCACTCGGATCGCCGCGTTGTTGCGCACGACAAAGAAGCGCGTGCTCAACAAGCCCGAAGGCATTGCGCACACGACGCGCGATGCTGCCTACGCGCTGCTGGGACGTGTCCCGGGCATCTGTATGGCGCCAACGAGACGCGTCTCGCGCGTTCAAATGCTGGATCTGCTCGCAGGTCGTTCCGACCACCTCTTCATGCTGGACGCGAACTATCCGCTCATCATCCGCCCGGTCGAATCGCATGCTGGCGATGGGTTGGAGCGCGTTTCATCCGCTTCGGAACTCGTTGATTACCTTGATCGTTCGGCTGTTGCCGAGTTCTACGTCGCACCCTTCATTGACTACAGTAGTGCAGACGGTCTGTTCCGAAAGTACCGGATCGTGATGGTCGATATGACGCCCTTTGTGTGTCATATGGGCATTTCGGCGCACTGGATAGTTCACTATCCATACGCGGAAATGATCGCGCATCCTGAGCGTCGGGGTGAAGAGGAACGTCTAATGAGCAATTTTGACACGACCTTTGCGGTGCGCCATCGTGGAGCTTTGCGGGCTATAGTCGAGCTGACAGGTCTGGACTACGTCGGATTCGACTGCGCCGAAACGGAGGACGGAAGGTTGCTCATTTTCGAAATCGCGACAGGTATGGTCGTGCACGATATGGATGACGCGGCCTTCTTTCCGTACAAACTTCCGCAAATGCGCCGCGTGTTCAGTGCATTTCATCAAATGCTGATCAGTGCGCGCACGGTGCGGACTGCCGCCACCATCACACAACAATGTCAATCAGAATGAATTCCAATGTTTTGAATTTTTCAGGTGGTCCTGGCGCGCTGCCTGAAATGGTTCTGGAGCAGACTCGTACTGCCATCGTCGCTTTGCCGGAGACGGGCATTTCCGTGCTCGGTATGAGTCACCGTTCGGACTGGTTCCGTTCGATCCTGGCCGAAGCGGAAATGAACCTGCGGGAGTTGCTCGGAATCTCGGACGAATACGCCGTCACGTTCCTGCAGGGCGGCAGCAGTCTGCAATTTGCCACGATTCCTATGAACTTTGCGACGCCTGCGCATGCGCCGCCCGAATATGTGACGTCTGGCTATTGGAGTGGCAGAGCTACCGCCGAGGCCGCGAAGCTAGCGATCAGAAAAGTCGCATGGGACGGCCGCGAAACGGGCTATCGACAACTTCCCGAACTTCAGGATCTGGATATCAATCCGTCGGCCGCATATTTGCACTACGTCTCAAATGAGACGGTTGAGGGCCTGCAGTTTCCGCTCTGGGAGAATGCAACGAGCGTCCCGCTCATTGCGGATGTCCTCGGACTTTTTGTCGAGGCCGTTTCGCTCAGATCACTACTCGGTGATCTACGCGCATGCCCAGAAGAACCTGGGTCCGGCCGGCGTGACAGTGGCGGTGATTCGCCGCGAACTGCTTGAACGGATTCCGGACGGGCTGCCGGCTATTCTGGATTTTCGCACGCATATTTCTCACGGCTCGAACTACAATACGCCGCCCGTGTTTGCGATCTATGTGCTGAACCTGGTGTCACGCTGGCTGCGCACTGAAGTTGGCGGGCTGGAAACCATGCAAGCGATCAACGTACGAAAGGCGCAGTGTCTCTATGGCGCTCTAGACGCAATGCAAGATGCGGTCTCCATTCACGCGGCGCCTCGCTGGCGGTCGCAGATGAACGCAGCATTCACGTTCGGTGATGCCCGGCTGGACGATGCGTTCATCGCTGTAGCGGGCGAACGAGGCATGGTCGGTCTCGAAGGACATCGTTCGATCGGTGGGTTGAGAGTGTCGCTCTACAACGCGGTGACGGAAAATGCCGTAAAAAGTCTCGCCGACGCGTTGCTGGAGTTCGCGCGGCGCCGGGCCTGAGCACAAGCGAGGTAAAAGGTTCGCAGTGATTCGTGGGGGTGTCGCTTTCAAAAACCAGTTCCCGCTCAGCGTCAGACGCCTGCTCATGGTGCCCCGCGAGGACAGCCAGCCAACGGGAGACGGAGCATGCCATCAGCCGGCAGTATGCAGGCCGCGCGTCAACGAGGAGGTGCCGGTCCCAGAATGGCACGATCAGCACTTAGGCCAAGCACACGGCGTTGTCTGCGCCTATCCCACCATGTCAAATGGAGAGTGCACGCCGACGCGCGCGTGCGCCCATGCCACGGCCAGACTGGCGAGCAGGCTATGCCGTAGCGCGTGAGTTCGACGAACAATAAGCTCAGTGCGACGCGCGCAAAGACGGAGAGTTCCGAGGCCGTCATCAAACGGTTTTCGACCGGTTTGCCGCCGGGCGGACGCGCGGGCGAGGGGAGTGTGTTCAGGCTGGCGGTTGGGTTTGGAGTTTGACCGTGCTGCGCGTGAGGCCGAGATTCAGGCGTGACGTTACCGGGCCGGGATCACGACGCGCCGTGCTTGACGGTATGATTTCACCGTCAACGCGCACGCGGAGCAACCGATGCGAATCCTGGTGATCGAGGACGAGCTGAAAACAGCGGCCTACCTCAAGAAAGGCCTGGAAGAATCCGGCC
>NZ_JARESS010000147.1:0-2890 GCF_046027915.1 Paraburkholderia sp. RL17-347-BIC-D
GTTGCAACTCTCGTCGAACGTCAGACCCGCTACGTCATGCTGGTGAAGATTGCCAGCAAGGATACAGAGACCGTCGTCAACGCTCTCATAAAACATGCTGGCAAGCTGCCTGAGGAACTGTATAGATCGCTGACCTGGGATCGGGGCAAAGAAATGGCTGGCCATAAACGCTTCACCGTGGCTACTGACATCAAAGTCTACTTCTGTGGTGTGTCACGAACACAAGTGAGAGCTTGTGATGCTGTATCAAAGATGGGAGCAGGCCTCCCGAAGTCGGCTTGCAGGAGCAGGCTTCAAACCGCCCGGTGCTGCTGCGTTCAAAAGACGTGGTGGTGAGCGACCGTGGAAAAGGCGTCCGGTTCAGGACGTCAGGTACGTATTGAGAAGATGAGCGAAAGCGAACCGTCCGATGACGCATCGTTATAGACCCAAGGTACTGCCAAAACTGGAGTGGCACAGAAGCTCCAGGATCAGTCGGGACGGCACCTGTTTACGGACCCGTCGGCAGTCGGTGTATAGGCGGCATGAGCTCAATGCAGGCTTTGGTATGGAACGTGAGAACCTCTCGCTGGATGCAAAGGGAAATGACAAATGGCCAACACCATAAGGAAGAATACCGATGCCAGCGCGAGGGGCGGAGTCGCCCGTAGTAGCGTTGAAACTTCTGTAATGGGAGCGGAGCGAAGGGGCGGCGTTAGCCGGTTGACGAAGGTCACCAACCTGCATGGCGGGGATGAGTGACATGACATCAACAAAACCGTATTGCATTGCGAAGCGAACGGTGTGGGAGGCGTACCAGTTGGTGAAGGCCAACCGCGGCGCGGCCGGCGTGGACGATGAAACGATCGCCATGTTCGAGCAGAACCTGTCGGGAAATCTGTACAAACTGTGGAACCGGATGTCATCGGGATCGTACTTCCCGCCGCCGGTGAAGCAGGTGGAAATTCCGAAGGCCAAGGGCGGCACGAGAAAGCTGGGCGTGCCGACGGTGATTTCATAATGCACCTCTCACAATTGAGTGATGGAATGTTGCGGCTTCAGGTGGCCTGACGTGCGCACCCAGTCCCGCAGTTTCTGCTCCTTGATGGAATCCAGCGTAATCCACCACGGTCCCCGCCCGTCGAGCTTGCGGGCCTGGACCACGTGGCGCTCGATCCAGTAATAGACCACGTGCGCACTGATGCCCAGCTGGCGAGCGAGCTGCTGTACCGTGAGCTCGTCCGGCCGCCTGAAGCAGGTTGCTTCAATTTCATAGCGGTAACGGATCCATTTGACCATTTCAAGCGTGAACGATTTGCCAGAGGCGCTGCGCAGCCCTTCCTGATTGAGGTGTGCAACGATTTGTCGGTCAGGCAGATGCTGCGATAGTACACGCACCCGCTCGACGAACACGGCGGGGTAACGCATCGCGTCGGCCGCTGGCTTTGGCAGGTCCACGGTGATGTCAGTACACGCGCTGCCCTGCCAGCGGATATGCAGCACGGCTTGTCTTGTGGCGGACTGTTTCTCGACCGTGATGTCCCGGATGAGCAGTCGCAACATACGCTTGCGATCCTTCGCCGAGGTTGTGGCCGCACGCCAGAGGCGAGGCAGATTGCGCGCGAGCGCGAGAACCTGGGCCTTCTGTTCGGACGTCGCGACGCGTGCCTTCTGGCTCTGGAACTGGGCAGCTTCCGTCCTGATCGCTTCGAGCCGAAGCATCGCGTCATTCCAGCGGCGCTCGAGGGTACCCGCGACCAGACGGTTGGCCGGGTCACATTCCTGGTAGCGCCGTTCAGCGAGTGCGACCTCATACCCAGCGCGTTCAATGCGCATGTCCCACTGACGCATGATGGCGCGATCGCGCTGTTCGAGTTCGTTCAGGGCAGTGACGGCGAGCTTGAGTTCGGCAGGCTGCAGGGCGGTGAGTACTGCCTCGCCAATCGCGTTGTCGAGCAGATCGCTGCGCATGCTTATGCAATCGGTGGTCGCCAGACCATCGCGGCGACGCGCACTACACAGGTACTGTGGATAAAGGCCACCATTACCCTGGTACCGCACGGTCAGCGCCCGGCCACAGCGGCCGCATATCAGCATTCCCTGAAGCAGTGCCAAGCCTTCACGTGCCGCACCGCTGAGCACGGTACCTTCGCCGTTGGTCCGATTGCTTGCCAGGCGTGCCTGGTTGCGCTCGAATTCCTCCGGGGTGATATATCCTTCGTGATGGTCGGGCAGATGGACTCGCCAGTCCGCCTTGGGTACCGGCTGCACGCGCTTATGAACCTCTCCTTGCGGGGTGATTCGCTGGCGATATTGGTACCGTCCAAACACATAGACGCCTGCATAGGAAGGATTCCTGATCAGACCGAGTACGCGTTCGTGGCTCAGTCGCCCCCAGATGAGTCGGCCTGCCCAGGCACCTCCATAGGCCCGCTTTGGAAAGCGCAGGCCATCTTCCGCAAAACGCTTGACGACCGCGTATGCGCTGCCGGTCTCCTGAAACAGACGAAATGCCAGTTGCACAGCGCCCCGCACCTCGTCATCGGGATCCAGGACGATGCGGCTGTCATCGTCATAGCACAAGCCGACAGGCAGCGGAAAGCGCAACTCACCCTTCTGTGCCTTGTTGAGTTTGCCGCCCTGGAGGCGCCCGCGCAAAAAGTGTAGTTCGGCCTGTGCCATCGTTCCTTTGAGACCAAGAAGCAGGCCGTCGTTGAAGTCGCCCGGGTCGTAGCAACCATCGGCGTCGATCACCAGGGTATGAGTGAGTGCACACAGTTCGAGCAGACGATGCCAGTCCAGATTTGAGCGCGCCAGTCGCGACACTTCCAACGCAAACACTGCACCCACTTGCCCCATCGAGACATCCGCCACCAGCGTCTTGAAGTCCTCGCGGCCCATCATCTGCGCC
>NZ_JARESS010000148.1:0-2689 GCF_046027915.1 Paraburkholderia sp. RL17-347-BIC-D
TGAAAAAGCGGCAGCAGTGAATGAATTGCTGCTCCAGTTCCTGACGAAATAGAACGCGTAACCCATGCAGCGGTGTCGCGCTGAAGTGAAGATTCGCAGGGGCCCGACACCGCAGCCAGGAATGTCAATTTCGCTGAACTCTATGATCTTGACCTTGGTCTTCGCGCCGACAGGCACGTCATTGAATCACTACTTTCAGTAGAGGATATGAAGCTAGTACGCTTTGGTCATACAGGTGCTGAGAAGCCGGGTATCGTCGGGTCGGACGGGGTCGTCCGCGATCTGTCCGCACACGCCGCGGACATTGATCCACAACTGATCGGGTCAGGTTCGCTACAGGGCCTCGATTCAGACGAAATCGACGCCTTGCCGGCAGCGCCCGCTGGTTCCCGGCTTGGTTGTCCCGTCGGAAATATTGGAAAGGTGGTTGGAATCGGACTGAACTATCGCGAGCACGCGAAAGAGGCTGGCGCCGAGATCCCGAAGGAGCCAATTATCTTCGTCAAGGCGAATACGGCCATCACAGGTCCGTTCGATGACGTCATTCTTCCGGAAGACTCAACGAAATCCGACTGGGAGGTGGAACTCGGAGTTGTGGTAGGGCGCTGTGCGAGAAATGTTTCGGAAGCCGTGGCGCTCGATCATGTCTTTGGATACGTCATTGTGAATGACGTGTCGGAGCGCGAACATCAGCTTGAGCGAGGTGGCCAGTGGACAAAGGGCAAGAGTCATGACACGTTTTGCCCTATCGGGCCCTGGCTGGTAACTCGGGACGAAGTGGGCGATGAACAGGCGCTGGATCTGTGGTGCGACGTGAACGGTGAGCGAGTACAGCATAGCAATACAGCGGACATGATTTTCTCTGTCGCGCAATGTGTCAGCTATGTCAGCAAATTTATGACTCTGCATCCGGGCGACGTGATCACAACGGGAACGCCGCAGGGCGTTGGCCTGGGTTTCAATCCGCCGCGTTATCTTAATTGTGGATACACCATGCGCCTTGGCGTCGCCGGTCTCGGCGAGCAGTGCCAGTCGGTCAAGCGTTATGGGCACAGGTAAGACATCAACGACGTGCGCAGAGAAATGGCTTGGGATTCTGGAAGATCACCGTCGTCAGGTTGGAACCTTCGAGCCACTGACTCCGTAGATTCGAAGGCGGACTTCCGACGTGAAGAAAGTTTCTTTGATACTGCATTTGCTGGTCGTCTGGCCCACACTGACGGCAATGATTCAGGAAATAAGACTGACATTTTTTGTATTGTATTGGAGGAAACCATGTCGCTTAAAGATAAACGAATTGTAATACTCGGCGGATCGTCGGGACTCGGATTCGCTACGGCGAAAGCCGCGGCGGATGAAGGTGCACTCGTCGTCATTGCGTCTAGCAGTCAGGCGAAGATAGCAAAGGCAAAGGAGAACCTGCCGTCGAGTGCGGAGGGGCACGTGATCAACCTGTTGGATGAAGCCAGCATCAAGGCGTTCTTCGGAAAGATCGGAGCGTACGATCATCTGGTTTACACGGCAGGCGATCCCTTGCTGGTGGCTGATCAGAAGGATCTGAGCATCGAGGATGCGCAGAGATTTTTCGGAATCCGCTACTGGGGCGCCTTCCTGGCCACGAAGTACGGTGCGGGTCAAATTCGTGAAGGTGGCTCCATTGTCCTCTCCTCTGGGATGGCATCGCGTCGCCCCCGGAAGGGATTGTCGGTGGTTTCGAGCGTTTGTGGTGCGACTGAAGCGCTCGGGCGTGCGCTTTCAGTAGAACTCGCGCCTTTGCGGGTCAACGTGGTTTGCCCTGGAGTCGTCAAGACTGAACTTTGGGATAGCTTCCCCGAATCTGTCCGTGAGGCGACATTTCAACACGCAGAAGAGAACCTGCTTGTGAAACATGCAGCTGAACCACACGAAGTTGCTGAAGCCTATCTCTATCTGATGCGAGGCAGTTTTACGACGGGTCAGGTCGTAGTGTCCGATGGCGGGGTATCGGTGGCCTGATAGTTCACCGCCTGATATGCGGGAGCGAATACGTTGGTGCAATATTGGCGGAAATGCGACGGACGACCTTACGTGTGAGAGGGATCACTTCTCGACCCGACGCACCTGCCGCCAACGGCGTCTTGTATTCGGGCCGGCAGTTTCGGGCTGACTCCATTAGCTTTGCGGCGTGGTTCTTTACTGAATTCGCTCAGCGCATGTGCATGCTCGAGGAATTGATGCCTGCGCATCGCGTTGAATGCAGCTATGAAACGGGTGCGGAGCGTGGCGCGATGCCCGATGTGCCGGCGCAGGTTCGGCTAGACAGGCAGGCGACGTGGCTGCTCACGACTAACCTGCCCGGGAAACACGGCTGTGCTCCATGTGCACCGGTCGCTGACAAGGTCGGAAGTTATGCGGCCGCAATCAGTGATCTCGGGCTGAACGTGGAACACCGGGCCGCGTGGGACTAAACAACTGGTCAAAAAAATCGAGTCAGACAACGCAGGTACGCGAGAAAGTGATTCTTTGCTTCAAATCAACGTGTCATCCGAAATGATTTGCATCAGTCCTCAGCTAGGTGGAGAAGCCGGTTATGCGCTGACGGTACAACGAACGCGCAAATTCGATGCGGGGCCGGCTTGCCGCACAGATGGTGGATATTGATGTCCCAAGTTTTTGATGTTCTAAGTTTTCTTTTGCCCGGCCTTTACCA
>NZ_JARESS010000149.1:0-2683 GCF_046027915.1 Paraburkholderia sp. RL17-347-BIC-D
GAATCGTGGAGGCTGGTTGGTTTAAGTTAATGCGGGTTCGGCGACCGGTGTTTCAAGTTGCCGATAGTAGTTTGCCTCAGCTTCAGCAGGCGGGATGTAGCCGAGGGGTTCCATCAATCGATGATGGTTGAACCAGGCCACCCATTCCAGCGTTGCCAACTCGACGGACTCCCGTGTTTTCCAGGTGCGACGATGAATCAGTTCGGCCTTGTACAAACCGTTGATTGTCTCAGCCAGTGCGTTGTCGTAGCTGTCGCCACGGCTACCAACCGAGGGCTCAATGCCCGCTTCGGCCAGTCGCTCGCTATAGCGAATGCTGACGTATTGCGAGCCTCTGACGCCCTTCTAAAGGTCAAGTAGCAATTTGAACCTGCGCGATCTGGCGGTTTCGCTGCCGAATGAGGTAGTAGACCTCCCGGGCGATATAGCGCTTGAGACAACGAATCGCTTCAAGCTTGGAGTGTCCCTCGCTGACGCGTTTGGCGACATACGCCTTTGTACGAGCGTCAGTTCGTAGTCGACCGATGGCAATGATGTGCAGCGCACTATTGGCAGCGCGGTCGCCGCCGCGATTCAGCCGATGCCGCGTTACCTTTCCCGAAGACGCCGGAACGGGGCTGACGCCGCACAGGGCAGCGAAGCTGGCTTCTGACTGAAGCCGGCTGCTGTTGTCGCCAGCTGTCAGTAACAGCTGCGACGCAGACTCATAGCCGATTGAATTGCGCGAGATCAGATCAGGGGCCAGCTCGTCAACGAGAGCCGCTATCATGACATCGAGGTCGGCAATCTCGTCATGCAGTTCCAGATAGCGACGTCCCAGAGACTTCAGCGTGATCCGGTAAGCAGAAGCCAGGTTCCGGTAGTCGGAGAGATCCGGCCGCCACGCAGCCAATGTGCGAATGAGCTGCATACGGGTCATTGCGCGTAGTGATTCACGCAGTTCATCGGGTGCGCAGACAATCGTATTGTGGATCAGCTGTAAGGCAACTCGACGGGCCGCAATCGCCGTCTTGCGACACACTTTCAGCACGCGCAAGGATTCGATCATGCCGTCGCGGCTTTTGGGTGTGACCGTGCGGATACCAGCGAAAGCAGCGTGGGCGGCGTTCTGTGCATCCAGCGTATCGTCTTTTCCGCGCTTGCGCCGGTCGCTTTTATCCGGCGTGGTAACCTCCAGCACTGTCACATGAGCCTGCTGCAGGTAGCGAAGCAGCCCCGCGCCGTAGCTTCCAGTGCATTCGACGCCGACCCGTGCAAGCTCGCCAAATGACCGCATCCACAACAACATCTGTTTATAGCCGTGCCGGGTAGTCGGGAAGCATTCATTGCCCAACACGCGATCGTGCTCGTCGACGACAGCCACGACATGCAGATCCTTGTGCGTATCAACACCGCCCACGACACTGCGGCGGCCAGCGGTAGCCTCTTCTTCTTTCATACAGCCTTGCTCCGGTTGTCGATAATGGTTTGGGTGATTTCACCGGCATCGAGTACACGGACAAGACAGTAAAGTGACAGAGCGTCAGGCCCTTCTTGAGTCACACGTATCGACGAGGCAAAATCTCGCCGTTCGGCAGTTCCGGATGACCGACAGGTCAGGGGAAAGACAATCAGTCGATCGGAGTGCGGGTCAGGTCGCCCGGAACGCTTTACGGCACCAGAGCTTCCGCAAAAGGCTGTCGTTGTAAATCACAGACCGGCCGGAAACAGCTGGTACCTGTATTCTTACTGTCGGAGTGATGTATCAGCGTTCCATCGCCGCTTGGCCGCCGCGAATAAAGTGCCTGTTCAAGTGCATCCAGAACGAAGTCTGTAGTCATCGACGAACTGACGCGCCAACCGACAATCCGCCGGGCAAACACGTCGATCACGAAGGCCACATAGAGCCAGCCCTGCCACGTCGAGACGTAGGTGAAATCAGAAACCCAGAGCTGGTTTGGCCGGTCTGCCCTGAACTGCCGGTTGACCCGATCCAGCGGGCGCGCAGCTGCCGCATCGGAAATGGTCGTGCGAACACGTTTGCCTCGCATCACGCCACCAAACCCAGTTGCTTCATCAGCCGTTCGACAGTGCAGCGAGCCACCGCGATACGCTCCCGGTTCATCTGCTTCCAGACTTTATCCGCTCCGTAGACCCGCATGTTGGCTTGCCAGACACGCTGAATCTCCGGCCGCAGGCGTTCATCGCGTATCGCACGAGCGCAGCGACGCGACGGATCGCGAAGCTGTGCAGCATGGCGCCGGTAGCCCGACGGGGCAATCCGCAAGACCTTGCAGATCGGCTCGACCCCGAAGGTGTCGCGATGCTGATCGATGAAGGCCTTCAGGACTTCAGGCGGCGGTCGAGCTCCGCCTGGGCGAAAAACGCACTCGCCAGTTTCAGAATCTCGTTGGCGCGGCGCAGTTCCTTGACTTCGCGCTCCAGTGCTTTAAGACGTTCGCGTTCCGACGTGCTCACGCCCTCGCGCTCGCCGCTATCGACTTCATCTCGTTTGACCCACCCCAGCAATGTCTGGCTCGTGCAGCCGATTTTGGGGGCGATGGATTCGATCGCTGCCCACTGTGACGGATACTCGCCCCGATGCTCTTGCACCATGCGCACTGCACGTTCCCGGACTTCAGCAGAAAATTTGTTCGACTTGTTCATAGCTCCATTTTCTCAAGAGTTGGAGCCTCCACCAAAT
>NZ_JARESS010000015.1:0-192149 GCF_046027915.1 Paraburkholderia sp. RL17-347-BIC-D
CGAACGGGAAAACCGCCTTCAATCCTTCCCCATCCGCAGCGCGTTCGCGTAGCCCGTCAATTCCAGATAGGCCCGTCCGACATCCACGCCTTCGCGGCTCACCCGCACCGCGCCTTCCCAGTACACCGCGCCTGTCGATTGCCGCGAATCGAGTTCTTGATCGTCCATCAGCGGATCGAGTTTCCACGTCAGCGTACCGGTTTTGACTGTCATCGAAACGGGATAGGACGTGTTCGTGCGCGGCGAGAGCCAAGTGCGAAGCGGCGTAAAGTCGACCTGATCGGGACCGAATGTCGTTACCTCGCCGTCGGGTTTGCGAAATGCCGCATGCGCCCACACGGCGTGTCCATCGTGACTTCGTACCTTGAATGCCATCAGCGCAGAGCCGTCGGTGAGATTGGCGCCCAGCCAATCCCATCCCACAGCATTGGCGTCGAGCAGCGTGCTCGACCACTCGTGATCGAGCCACGCCATCCCCGTTACGGCAGTCTCGCCATGCGACGGGCCGCCCGCGGCGACCGGCCGAACCACGCCACCAGTCACGCGCAATTGAGGCTCGCTGTAGTAATAACTCGCCTGCTCTGGCCGTGGACCTTTGCGTGAATAGCCGCGTTCGCCCTGAATCAAAGGTGCCTGCGTCGGCGTCAACTTGAGATGCAGCGAGAAGCCGGTCGCGTCGACAGTGACGTCGTAGTGACCGTCAGGTGCCCGGGTCATTTTCCACGCGTCGAGTTTGACGTCGGTGTTGGCCGGCTTCGCATAGGCGAGGCCAAAGCCCTGACGGCCAATGCGTTGATCGTGGGCAAGATGGCCGAGCGCGGGATCGCTTAACGCGGCATGGGCAATGATCAATTGCGAAGGCGCGAAAGCGCTTGGGTCAGCGGCATCATGGCCGGTTGCCGAGCGGAAGAATGTGATTTGAAAACCGAGCGGCTGATTGTCCGGCGTAGTGAGCCAACCCGTCGCGTACCACCACTCGGTGCGAAAAGCCGCGTGTGCGCCGCTGTCCTGCGGCAGGGCGATAGCGTGATCGGGCGTGACCGCCGCAAATTCAGGCGCCGCGGCGAACGCGGTCGACACAGTCAGCATCCAGATAGACAGCAAGCCGCGAATACGCAGACCTATGCGCCGATTAGCCACACGAGCGGACTTAGCCGGCGGCTCGCATGACAGCTCGCGCGTAATCGAGGTGTAGCCGGGCACAGTTCCGCTCGAAGCCACGCCCGTGATCTGCGGCGCATGTCGTTGCAGAGCGAAGCAATACCTGCTGCCAGAGGTCAGATCGAAGCACGATCTCATCCATGACAACTCGCGTGCGATCGATGCGTAGCCGAGCATACTCTCGCTCAAAACCGCGCTCATGATCCGCAACCCACGTCGTTGCAAAGCGGCGCAATACCCGCCGTTAGCGGCCAAATCGAAGCGCGACACCAATGACAGCTCACGCGCGATCAGTGTCCCTTGCCCCATGGTCCCGCCCAAACCCACGAGCGCCATCCGCAGCTCGCGCCGCCGCAAGACGAGCCAACTTCCGTCGCCAGCGAGTTCAAAGCGCGCCGCCCCCGCCCGCATAACCCCTCGTGCCAACTCGCGCGACAAAGCCCGCATCACCAATCCTCCTTCACGGCGCGCACCGCATCCACCGACACTGCGCCGCGTCCCGCGATCACCGCCGTCGAACACGACGAAGCGAGCATCACCAACGCGACGGTGGCGAGCGCCATCCACGGCACGTGCAGCGACATACTCCAATGAAATGACTGCGGATTGACGACGAACACCAGAATCAGACTGATCGCGAACCCGAGCACGAAGCCCATTGCAATGCCGCACGCGGTGAGCATGCCGCCTTCGAGCGCGAGGACGGCGAACACCTGCGAGCGCGTCACGCCGACGTGCCGCAGCATGCCGAACTCACGCGAGCGCGCGAGTGTCTGCGCGGAGAAGGTCGCCGCCACGCCGAACAAGCCGATCACGATAGCGACCGCTTCGAGAAGATAGGTGACCGCAAAGCTGCGATCGAAAATCACCAGCGTGCGCGCACGGATTTCACCTGGTAGCGACAAATCCAGCGATGCCCCGAAGGGCAGTGCGCGCAGCCCCGTGGCTACCTGCTCGACGCTCGTCCCCGGCTGAACGGTGACGGCCACATCGGTTGCACTCGTGTCGCGGGTCAAGCGCCGGTAATCGGCGAGCCGTATCTGAATGGCGCCGGTCTGCCGCACGTAATCGCGCCATACGCCGGCCACCACGAACATATGGTCGCGTTCACCAAGCGGCAATCGAACACGCTGACCCAATTTGTATCCATATAGATCGACCATTGCTTCGGATACCCAAACAGGTGTTTCACCTGCGTGAAGCTCAGCAGGCGACAGCACGGCTCCGGTCATCTGCAGATTCGCGCCCGGATCGGCCGCGTCGATCTCGCGCGCGAGCACAGCGATGTCAGGCCGCGCAGGGGCGAGCGTCAGATGCGAAGTGCGGGCAAATGCGGCTGTTCTGATGCCTGGCACGGCCGCGAGCCGGCTCTGTTCGTCCAACCGCAAACCGCCTGTGTCGCCGTTCGGCGCTACGCGGACATAGAGATCGGCGGAGAGCAGATGAACCAGCCAGTCTTCGACGGATACCCGGAAGCTCGCCACCATGATGGCCATCGCGACGATCAGCGCAAAGCTCGACAACACGCCGCCCATGGCGATCGACGCATGCCCCGGCGCGTTCGCCAGCCGCGCCAGCGCCAGCGTACCGGCTGCGCCGGCGCGGCTTCGCGCTGCGAAAGCACGGCTTGCCGCGCCGAAGATGAGCGCGGTTACGCGGGGCATCAGCGCAATCCCGCCGACCAGCAGCAATGCGACGGCCAGATAGCCGCCGATCGGCGCGTCGAACATCGGCGGCAACTGCGTGAGCACGGCAGCGGCCAGCAGGCATAGCAAGGCGGGCCACGGTGTGGCGAGCCGCGCCAACGCGCCTTCTTCGGCGCCTGCCTTGAGCGCCGTGGCGGGCCGGGCACGCGCCGCCTCCAGTGCAGGGGCGAGACTACCCAATACCGCCACGGCGAGCCCAAGCGTCAGAAACAACGCGGTCGCGAGCGGTTCGAAGCCGACTTGCGGTTGCACGCCGGGAAAGTAGCCGCCGCCCAGATCGCTGCCGAAAAAATGCAGTGCGCCGCTTGCCATCGCGTAGCCGAGCGCGAGTCCAGCGAGCGAGCCGAGCAGGCCCAGCAACGCGCCCTCCATCAAGATCTGGCGCAGCAACTGACCACGCGTCAGCCCGAGCACACGCAGCATGGCGAACTGCGCGCGGCGTCGCACGACGCTCAGCGCCTGGGTCGAAAACACCAGAAACGCGCCGGTGAACAACGCCACCAGCGCGAGCACATTCATATTGATCCGATAGGCGCGGGAGAGACGATCGGTGCGGCTCTCGGCGTCACGCGTTTCGGCAATGACCCACTGGCTGCCGAGCCGCGCTTGCAGCTCGCGCCTGAAGCGCTCCCGGTCGACGCCGCGTTCGAGCTGCACGTCGACGCGCGACAGCTTGCCCACCTTGCCGAACTTCCACTGCGCCGCGGCGATATCCATGACGGCGAGCCGCTGACCCGGCCGTGTTCTCACGATGCCACCGGCCACGCGCAAACGCACGATCGAGGTGCCGCTGCGCAGCGCCACCTCGTCGCCCACTTTCACATTGAGCCATTGCTGGGCCGCCGTCGAGAGAAACACGGTGTCTGACGCGAGCGTATCGAACGGCCTATCCGGCGACGGCACGCCGATCAGGTCCGGCGCAATACGGCTTGCCTTGAACGCGTCGATGCCGAGCACCGGCAGTGCCGCGCTCCGGTCGGGCACAGTGACATCGAGTGCGAGCACGGGGCTGGCCAGCGCGACACCGGGTTCATTGGCGAGCAGCGGATAGATGGTCTCGTCGACTGAAGGTTGCGCGCCGCGCACCTGGAGATCGGCCTCGCCCGACAGACTGCGGGCCGCCGCGGAGAATTCATTGAACGCCGCGCTGTTGATCAACTGCACGGCGTAACCGAGCGCGACGCCCAGCGCGATCGTTGCGATTGCGACCAGGGCACGTCCGCGATGACTACGCCATTCGGCGCCCAGCAGCCAGCGCGCGAGAACTCGGTGTCCTCGCAAGCGCAGCAGACGACGGGAATCAGCGGACATCATCGGCGGAAGGCGCGCGCGTACGGGAGCCGAAAGGCCCGGCTGCGCCGGGCGCAGCATGCAGGCCGCCGTCGCTCAGAATCAGGATGCGGTCGGCAACGGCCGCGGCGGCTTCCGAGTGCGTCACCATGATCGTGGCCGCGCCGGTTGCCTTGCTTTGCGCGCGGAACAGGCCGAGCACCTCGTGAGCGGTATCGGGATCGAGGTTGCCGGTGGGTTCGTCGGCGAGAAGCAGTTTCGGGCGATGTACGAGCGCTCGCGCAATCGCAACCCGCTGCAATTCGCCGCCCGAGAGTTGGCGCGGAAAATCGTCGCCGCGTCCGCCCAGCCCGACCGCCGCGAGCATGTCGAGCGCGGCTGCGGTGGGCAGTTCGTTGAGCAGCAACGGCAGCGCCACATTCTGCGCAAGCGTCAGATGCGGCAGTACGTGAAACGCCTGGAAGACAAAGCCGAGTTTCTGCCTGCGCAGGCGCGTCGCCGCGTTGTCGTCCAGACGCGAAACGGCGCTGCCGTCGATGATCACGTCGCCGCTATCCGCGCTGTCGAGGCCGGCCACCAGATTGAGCAGTGTCGATTTGCCGACACCGGAATCGCCCATGATCGCGACGAACTCACCCGGTTCGAGTGTGAAGTCCAGTTGCGCCAGCACGATGCGGCCTGCGCCGTAGGTCTTGCTGAGCCCGCGGCACTCGAGCGCGGGAACGACGCCTTCGTCACGAAGCATGCGGTTTCCGAAAAGTGTGGCCGGTGAGGGCGGCGTCCGGGCAGGCGAAACGCAGACGAAAAAGCGGCGCACTCATGCACGAACATCGGCCGTGAATCGCCGAAGTATATTCGGCTTCCGTAAGGCACGCAGAAGCTTGGCGCACGTGATCGGGCCGGGCCGAAAAATGAACGGCTGATCAACTGCGCTCCCACTTTTGAGCGCCGCGCGCCGGATTATTTAGAGCGCGGGATCAAAAAAATTTTCTGCTCGCGGGTAAGCAAATTTTTCTCCGGACGCTCGAAATTCGCGCGCGCACCGCGTCATGCGTCGGCACGTTCTATCCCAGTTTGAATTGCGCGCCTGGGCATCCGTGCAAGAGTTCCTAACTGACTGCCAATTGCACGCTTTTTCGCGCAAAATTTGCCCCTGCGAAACCAGGTCGGTCAGTTTGTGCATCTGCACATTTTTATCCATTTCGCAAGGGCCGGCGCCGCAACAATACATTGCCAGTTGCTTTGCAGCGTTGTTGCGCTGCAAAAGTATTCTTATCTTGGTAATCTCCCACCCTTGGTCATTCGACTGCGGGTAAACGTGTAGCGGTCAACCCCGATTGCACGTCAATTTCAGCGAAATCCAGCCTACATATCCATTTCAATGCTTTCCATTTTGAAGGCGTTGATGTGGCGTTTTGTACTTAAAGTTTTCGATAGAGCACATGCCATTGCCTCTTCTTAGCCTTCTAATCTGGATCCCTATTATCGCCGGCGTGGTGGTTTTGCGTGCCGGATCCGACGCGGCACGTAGTCGCACCCGGTGGCTCGCGCTAATCGGCGCGATTGCGGGTTTCCTGCCGGTGATTCCGCTGGTGTCGAATTTCCGCAACGACGTCACGTCGATGCAGTTCGTCGAGAACGTGCGCTGGTCGCCCACGTTCGATATCGCCTGGCATGTGGGCGTGGACGGGATTTCGCTGTGGCTCGTCGCGCTGACCGCGCTCACCACGATCATCATCGTGGTCGCCTCGTGGGAGTCGATCACCGAGCGGACCGCGCAGTACTTCGGCGCGTTCCTGATGCTGTCGGGTTTCATGCAGGGCGTGTTCACATCGCTCGACGGCATGCTGTTCTTCATCTCGTTCGAAGCGACGCTGATTCCGCTCTATCTGTTGATCGGCACGTGGGGCCAGTCGAACCGGTCGTACGCCGCGGTGAAGTTCTTCTTCGTGTCGTTCCTCGGCTCGCTGATGATGCTGATGTCGATGCTGTATCTGTACAGCCAGACGCACAGCTTCGACCTCGCGCTGTGGCGTGAGACGCGCCTCGGCACGTGGCCGCAGGTTCTGATCTTCCTCGGTTTCCTCGCCGCCTTCGGCGTGAAGGTGCCGATGTGGCCGCTGCACACGTGGCTGCCGGACGTCCACCTCGACGGTCCGACGGGCGCCGCCGTGATGATCGGCATGCTGAAGCTGGGCGGCTATGGTCTGCTGCGTTTCGCCTTGCCGATCGCGCCGCAGGCGAGCCACTTCTTCGCGCCGATGATGATCACGCTCTCGCTGGTCGCGGTGATCTATGCAAGCCTGCTCGCACTCGTGCAGACCGACATGCGCCGCCTGCTCGCGTATTCGACGGTCGCGCACATGGGCCTCGTCACGCTCGGGCTGTTCGTTTTCAACCGCATCGGCCAGGCTGGCGCGATCGTGCAGATGCTGTCGTACGGCGTGGTGTCGGGCGCGATGCTGCTGTGCACGGGCATGCTCTACGACCGCACGAAAACCGCGTCGATCGCCGAGTACGGCGGTGTGGCCAACACCATGCCGCGCTTCGCCGCTTTCGTGATGCTGTTTTCCATGGCCAACATCGGCTTGCCGGGCACTTCGGGTTTCGTCGGCGAATTCATGGTGTTGATGGGCGCGATTCGCTTCAACTTCTGGATCGGCGCGATGGCGGCCACCACGCTGATCCTGAGCGCGGCTTACACGCTGTGGATGTACAAGCGCGTGATCTTCGGCGCGATCGCCAACGCTCGTGTGGCGAACCTCAAGGATCTCGGCAAGCGCGAGTTCGTGCTGCTCGGCGCGATGGCGCTGCTGGTGCTCGCCATCGGCATCAATCCGAAACCGTTCACCGATGCGATCGATCCTTCAGTCGGCACGCTGCTGGCTCAATCGGAGCGCTCGGCTCATCCTTCGGACGGCGCGCCAGCTGATGGCGGAGAGCATCTGCAAGCCGCAGTGCCTGCACCGGCAGCCGCGACCACCCGCTCGCCGGGCTGATCGAACGAGCTACCGCGCAGCCGCAGCATTCGCCTCGCGAATGTTGCCTCGTCAACGCGTTTTTTTCCTTATGGATCAAGTCTCTTTGCACGCATGACACGCGGCGTGGCCAGTCAGGCCGCGTCGCGTTTTCGCGCTTGTTTAAAGGGGTTTTCGCGTTTCGCCGGCATTTCAATACTCGGCAAGAGGGCGCCGCAGACGCCCACCTGCGCGCAGCCATGCGGCAACGTGTCGCACGGTGCTGCGACGCAATAGATCGTTGCTAAATCGAGTGTTTATTACGGCGGAACGTCCCCCTATTATGCGAGCGCTTACTATTGGAGAGCGGTCGAATGACGTTCGTGGAAGACGTAAAAAAGAGGCAATGGATATGAAAGGAAAGACTCTACGAGGGTCGCTTAGTTTCCTTTCCGGCAGCCTCGTGTTGTTGCTCTCGGGTTGCAGCAACCTCGATATTCTGAATCCGAAGGGGAGTGTGGGTCTGGCGGAACGTGAGCTCATTGCCACGTCCACCTGGGCCATGCTGATCGTGGTCGTGCCGGTTATCGCGCTCACGCTGCTGTTCGCGTGGCGTTACCGCGCGTCGAACAGGAGCGCCGACTATCGTCCGGGCTGGGTGCATTCGACCGGTATCGAAATCGCCATCTGGACGATTCCGACGCTGATCATTCTGTTCCTTGCCGTGTTGACGTGGAAGACCACGCACGAGCTCGATCCGTACAAGCCGCTCGAGTCGCAGGTCAAGCCGATCAACGTCGAAGTTGTCGCGCTCGACTGGAAATGGCTGTTCATCTATCCGGACCTCGGCATTGCGTCGGTGAACCAGCTCGCGTTCCCGGTCGGCACGCCGGTGAACTTCACGATCACGTCGGACACGGTGATGAACTCGTTCTTCATCCCGCAACTCGGCGGCCAGATCTACGCGATGGCGGGCATGCAAACGCGCCTGCATCTGATCGCGGATGAAGCCGGCAACTACGCGGGCGCCTCGGCGAATTTCAGCGGCAAGGGCTTCTCGGACATGAAGTTCCGCGCGCTCGCCACTTCGCCTGAAGAGTTCAACGCATGGGTTGCGAAAGTGCGCGCTTCGTCGGACAACCTCAGCATGGACCGTTATCACACGGTATCCGCGCCGACCGAGAAGGAGCCGGTGCGCTACTTCTCGAGCGTCGATCCGAAGCTCTTTCACAACATCATTGCCCGATACAACAACGGTAACGTCCTCGACAACATGAAGGACGCCAACTGTGCGCCAAAGGGCAAGGGGTAACACATGTTCGGCAAACTCTCACTAGACTCGATTCCGTACCACGAGCCGATCATCATGGTCACGGCCGTGATGATCGCCCTCGGCGGTGCGACGGTCCTGGGTCTGATCACCTATTTCGGCAAGTGGCGCTATCTGTGGACCGAATGGCTCACGTCGGTGGACCACAAGAAGCTGGGCGTGATGTACATCGTCGTTGCGCTGATCATGCTGTTCCGCGGCTTCGCGGACGCGATCATGATGCGTCTGCAGCAGGCGCTCGCTTACGCGAACCCGGGCTACCTGCCGCCGCATCACTACGACCAGGTGTTTACGGCGCACGGCGTCATCATGATTTTCTTCATGGCGATGGCGTTCATGATCGGCCTGATGAACATCATCGTGCCGCTGCAAATTGGCGCACGCGACGTCGCGTTCCCGTTCATCAACTCGCTCTCCTTCTGGATGACCGCAGTCAGCGCGATCCTGATCAACATCTCGCTGGTGATCGGTGAATTCGCGCAGACCGGCTGGCTGGCTTATCCGCCGCTCTCCGAATTGCAGTTCAGTCCGGGTGTCGGGGTCGACTATTACCTGTGGAGCTTGCAGCTCTCCGGTATCGGCACCTTGCTGACTGGCGTGAACTTCTTCGCGACTATCGTGAAGATGCGCGCGCCGGGCATGACGTTCATGAAGATGCCGGTGTTCACGTGGACGGCGCTCTGCACCAACGTGCTGATCATGGCGTCGTTCCCGATCCTGACCGTGACGCTCGCGCTGCTGGGTCTGGACCGTTACCTCGGCATGCACTTCTTCACGAACGATGGCGGCGGTAACGCCATGATGTACCTGAACCTGATCTGGGCGTGGGGTCACCCCGAGGTGTACATCCTGATCCTGCCGGCGTTCGGTATCTTCTCGGAAGTCGTGGCGACCTTCGCCAAGAAGCCGCTGTTCGGCTACAAGACGATGGTGTGGGCGACCTGCGCGATCATGGTGCTGTCGTTCCTCGTGTGGCTGCATCACTTCTTCACGATGGGTTCGGGCGCTGACGTCAATGCATTCTTCGGTATCGCCACGATGGTGATCGCGATTCCGACCGGCGTGAAGGTGTTCAACTGGCTGTTCACGATCTACAAGGGCCGCCTGACGTTTACCCCGCCGATCCTGTGGACCATCGGGTTCATGATTACTTTCACGATCGGCGGCATGACCGGCGTGATGATGGCGATTCCGGGCGCGGACTTCGTGCTGCACAACAGCCTGTTCCTGATTGCTCACTTCCACAACGTGATCATCGGTGGCGTGCTGTTCGGTTATCTGGCCGGCTTCAACTACTGGTTCCCGAAGGCGTTCGGCTTCAAGCTGAACGAAAAGCTGGGCAAGGCATCGTTCTGGTTCTGGCAGATCGGTTTCTGGGTGGCATTCACGCCGCTGTACGTGCTGGGCTTTATGGGCATGACGCGCCGTATCAACCACTATGACAACCCGCTGTGGCACCCGTGGCTGATCCTGGCCGCAGGCGGTGCGGCGCTCATCGCTATCGGTATCGCGCTCCAGGTGGCGCAGATCATCGTCAGCATTCGCGATCGCAATCTGCCGCAAAATCGCGACGTCACGGGCGATCCGTGGGACGCCCACACGCTGGAATGGTCAATCAGCTCGCCGCCGCCGGTGTACAACTTCGCGATCATCCCGACGGTGCACAAGCTCGACGCGTTCTCCGACATGAAGTCGCGCAAGGGCACGCAAGCGAAGCCTGTGTATCGCGACATTCACATGCCATCGAATACGTCCGCGGGTGTGATTGCCGGCGTGTTCTCACTGGTGCTCGGTTTCGCCGCTGTCTGGCACATCTGGTGGCTGGCAATCGTCGGCCTGGTCGGCGCGGTCGGCACCGTGATCGTCTACAGCTTCCAGAAGAACGAAGGCTATTACATCCCGGCCGCCACGGTCGCGGAGATTGAAGAGAAACGCTCCGGCGTTGGTGCGCAGGTCGCGTTGGAGGTGGATTGATGATAACCAGGACTATTGACGCCGGCTCGCATCACGACGCGGACCACGTACCATCGCAATCGGTGTTCGGCTTCTGGCTGTATCTGATGACCGACTGCATCATCTTCGCGGCGCTGTTCGCCGTGTTCGCAGTGATGGGCCATCAGTTCGCAGGCGGCCCGAGCGGCAAGGATCTGTTCGAGATTCCAGGCGTCGCGCTCGAAACGACGATGCTGCTCCTGAGCAGCATCACGTACGGCTTCGCGATGCTCGGCGCGCACAAGAAGAAGAAGGGCGTGCTGCTGTTCTGGCTCGGCGTGACCTTCCTGCTCGGTCTCGCGTTTCTCGTGCTGGAACTGCGCGAGTTCTCGCACCTGATCGCCGAAGGCGCCGGCCCGAGCCGTAGCGCGTTCCTGTCGTCGTTCTTCACGCTGGTCGGCACGCACGGTCTGCACGTCACGTGCGGCCTGATCTGGATGGTGGTGCTCGCCATTCAGGTGATCAGCCATCGCGACCTGACCGAACGCGACATGATTCGCCTGACGTGCCTGAGCCTTTTCTGGCACTTTCTGGACGTCGTGTGGATCGGCGTCTTCACCTTTGTCTATCTCGCGAGCGTGATCTAAATGGACCATAGCCATAACGCCCACGCAGGTGAAAGTCACGGCAGCATCGGCAGCTATACGACGGGCTTCATTCTCTCCGTCGTTCTGACCGTCGCCGCTTTCGGCCTCGTCATGACCGGCACGTTGACGGGCGAGAACGCGTTGCTCGCGATCGCGGGCCTCGCGCTCGTGCAGATCGTCGTGCACCTGATTTTCTTCCTGCATCTGAATACGTCGTCGGAGCAGCGCTGGAATGTGATGGCATTTGCCTTCACGCTGCTGACCGCCGTCATCGTGATCGGCGGCACGTTGTGGGTCATGCACAACGTCAGCATGCACATGATGTCGCGCTAGACGAACGACCATTCGTTCGAAACGAAGCCCCGCAAGGCGAGAGTCTTGCGGGGCTTTTTTCGTGCGTCGACCGCAAGCGCGTGGCCTGCACTAAAGTGCGTCGGCGATTGACCGAACCGGCGAACCCGCGTTAGGATCGTTTCCATGACCGCTTCTAACCTTTCCCGTCCGCATTCTTTGCGCGCATGCTGTCACAGCCTGCCGAGGGGAGCTTGCGTCTAGCGTTCGATCTGCATACGTCCGCATCCCTGAGGCCACCCGTCACACGACCGGTGGCCTTTTTGCTTTTGCACACCCAGCGCCTGGAGACATGACATGCCGCTTCGCCTCTACGACACCTGGTCGCGCGTCGTGCGCGAATTCACGCCGATTCACGCGGATCAGGTCGGCCTGTATTGCTGCGGCCCGACGGTATACGACCACGCGCATATCGGCAATCTTCGGACCTATGTGTTCGAAGACGTGCTGCGGCGCGCGCTGGTGTTGAACGGATACAACGTGCGGCACGTGGTGAACATTACCGACGTCGGCCATCTGGTGTCCGATGCCGACGAAGGCGAAGACAAGATGGAGAAGGGCAGCCGGCGCACCGGCGAATCGGCGTGGGCGATTGCCGAGCGGTACACGGCGGCGTTCATGAACGACTGGCGCGCGCTCAACCTGCTGGAGCCCGCTCTCTGGTGCCGCGCGACGGATCACATTGCGGAGCAGATCGACTTCATCGTCGAGCTCGAGCACAACGGCTACACCTACCGCACGGCCGACGGCGTCTATTTCGACACCAGCAGGCAGGATGACTACGGCTATCTGGCGCGTCTCGATGTTGCGGGCCTGCAGGCGGGCAAGCGCGTTGCGCCCGGCGAGAAGCAGCGCGCGACCGACTTCGCGCTGTGGAAATTCAGTCCGCCCGGCGCCACGCGGCAAATGGAATGGGACAGTCCGTGGGGCCGCGGCTTTCCCGGCTGGCATATCGAGTGCTCGGCGATGTCGGCGAAGTATCTGAGCCCATGGTTCGACATTCATTGCGGCGGCGAAGATCACATCCCCGTGCATCACAGCAACGAGATTGCGCAAACCCAGGCGCGCCACGGCACGCGCCTTGCCAACTTCTGGATGCACGGCCATTTCCTGTTGCTGGACGCCGGCAAGATGTCGAAGTCGGGCGGCGACGTCGTGCGTTTGCAGACGCTGATCGAGCGCGGCAACGATCCGCTCGCGTATCGCTATTTATGCCTTAGCGCGCACTACCGCAGCAGCCTGCGCTTCAGTGAGGCCGCGCTGGATGCGGCACAAGCCGCGTTGGACCGCTTGCGTAGAACCTATGTGCAATGGCCGCAAGGCGGCACGCCGGACGCGCCGAGCGTGGCGCGCTTCAAGGCGGAGGTCGATCAGGATCTGAACTTGCCGCGCGCGCTCGCGGTGCTGTGGGACGTGGTCAGAAGCGATCTGCCGGCGGCGACGCGAAGGGCTACCGTCGATCGCTTCGATACGGTGCTGGGATTGCGCCTCGCCGACTGGCAAGAAGATGATGCGGCCAATATTCCAGCGGAAATTGCGGCGCTCGCTGACGAACGCGAGCAAACACGCGCCGCGAAGCAATGGACCGAAGCAGACCGTTTGCGTGACGCGTTGGCGGCGGCAGGCTGGCTGGTGGAAGACAGCGCAAGCGGCCCCGTGCTGCGGCAACGCGGCAAAGCGGAGTAGCGTGACCGACAAACAGACGGACAGACGGCGTGGCGGTAACGTTCAGGCTTGCGCAACCGCCACGCCGTGGCGCGGACGAGCCGCACCGTTTACATCGGGCCTTGCCGGCACACTACAGCGGCACCACCTTCGGTTCCGAGTGCGAAGGCAGCTTGTCGAACGGGAAGTACACCGGTCCGCAACCGAGATGAACCGGCGGAAATGCATCCCAGCCGCGTCGAATGAGTGCGGGCTGTTCCGCGCCGCCACAACCGGAAGGCGCTTCACGTGTCAGGTAGGCAATGCCGCCGCGAATCGATAGCGATGCCGTGCGGTCGAGTTCGTCGATGCGGGCCAGGTCTTTGAGGACGAGGTTTTTCATGGTGGATCTCCAGCGGAGTGAGTGAATCAAGGTGGATCGAGGAGAGCGGAGAAATGCCGCACTCATGCCTGTTGATTGCACACACCATGCCATCGGCGGCAAAGCGCCGTGCCGCGTGCTTCTCCGCCGTTTTTCCAGGCAACTGTGATGGAGATCGGCCAACTGGCTGCAAGGCGATGTCGGCGATTCGCCGACATGCGTCCGCGCGTCATGCAGTCATGAAGCTCGCTGAAAATCACGTCACAATAGACCGCTACCGTGAACCGTGCGCATGGAGCGCAGGGTTCGTTGAATCTTGTCAGCACGGAAAGGAGAACGCATGAGCCAGCTCAAAGCCATCGAATATTCCGCGGCGTCGCCGGAAGTCAAAGCCGTGTACGACGATATCAAGCAGATCCGTCAGGTCGACGACGTCAACAACTTCTGGAAGTACATCGCCCAGCATCCGCCGACCCTCGCACGCACATGGGACAGTCTGAAGGACGTGATGGCGCCCGGCGCGCTCGATCCGCTCATCAAGGAACTGCTCTACGTCGCGGTGAGCGTGACGAACAATTGCGGCTACTGCGTGGCGAGTCACACGGCGGCAGCGCGCCGCGCCGGCATGACCGACGAGATGTTCGGCGAACTGCTCGCGGTCGTGGGCATGGCCAACGAGACGAATCGGCTGGCAGTGGGATACCGCGTGCCGATCGATCCGGCCTTCGAATAAGCGCTGTAGCGGGCGTGGCAGTCCGCGCGGGGTTCCGCGCCGCCGACAATGCGATATTCGGCGCCGTAGTCAGGGCGATACGTCGCGCCATTCCGCCAGCAAAGCGGGCAACGCGCCCATGTCCCTGAACACATGTGTGGCACCCGCGCCATGCAAGGCGGTCGCGCTGCTGTGGCCGAGTTCGATCGGGCAATAGCCGAACACGGTGGCACCCGCGGCAACGCCCGCGGTCGCGCCTGTCACCGTGTCTTCGATCACCGCGCAACGGCGCGGATCCACACCGAGCGCCGCGGCCGCGGCCAGGTAGACATCGGGAAAGGGTTTGCTGCGGGGCATTTCGTGGCCGCTGAAGATGCGTCCTTCGAAGCAGTCGAGAATCCCTGCCTTGGCTAGTTGCATCTCCACCTTGATGCGATCCGCGCCCGACGCGACCGCGATGCGCCCATTCAGCGCCGCATGAAGCGCACGCACCGCATCCGGCGCGCCGGGAATCGCAACGAGTTCGAGGTCCAGCGCGGCATTGCGCCGCTCGCGAAACTGCATGAGCCAGTCTGTCGTGATCGCGACGCCGGTGCGCGCTTCGATCAGCGCGGCTTCGTCCCGGACGGCTTTGCCCACGAAAATGCGCATCGTCTCTTCGACGCTCAAGTGCCAGCCCAGCTCGCCGAGCATCTCGGTGAGCACGCGGTTGGTGATGGGTTCGGAGTCGACGAGCACGCCGTCGCAGTCAAAGAGTACGGCGTCGAAGGGGAAATCGGCCATCGGGCAGGGTACGGATAAAGTTCGCGGAACCGGCAAGGATACCTCACCGGCTCGCTCCCCGCAGTGCAAGGGCCGCGTGAGCGGCCCTTGCACCTGGCTCGCAGCGTTAGTCCTTGTACCCGTCGCTCAGCGTCTTCATGAACGCGATGATGTCCTGAATATCCTGATCGCTCATCGCCGGTTGATCGCCGAACTTACGATCGAACGGTGCGTCGGCCACGTCCACGTTGGCATGGTACTGAGCCGGCAGATCGTTGTACTTCTGCACCTTGCCCGACGCATCGCGCGGATAGATTTTCTCCGGCGACGTATTGCGCAGGTTGTAAAAGTCCATCACCTGCTTCAGATCGTGATACACGCCGTTATGGAAAAACACCTTGCGTTCAGCGGCATTGCGCAGCGTCGGCGTGAGGAACATGCCGCAATACTGCGTCTGTTTGGCGAGGTCGTCGCGGAACGGTCCGCACACGCCCATATCGAAGAACTTCGGATCCTTGTTGACCGGAATCGCCGGGTTGCGCGGCACGCCGAGCGCTTCGTATTGCGTGTCGGTGAACACCGGCGGCAAGCCGTCCTTGCTCGGCTGGCTCAAATGGCAGCCGGCGCAGTTCGCCTTGTCCTTGTCGTTGAACAACTGCAAGCCGTGCAGCTCGGCATGCGTCAAACGCGCCTTGCCTTCGAGCCAGTAATCATACTTGCTGCTGAAAGCATGGAACGACGGATCCTCGATCTGATATCGCCCGACGGCGAACATCGCCTCGGAAATCAACAGGCTCGGATTGGTGACGATGCCGGGTCCGAAGATCTGCTTGAATTGATCAAGGTACTTGGTCGCCAGCAGCTTGTGAGCGACATCCTGCGGCGTTGCGTTGGCCATTTCCACCGGATTGGTCAGCGGTCCGAGGGCCTGGTCCTGCAAAGTATCGACACGGCCGTCCCAGAACAATCCGCCTTGCGGCACCATTGCCGCAGCGGCGGGCGCGGCGAGCGCCGTCTTTTGCGCGCGCTGCACGCCGGCGGCTTGCGTCGCCAGTTGCGTCATATCCACCGGCACGTCGGTGTCGCCCTGATCCGGGCCGATGCTGAACGGCGCCTGACGATACAGATACGTGAGCGAAGGCGGCGGACGATAACCCGCCTGGTTCATATGCGCGCCGCCGAGTTGCACCGGGAACGCGTTGTCCGGCCCATACGAATGCTGCGGCGAGTGACACGACGCACACGACTGCGTGCCCGACGCCGACAAACTCTGGTCGAAGAAAATCTGTTTGCCGAGCAGCGCCACCGCGCTTAGCGGCGCGCTCGGTGGACGCAGCAACGTGACCGGATGCGGATTCGCGCCGGTGATTTCCTCGACGATCTCGCCGACCGCGGACGGCGTGCGCTCCGGGTACACGAGCGCGTACGCGCAGTAGACGATGAACACGAGCACGATACCGGCCGCACTCCACGCGAGCAGCCTGAGCCACGAGCGGCGGGTAATCACGGGGCCGGGCTCGCCGCCGGCCGGCAGATGCGAAGGCAGGGCGGCGTCTGAAGGAGGGTTCATGACGGTGATGACAGCTAGTTCGATCGGCTGCGATAAAAGCAAAATCGAGCCAGCACGTTTGCACTGGCTCGACGCCCAACTACGGCTTATGGGTGCGTGACGCTTTTCACGACACGCTGCCGCGCGGCGTGAGGCACGCATGGGGCACGTGCATCACTCACCGGCAAGCGGAAGAGGAAAGCGCTCGGCACGTTCGCGGATCAGCTCGCCGGCGCGGCTGCCAGCTTCGTACCCAGGCTCTGATCCAGGAACAGCGCCGGATTGTTGCCGGAGCCCGAGAAGTTGAACATGTTCATGATGCTGCCCGCCGTCGCGTCGAACGAACCACCGCCCAGGCGTTGCCCGCCCAGCCAGTTGTCTTCGATGAAGCGCACCACGGAGGCCTGGGTGATCGGTGTATCGTCGACGAAGTTGACCTTCGCCCACGGCGACACCACGATAAACGGCGTGCGCGTACCCGGACCGCAACGGCCGTTCACCGCGCCACCGTTCACGCCTTGCGGCTGCACCGCGCCCGCTGCCGTGCACTGACCCACGCCGCTCAGGTTGTCGCTGCCCGCCACCGTCTTGCCGCCCGCGGATTGCGGCGTGGTCGAATCGAACGATGCGCTCGTCGGCGCCTTGAAGCGGTGGTCGTACCAGCCGTCCGAATCGTCGTAGGCGATGATCACGGCGGTGTTCTTCCAGTCAGGCTGCTGTTGCAGGAAGTTAATCACCTTCGTGACGAACGCCTGTTCGTCGATCGGATCCGAATTGCCCGGGTGGCCGTCGCTGATCGCCGGCGCCTTCAGGAAGTTGACGGACGGATAGTTGCCCGCCTTCACCGCGGCGAAGAAGTCGTCGGTGTCGTACTGGTGGTGCACCGGCGTTGCCGTGTTGTCGAGCGGATCGGTCGCGCCGATCAGCGCCGTCGACGTCGGACGCGTATGCGCCAGGTTGGCCGTGCTCGCGTAATACTGGAACCACGCGTGATGCTGCACGTAGTCGGCCTTGGTCGCGTTCAGCACTTGCGAGAAGGTCGAGCGCGCGCAGCCGACCGTGCCGTTCGGATTGACGGTCTGCAAATTGAAGCCGCCCATGAAACCGCCCCACGTCAGGCCCTTCGCGTTGAGCAGGTCGCCGATGTTCTTGTTCTTCGACGACATCACCGCCGTCGGCGGGCTGTTCGCCGCGATCGTGCAGACGTCGCCGGTCGGGTCGAGGTCGCCGATCATCGTGAAGCCGCCCGTGGAGTCCGGAATCGCGTTGGGCGAGGTGCCGCCCGTGACGACCGCGCCGTTGTTCTGGCCGGAGACCACTTCGATCGCGCCCGGCGTCGACGGGCCGTACGTGTCCGTGTACGCGTTCTGGTTCATCGCGAAGTTCTGCGCGTAGTTCCACATGGCCGTGACCGTGTTGCCGTCGAAGTAGCCGAGCACCTGGCCCTTCGTGGCGAACGCGCCGGTGCTGCCGGCGATCGTCGAGGTGGCGGCCGTAAACAGCGGGAACGCGTCCATCGCGCCGTTGTCATAGGCGAGCTCTTCGGCCGCGTAGGCGTGGTTCTGGCTCGACGTATTGGCTTGCGAACGGTCCAGGCGGAACGGCACCAGATCGGTGGCCGGCAGGCCCAGGCCCGCGATCGCCACACTGCCGACCGTGCGGCCCGCCGTGTTCGGCGAGGTGGCCAGGGCGTTCGGGTTGACCGTGATCAGGTTGTTGCTGATGAGGTTGTTGACCGTCGGCGTGCCCGCGGCTGCCACGAATTGCGGCTCGCCGGTCGGGTTGGCTGCGCTCGGGTAGGTCCCGAAGTAGTGGTCGAACGAAACGTTCTCGCCGAAAATCACCACGACGTGCTTGATCGGCGTGGCCGTGGCCACGGCGTCCTGAGCCGATACCACCGGTGCGGGCGTGTTCACGTTGTTGTTCCCGCAAGCTGCGAGCGCAAGCAACGCCGCGAACGGGATGGGTAGGAGGGTTCTACGGAACATTTGACAGGGCTCCAGATTCGACTTCGCCGTTCAGCGTTTCCATCGGAATACGTGTGGATGATCGCTGGGGATATCGCTAGAAATACAGCTAGTGCTAGTGGTCTTGCCGCGACGAACTGCGCGCATTGGACCATTCGATAATTAAGATTTCGAGGCGCGAACCTTACCGAAGCCCTCGGTTTTTATTCATTTGCGTAACCTTTCCTGTCGTTCCGCTGACGCAGCGTGGGCGCGCGGCAACAGCTGCGACCCTGCGCCTCGCGTTTCATCGCGGTTTTTCCCGCATCCTTCTTTCCTTTTGAATTTTTCACACGCCCGTGGCGACGGATTTTTTCCGCTGCTGCGTTCAACAGGAAACGGCGCCGCTTTTTCCGGCTTCGGCTCTTATGGGAGAAACCAACATGACATCCACCAAACCGCTTCGCTTGCTCACCTCCATGCTGGCTGCCGCGCTGACCTGCGCCGCCACGCTGACCGCCGCGCCGGCCTTCGCGCAGGCGGTGATCGTCGCGCCAATGGCGCCGCCGCCGCCGCGCGTCGAAGTGATGCCGGCGCCGCGTGCCGGTTACGCATGGGATCCTGGCCACTGGCGTTGGGCCGAAGGCCGTTATGTCTGGGTGGGCGGCCACTGGCAGGCGGTGCGCGTCGGGCATCGCTGGGTGCCGGGGCACTGGGTGGCGCGTGGCCCCAACTGGCGCTGGGTGGAAGGCCATTGGGCATGACCGGGAAGCGCTGCGACGCTCGACGTTGTTCGGCGCGCCGCGTCCCCCAACCAGGCAGACTGCTATGAAAACGTTCGTGATGATTCTGCTGGCGGCCATGCTCGCCGGCTGTGTGGTGTACCCGGCGCGGCCGGCCTACTATCGGCCGGCGGTCGTCGTATATTGATTGCGGTTGTGCATGGCAAGGCGTGCTGTCTTCTGTCCCGCGCGCACCGTTCGAACCGGTGCGCGTGCAACCATCCGTGTGAGGTGCAGCCAGCATGAGAGGCATCAGAAGGCGTGACGTTCGTCCCACGGCGCGATCCATGCGGTGCGACGCACTCGCGCTCAGGAGCGTCATGCCTTGAGCGAACGCGACCCCGACGCGGAACTGCTCGAACAGGTCGGCCGGCAAGATCCGGCCGCCGTCCGCTCGCTCGTCTCGCGCAAGCTGCCGCGTCTGCTCGCGCTCGCCACTCGCATGCTGGGCGACCGCATGGAAGCCGAAGACGTGGCGCAGGAGGTGTTCGTGCGCATCTGGAAACAGGCGTCGCGCTGGCGGGAAGGCGAGGCGAAGTTCGACACGTGGGTCCATCGCGTCGCGCTCAATCTCTGCTATGACCGGCTGCGCGGCCGGCGCGAGGAAACCCGCGAAGAGATGCCCGAGGAGGTCGATCCCGCGCCGCTGCCTGAGGCCGGACTCGAAGCGCGCGCCCAGGACCAGCGGGTCCGCGATGCACTCGCCGCGTTGCCGGCACGCCAGCGCGAGGCGTTGGTACTCAACTACTACCAGGAAATGTCGAACATCGACGCCGCGGCCCTGATGGGCATCAGCGTCGATGCGTTGGAAAGTCTGCTGGCACGCGCGCGCCGCAATCTGCGCGCTCAACTGGCCGGCAGCGGCCTTAGCAAGGACAAGTCATGACGCCCGAAAGATTTCAGCAGATCGTCGAGGCCTACGGCGCCGAGCCGCGCCGCTGGCCGCAACAGGACCGCGCGGCGGCGCAGGCGTGGGCGCAGTCGCATCGCGCCGAGGCCGATGCGCTGCTGGCGGAGGCGGCCGGCGTCGATGCGTGGCTTGCCGCCGACAAGGTCGAGCCGCCGGACGCGGCCCTGCTCGAGCGCGTGCTCGACAGCGCGCCGGTGCGACAGCCGGCGGCGCCGCGGCGGCGCCTGTGGTGGTCGGGCGCGGCGGTCGCGGGCGTCGGACTGCTGGGCGGCGTGGCCGGCGCTTTCGCCGTGTCGTTCTTCGTGCTGACGGGAACGGGGCCGCAGGCGTCGCAAGCGCATGAGTCGTCTTATTTAACTTCGAGCTTCGGTGGTTCGTCCGCCGATTGGAGCGACGAATGAACGGGCGGTCGTGGAAAATCGTGCTAGTGGCCTCGCTGGTGCTGAATGTATTTCTGGTGGGCGCGATCGTCGGTGGTGCGTATCAATGGTTCACCGCGCGCGGCGCCACGGCGCCCGTGCTGGCGCAACAGCGCGCGCTTCGCTTCGCCGCCGAAACGCTTTCGGCCGAGCGCCAGAAGGCCTTTGTCGAGGGCCTGAAAGACGCGCGCCGCGACGGCCGGCAATATGCCCGCGAAGGCCGCGAAGGGCGTCGCGAAGTGTTGCGTCTGCTGGCGGCGCCGCAGTTCGATCGCGCCGCGCTCGACGCCGCGCTCACGCGTACGCGCGAAGCCGACAGCCATCTGCGCGCGCAAGTGGAAGGCAGTGTGGCCGACTTCGCGGCGAGCTTGTCGCCCGAGGAGCGGGTTCAATTCGCCGACAGCCTGAAAGTGCGCGGGCAATGGCGTGAACCTGCGCCGGCGGCGAATGCGAAGAAACCGGCGAATCAGGCATCGAGCGAATCTTCGGGCGATTAAAAAAACCGCGGCGGCCGCGACGGATTTTCGCGTGGCGGCCGTTCAAGGAAAATCCACAGCCGAAGAGGATGGTATGGCTAACTCACCGAACCTGAACACCGCGGCGATTGCGCTGAACCGTTTCGGCCTGGGCGCGCGTGCCGACGACACGCCGCCCGCCGACCCCAAAGCCTGGCTGCTCGCCCAGTTCGAACAGTACCAGGCGCGGCCGGTCGCGTGGGCGAACCAGCCCGACTCGGTGGCGCTCTCGACCGAACTGGTGCAGCAGCGCATGCGGGTCAATCAGCAGGCTCGCCAGAATGCGGGCGAGGGCGCGGCGATTCGCTCCGCGAACGCGCGGAACATAGCGAGACCTGATGGACAACCCGGCGCGCAAGCAGCGAACGCGCAAGACGTGACAAAGCCGGGTGGTCAAACCAGCGCTCAGGCGAACGCACAATCAAACGCGCAGGCCGACACGCTAAGCCCGGCGCAAGCGAACGCGCAATCTGCCAGGCAAGCCGAACGAAAAGCGCTTCGCGGTGAAATACTCGACATGTACCGCTCGTCGGTGAATGCGCGGGTCACGAGTGCATTGACCACGCAGACGCCGTTCGTCGAACGGCTGGTGCATTTCTGGGCCAACCACTTCGCGGTCTCCACCGAAAAGCCCGGCGTCGCGGCGCTAGCCGGTTCGTTCGAGGCCGAGGCGATTCGCCCGCACGTGCTGGGCCGCTTTGAAGACATGCTGGTGGCCGTCGAGCGTCATCCGGCCATGCAACTGTTTCTCGATCAGACGCGCTCGGTGGGACCGGACAGCATGGCGGCCATGCGTGCCGCGCAGCGAAACCCGGAGCGCAAGCGCGGCCTGAACGAAAACCTCGCGCGCGAAATCATGGAACTGCACACGCTCGGCGTGCGCAGCGGTTATAGCCAGGACGACGTCACCGAATTCGCCCGCGCGCTGACCGGCTGGAGCGTCGCGGGCAATCCGGTCAACGCCGGCAATGTTGGCAACGCGGGCCGGCTGGCCGTGCAGCAGAACGCCGCGCCGGGCACCTTCGTATTTCGCGCCGCACTGCACGAGCCCGGTTCGCGGACCATCATGGGACGCCGTTACGACCAGGCGGGCGAAGAGCAGGCGCTCGCGATCCTGCATGACCTCGCAAGCGCACGGGCGACCGCGCAGCATATCGGCGGCAAGCTGGCCCGTCATTTCGTCGCCGATAATCCGCCGCCCGGCGTGAGCGAGCATCTGGCCAGCGCGTTCGAGCGCAGCGGCGGCGATCTGCCGACCGTCTATCGCGCGTTGATCGACATGCCGCAAGCGTGGTCGCCCACCGCCGTGAAATTCAAGACGCCGTGGGAGTGGACCATTTCCTCGATGCGTGGGCTCGGCTGGCAGGACCTCGGCAAGCTGCAGACGGCGCCCATTCTCACGCAGCTCGGCCAACCGGTGTGGCGCCCCGGCTCGCCCGCCGGTTACGACGACATCGCCGCGAGCTGGGCTGCGCCCGACGCGCTCGTGCGCCGGGTCGAAGTGGCGCAGCGTTTCGCGTCGCAAGTCGGCGACCGGCTCGATGCACGCGCACTCGGCCAGACCTTGCTCGCCGGTTCGCTCAGTGCGCCGACGGCCACAGCGGTATCGCGCGCCGAAAGCGCATCCACGGCGATCGCGCTGTTGCTGGTCTCGCCGGATTTTCAACGGAGATGAATGCCATGCTGTCACGCCGCAAGTTTCTGGGTGTCGCCGCTGCCGGCGCGGGCGCGATGCTCGTTTCGCCGCAGATCGCGTTCGCGAGCGTCGCCACGGAGAGCCGTTTCGTGTTCGTGATCCAGCGCGGCGCCGCCGATGGTCTGAACATCGTCGTGCCCTACGCCGAACCCGCCTACGCAACATTGCGCGGCCCGCTCGCCATCGACACCGCGAACGCGCCACGCCTGAACGGCACCTTCGCGCTGCATCCCGCGATGGGGCAGACCGCCGCGATGTACGCGAACCATCAGGCGCTGTTCGTGCACGCGGTGGCGTCGCCATATCGCGACCGTTCGCACTTTGACGGACAGAACGTGCTCGAGACCGGCGGCACGTCGCCGTATCAGATGAAAGACGGCTGGCTGAACCGGCTCGTCGCGCAGTTGCCCGCCACGCGCGAGAACGCGATCGCGTTCGCGCCGACTGTGCCGATGGCGTTGCGCGGCCCAGCGGCGGTGACGTCGTATGCGCCCTCGGCGTTGCCGCAAGCCCCCGACGATCTGCTCACGCGGGTCTCGCAACTCTACGACCAAGACGCGCAGTTGCGCCCGCTGTGGGAGTCGGCGATGACCGCGCGCGGCCTGGCCGGCGACGCCAGCGCGCGCCAGGATCCGGCGAGTCTCGGCAAGCTCGCCGCCAGTTTCCTGTCGCGCGAGAACGGTCCACGGATCGCGATGATCGAAACCGGCGGATGGGATACGCACAGCGCGCAGAACGCGCGTCTCGCCAATCAGTTGAAGGCGCTCGACACGATGCTCGCGTCGTTGCGCGATGGCATGGGCCCGCTGTGGAGCAAGACCACCGTGCTGGTCGCGACGGAGTTCGGCAGAACCGCTGCCGCCAACGGCACGGGCGGTACCGATCACGGCACGGGTTCGGTGGCGATGGTGCTGGGCGGCTCGGTGCAGGGCGGACGCGTGATCGCCGACTGGCCAGGCCTTGCGCCGCACAATCTTTACGAAGCACGCGACCTCAAGCCGACCACCTCGCTCGATGCGTTGATTGCCGGCACCGCAAGCGAAAGCCTCGGGCTCGATCCGCAGCGCACGGCGTCCGCGCTGTTCGGCCAGACGCCGGCGGGGCGGCCGCTGAGCGGCATCGTGCGTGCGTAACGGCGGTCGCCGCGAAAGAGTGCGCCTTCATCCACGTCGTCAACCAAAGAGCCGGTAAGGGAACCGGCTTAAATCAAATGAAAACACTCAGGAGAGGAACTTGAAAACGATATCGAATGTACGCGCCGTATCGCTCGCGGGTCTTTGCGTCGCGCTGTTGTCAGCCTGCGTGGTCGAGCCCGCCAGACCGCCGCAACCCGAGCCGCTCGTCGAGGTGGTGCCCGCCGCGCCCGCGCCGGGCTATCACTGGGTGAAAGGCCACTACCGTTGGGAAGGCAATCATTGGGCGTGGGTGCCGGGGCATTGGAGAGGATGACGAGTAGCGGCCCTAACGCCGGCCGCCCGCAAGCCGTCGCGCATCCGGCAAACGCCGCAAACGCGCCATCGCGACACAGCCGAGAATCGGCCCGATCGCGAGCATGGTGAAGGCGCCGCGCCAACCCGCCAGCGCGACGACGTCCGGCACCAGATGAATGCTCACCAGCGTCAACAGAAAGCCCGCGCAAGTCTGCGCGGTCAACAGCGTCCCGATCGACGCCGGCTCGGCGAGCTCGGCAATACTCGCCGAAAACTGCGCGGAATCGGCAATCACGGAAATCCCCCAGCACAGCGCCACGCAGCCGACCAGCCAGACCGGCGCGCCGAGCAGCCAGCCCATCAACGCGGCGCACGCGCCGCTCACGGCCATCGCGCCAATCGTCACCGTCGTGCGGCCGAGCCGGTCCGCCAGTACGCCGCCGAGCCATGCGCCGAGCGCGCCCGCCGCAACCGCGCCGAAGGTCAGCCATTCGGCCGCCGCGCGCGGCTCCTGCATACCGGCCGCCGCAAAGCTCGCTTGCAGGAACACGGCGAGCCATGCCCACATCGCGTACAACTCCCACATGTGGCCGAGATAACCGAGGTTCGCGAGCCGCAACGCGGGGTTGCGCCAGGCGCCGGCCAGCGCGGACCATTCGATGCGCGTCGCGCGCGCCATGTTCGGGCCGACGCCGCACAGCAGAATCGCGGCGCCCGCCAGCAGCGCGCAGCACGCCGAGATGCCATAGATCGCGCGCCAGCTCGAACCGCCGAGTGCGGCCAGCAAATGCGGACTCGCCGAGCCGAAGGTCAGCGCGCCGACCAGCAGTCCGATCAACAGGCCCAGGTCGCCTTTCGCCCAGGTCGCCGCGAGCCGCATGCCGACCGGATAGACGCCCGCCATGCAGATGCCCGTCAACAGCCGCAGCAGGATCGCGAGCGGACTCGCCGGCGCGAGGAACACGAGACACGCGGTGGCCACGCCCGCCGTCAGCGCGCTGGCCATGAAGAGCCGCCGTGGATCGAAGCGGTCGGCGAGGGAGAGCAGGGCGCTCGTGACGGTGCCGGCCACGAACCCGGCTTGTACGGCGCTCGTGAGCAAGGTCGCCTGCAAGGCGGACAGACTCTCCGCCTGCTTGACGATCGCCACGACCGCCGACGATGAAAACCACACGCTCATCGCGCCCACCTGGCAGAGCAGCAGAATCACGAGCGAACGCGTCTTGCCGGCCATCGCGTGGCTCGATCGATGCGGGCTTGCCGAGGCCTCTTTCATGCGTGTCTTGTGCCGTGCATCCTGCGTTAGCCGGCCGATTCAGCGGCGAGCGCGCCGCTGGTTTCTGCGGTATGCGTCGCGTGCACGGAGCGCGCGCCGACGCGGTGATAACGGCGGCCGTAGTAGATCAGCGCGTCGCCTTCGACTTGCGTATGCGCGGCTTTCACGGCGCAAAAGAACACGGTGTGCGTGCCGACTTCGGTGACCGATTCGATCTCGCAGTCCAGCGAGGCGAGCGCGCCGTGCAGGACCGGTGCGCCTGTCGCGAGGGTATCCCATTGCGCGGCGGCAAAGCGTTCCGCCATCGGCAGCGTGCTGGTGGCGAAGTGCGCGGCGAGTGTCTGCTGCTCCGCGCTCAACACGTTGACGCAGAGTTTGCCATTGGCGCGGAAAGCCGCGTTGTTGCGGCTGCTGCGATTGATGCAGACGAGCAGCGTGGGCGGCTCGTCCGTCACGCCGCAGACCGCCGACGCGGTGCAGCCGGCCGGACCCGCCGCGCCATCGCTCGTGATGATGTTGACGGCGGCGCCGAGGCCGGCCATCGCGTCGCGGAAGGTGTTCTTGTCAAGCATGTGAGCCTCTGCGAAAAAATCGCCGCGCCGTTGCATGCCGGTGCGGGTGGCGCGGGCCGCGCGAAGTGAAAACGTGCATGACGGCGTGATTGCTAAGCATTGCCTGGAACCGGGGCGGCGGCACAAGCGGGCGAGCGGAATTTCGCAGCCGTGTGGCTGGAAAGCAAACGCGCATGCCCGAAGAGTTTTTCGCGCAACGTGCCCTCACGATACGCTCGCTTGTAAGCGCCGCGTTCCTGCAGAATCGGCACGACGTGCGCGATGAAATCCTCGAAGCATTCCGGCGCGACCGTGCGCGACAGATTGAAGCCGTCCACGCCCGCTTCTTCGGTCCACGCGATCAACTCGCTCGCCACCCGTTCGGCCGAGCCGACAAGCGGCGCCTGGCGGCTGCCCAGCATCATCTGTTCGAGCAGCTTGCGTTTGGTCCACTGCGGACCGGCGGCGCGCGTCATGGCTTCGACGTTCGATACGATGGCCTGGCTCTTGCCGGTTTCGATCGGCTCGTCGAGGTCGTAGCGCGCGAAATCGATACCGAGCGACGCCGCCGCATGCACGAGCGCCGCCTCGGAACTGACATAACGGCGGTACTCCGCGTACTTCTCCTGCGCCTCGTTATCCGTACGTCCGGTGATGACGGTTTGCCCGAGCAGCACCTTGATGTCGTCCGCGTGGCGGCCACCCGCAACGGCATGCGCGCGAATATCATCGACAATCGCTTTCACGGCCGGTCTCGCCTGGCCGTTGACGAACACGCACTCGGCGTGCGCCGCGGCGAACCGTCTGCCGCGCGCCGACGAACCCGCCTGATACAACACCGGCGTACGCTGCGGCGATGGCTCGCTCAAATGCATGGCGTCCACCCGATACTGCTTGCCGTGATGATGGATCACATGGACTTTCGACGCGTCCGCATACACGCCCTGGACTTTGTCGCGCAGCACCGCGCCGTCTTCCCAACTGCATTCCCACAGTTTGTAGACCAGTTCCATGTATTCGTCGGCGAGGTCGTAGCGGTCGTCGTGCGCCATCTGGCCGGTCAGGCCGATCGCGCGCGACGCGCTATCCAGATAGCCGGTGACGATGTTCCAGCCGACCCGGCCGCGCGTCAGATGATCGAGCGTCGACATGCGCCGCGCGAACAGATACGGCTGCTCAACCGTGAGATTGGACGTGACGCCGAACGACAGATGCCGTGTCACCGCGGCCATGGCCGGAATCAGCAGCGTCGGGTCGTTGACCGGCACCTGCACGGCGCCGCGCAAGGCAGCGTCGGGGTTGCCGCCGTAGACGTCGTAGACGCCGGCGACATCGGCGAAAAAGATGCCGTCGAACAGGCCCGCTTCAAGCGTGCGGGCGTAGTCGGTCCAGTACTGCAGATCCGTATAGCGCGCGGACTGATCGCGCGGATGCGTCCACATGCCTTGCTGGATGTGGCCGACGCAGTTCATGTCAAAAGCGTTGAGAACGATTTCCTTCGGCATGGTGTCTTCCGGCTGGGGTGGACGAATGCTTGCGGCTGCGTTCGAGTCACGTGGGGTCGTGCTGGCTGGGCTTACCACGCGATCTTGCGTTTAATATAGTGGACGAAAAATCACTATGCAAGACTTTGATTTTGACTTTTAATGAGCGGCGAGGCGGCCGTAGGGCGTCAGCGTCCATGCCCACACTGCCTCGATATAATTTGCGGTGCCCACTCATTCTCCACTCTTGAACTCGTCCATCTTTTCATGTCCGAATCCGCTGCCATCGATCTGACCCAGGCGATCTCCTCGCGCGTGAAGACCGAACGCGAGGCGCGCAACTGGTCGCTGAGCGAGCTGGCGGAGCGCTCGGGGGTGTCGAAGGCGATGATCAGCAAGATCGAACGAGGCGAGGCGAGTCCCACGGCGACGGTGCTAGGGCGTCTGTCAGGCGCGTTCGGCCTGACCTTATCGACTTTGCTGGCGCTGGCCGAGCAGACCGGCGAGCGGCTCGTGCGGCATGCGCAGCAGTCGGTCTGGCAGGACCCGGAGACAGGCTACACGCGCCGGCGCATCTCGCCACCCACGGGCGGCGTGCTGGAATTGCTCGAGATCGAACTGCCGCCTGGCGTGAAAGTACCGTATCCGCCGGATGCTTTCGTGTTCCAGCATCAGCAGATCTGGGTGACGCTGGGCGTGTTGACCTTCCGGGAAGGCAAGCAGGTTTACCGGCTGGAAGCGGGGGATTGTCTTCAGCTTGGCGCGCCGCTCGAATGCGAGTTCTTCAATGCGGGCGAAGACGTGTGCCGCTACGTGGTCGGCCTCGTTCGACGATAAGCGCTTCCATGTACGTTTCAATGGGCGCTTCAATAAGCGGTTCAAATACCAGGACGACAGGCAACGCCTCACGCTCGCATCGAGCGACGAGCGGCGTTGCCTGTCGTGACCGGCAAGTCACCGGGTGAAAGCAGACGCTTAACCTCCGCCGCCGCCCTGCGTGCCGATCGTGAGCTTATTGTTCACCGACTTCACGCCGGCCACACCCTTCGCCACTTCTTCCGCCTGCGGAATCTGCGCGCCGTCGGGCACCGATCCCGTGATCGTCACCGCACCGCCACGGGCCCGCACGAACACGTTCGACACGTCAAAACCCTGCGCTTTCGATAGAGCCTTGCGCACTTGCAGACCCAGCGCGCGGTCCGTCTTCTTCACCGTTTTGGCACTGGGCGCCGACGCGTCGCCGGTGGCCGTCGCGTCGCTCGACTGCGCATAGGCGCTGGCCGCCGTTGCCAAACACAATGCGATGCCGAGCGCCTTCAAAAGATTGACTGTTTTCACGTTTTCTCCATCCTCGAAAAGTTGATGTCGCTTCGTTGCATGCAAAAAACCACGCGCTTGCGAGCACTTTTCCGCCCACGAGGAGCACCCTGTCTTGTAGAAGAGTGATGCCGCGACGCTCCCGGCGCGCTTAAACAATACTCCAGCCGAAGCGCTCATGCTGGAAAAACTGGCCGGAATGCCGCATTGGCAGCCATTCCGGCAATCATTGCGACGACTTCCGTTGCGCACGTGTGACGAGGATGTTCCACATATCGGGCTGCGAGTCCGTTTATGCGGCGGAGCTTAGAACCATTGTGGCGCCATGCTGAGCGTGGTGTCGTCAAGACTGCGCAGCGTGGCGAGCATCAAGGCGACGCGCGGCAGTTCCCAGCGGAAGAACCATTGGCACGCCTGCAGCTTGCCGCGATAAAAGTCCGCGTCCGCTTCGCTATGCGATGCGGGTAGCGCGGTGCTCGCGACGATCGCCTGGCGCAACCATGTCCACGCAATCGCGATATGGCCGAAGGCTTCGAGAAACGCATTCGCATTGGCGAGCGCGCGTTCGCTGTCGTGAGCCAGCGTGGGCAGCAACGCTTCGACCGTGGCAGTCAGATCGGTCCATGCTTCGCCAAGCGCATCGGCGTGCGCATGCAATGCCGGGCGTTCGCGCGCCGCGTCGATCGTGTGCTGGATTTCGCGCGCCAGTTGTTTGAGCGCGGCGCCCTGTTTCATCGTCACCTTGCGGCCGAGCAGATCGATCGCCTGAATGCCGTGCGTGCCTTCGTGAATCATGTTCAGCCGATTGTCGCGATAGAACTGCTCGACCGGATATTCACGCGTATAGCCGTAGCCGCCGTGAATCTGGATCGCGAGGCTGTTCGCTTCGAGACACCACTGAGATGGCCACGATTTCACCACCGGCGTCAAGAGGTCGAGCAGCAGGCCGGCTTCGGCGCGCGCGGCTTCGCTCTCGCCGGTATTCTGTTCGTCGACGAGACGCGCCGCGTACAGGCACAACGCATAAGCGCCTTCCACATAGGCTTTTTGTGCGAGCAGCATGCGGCGCACGTCGGCGTGTTCGATCAGCGGCAATTGCGGATCGAGCGGGTTCTTATTGTCGGGGCGGCGTCCTTGCGGCCGTTCGCGCGCGTAATCGAGCGATGCCAGATAGCCGCGGTAGCCAAGCATGACCGCACCGAGACCGACGCCGATGCGCGCCTCGTTCATCATGTGGAACATATAGGCGAGACCGTGATGCGGTTCGCCCACCAACTCGCCGATGCATTCGCCGTGTTCGCCGAACGACAGCATGGTGGACGTGGTGCCGCGCCAGCCCATCTTGTGAATCAGTCCCGCGAGCGCGACGTCGTTGCGCGCACCGAGGCTGCCGTCTTCGTTGACGTGGAACTTCGGCACGGTAAAGAGCGAAATGCCCTTGACGCCCGGCGGCCCGCCAGGAATGCGTGCCAGCACCAGATGAACGATGTTCTCGCTCAACTCGTGATCGCCGCCGGAAATGAAAATCTTGTTGCCGCGAATCGAATAGGTGCCGTCCGCATTGGGCGTCGCGCTCGTGACGAGATCGGACAGGCTCGAGCCCGCCTGCGGTTCCGTCAACGCCATGGTGCCGAACGCGCGTCCTTCGAACAGCGCTTGCAGATACTTGCGCTTTTGCGCCGCGCTGCCGAAGCGTTCGATCACGTTCGCGTTCGCCGTGGTCAGCATGGCGTACGACGAGGTGGCAATGTTCGCACTCTTGAAGAGCGACAGGCACGCGAACGAAATCACCGACGGCAACTGCATGCCACCCCATTCGTAGTCCTTGCCCGCGGCGAGAAAGCCGGTGGCGCGCATCGCGTCGAGTGCATCCTTCACCTCGACGGGCAGGGTGACCCGTTGACCGTCGAACTGCGGTTCGTGTTCGTCCGAGAGACGGTTGTGCGTCGCGAACTTTTCCACGGCGACCGCATGCGCGGTTTCGAGCGCGGCGTTGAAGGTCTCGCGGCTGTGATCGGCGTGTCGTGCACGGCGTGTCAGCGTCTCTGCTTCGAGCACTTCGAACAGCTGGAACTCGAGATCGCGTGAGTTGATGATCAGCGCATCTTGCATAAGAGAAAACCCGTGGAAAGTGAGCGGTTATGCGGAACCGCTGCGTAAGACACGTGTAAAAAACGGCCCTCGAACGTATCGGCACAGCGCGGTTGAAATGCGCGGTATTCGGGTAATTCCGGATGCTCCGCCACTCGATGATGCGTGTCAGTTTATAACGAAAGTGAATGAGCGTGCTTTTATTTACAGGCTGAATCTCGGCACGTATGATGGGCGCAAAAGCGGCATACCGATCTGCCTAGCAGAACAAATCTGGAGGAGCGACGCAATGTCTGTGAAGGACCTGTTTCAACTGGACGGCAAGGTTGCACTCATCACCGGCGGCTCGCGCGGCCTCGGTCTGCAAATGGCCGAGGCGCTCGGCGAAATGGGCTGCCGTGTCGCCATCACCGCGCGCAAGGCCGACGAACTCGCTGAAGCGAAAACGCATCTGCAACAACTCGGCATCGAAGTGCAAACAGTGGTCAACGACCTGCAGCGCTTCGAAGGTATCCCCGGCCTCGTGGATGAAGTGTTGGGCGTGCATGGCCGCATCGATATTCTCGTCAACAATGCGGGCGCGACATGGGGCGCGCCCGCCGAAGACTATCCGGACGAAGCGTGGCACAAGGTCATGAACCTGAACGTCAACGCGCCGTTCTTTCTCGCTCGCGAAGTCGGCAAGCGCACCATGATCCCGCGGCGAGCGGGCAAGATCGTCAATATCGCTTCTGTGGCGGGCTTGAAGGGTTCGCCGCCGGGCATGAACACGATTGCGTACAACACGTCCAAGGCCGCTGCGATCAATTTCACGCGGGCGCTCGCCGCGGAATGGGGCAAGTACAACATCAACGTCAACGCGATTTGCCCCGGCTTTTTCCCTTCGAAGATGTCGGCGGGTCTGCTCGGCAAACTCGAAGACGCAATCGTCTCGCGCACGCCTTTGCAGCGTCTGGGCGGCGACGAAGATCTCAAAGGTCCGATCGTGTTTCTCGCGAGCGAGGCATCGCGTCATATCACCGGCCAGGAGTTCGCGGTGGACGGCGGCGCGATCATCGTCTGAGTGTCACGCTGTTCGGACGCGGCGATGTGAACGAAGCGCCCGGCAAAGACCGGGCGCGCACCGACAGTGAAAAGCAGGAGACGCTGATGAACGAACGCCATCACCCGCACTGGCCACCGCAAGTGCCGCTGCATCTGACGCTGCCCGAGACCAATCTTTTCTACAACGCCGAAGTCTCGGCGGCGCGCTATCCTCACAAGCCGTTCATCATCTTCTACGGCACTACGATCACGTTTGCCGGATTCAAGGACGAAGCCGAACGGATCGCGGGTTTTCTGCAGCAGGAGTGCCAGGTCAAGGCAGGCGAGCGCGTACTGCTGTATATGCAGAACAGTCCACAATGGATCATCGCTTACTACGGCATCCTGCGGGCGAACGCGGTAGTGGTGCCGGTCAATCCGATGAACATGACCGGCGAGCTCGCGCATTACGTGGAGGACAGCGGCGCGACCACGATCATCGCGCCGCAATGCCTGTTCGCGAACGTCGAGCCGTTGATCGGCAACGGGGCCGGCCAGGGCCTCGAGCACGCCATCGTGGCGACGTATAGCGATTATCTGAAGCAGGCGTCGCCGATTCCCGTGCCTGAATTCGTCGCCGCGCCACGCAAGACGTTCGCGATTCCCGGCGTCAGGCCCTGGCAGGACGTGCTCGAACGGCGCATCACGCCGGGGCCGCTCACCACCGGTCCCGACGATCTGTGCGTGATGCCTTATACGTCCGGCACCACCGGCAAGCCGAAGGGTTGCATGCATACGCACCGCAGCGTGATGAGCACGGCGCTCGGCGGCTGCGTGTGGTTCTCGTCGCCGCCGGACGGCGTTTATCTATCGGTATTGCCGCTCTTTCACGTGACCGGCATGCAGGGCGGCATGAACAGCGCGGTCTTCTCCGGCGCGACCATCGTGCTGTTGCCGCGCTGGGATCGCGAGGCCGCTGCGCTATGCATGCAGAAATATCGCGTCACCGCATGGCAGTCGATCTCGACGATGATGGTCGATTTCCTCTCGAACCCGAAGCTCGGCGAATACGATCTATCGAGCCTCACCGGCACGCGCGGCGGCGGCGCGGCGATGCCGGACGCGATCGCCAGAAAGCTCAAGGCGCTGACCGGGCTCGATTATGTCGAAGGCTACGGCATGACGGAGACGATTGCCGGCACGCACATCAATCCGCCGCATCGCCCGAAGCCGCAGTGCCTGGGCATTCCCGTGTTCGACGTGGACTCGCGCGTGATCGATCCGGTCTCGCTGCAAGAGCTGCCGCAAGGCGAAACCGGCGAGATCGTCACTCACGCGCCGCAGGTCATGCAGGGTTACTGGGGCAATCCGAAGGCAACGGCGGAAGCGTTCATCGAACTCGACGGCAAGCGGTTTCTGCGAACCGGCGATCTCGGCCATATCGACGAAGACGGTTATTTCTTCATGACCGACCGTCTCAAACGTATGATCAACGCGTCCGGTTATAAGGTGTGGCCGGCCGAAGTCGAGGCGCTGATGTACCGGCATCCGGCGATTCACGAGGTTTGCGTGATCGGCGTGAAGGACGAGAAGCGCGGCGAGACCGTGAAGGCGCTGGTGGTGCCCGACGCGGCGCATGCAGGCACGATTACTGCGCAGGAGATCATCGACTGGGCGCATGAGCAGATGGCCTCGTACAAGGCCCCGCGCATCGTCGAGTTCGTGGCGTCGCTGCCGAAGTCGGGCAGCGGCAAGATCTTGTGGCGGAAATTGCAGGAAGAGGATGCGGCGCGCGCGGCTGGCTCGTGAGATTCGTCTGCTTGATGCAAGCCCCGCTCGCGGCGCTGAAAATACTCTTGTGATGGTTTGCCTGTAAGCTTTGAGCGCGAGCCCGTACTGAGTGTCGTGCGCGCCTCGCAGTGGTGAACAGAAGACTCGCAGACAAGCTTGAATGCTATTGCCAACTTTCGAGAGGGGAATTGAAAATGAAGAGCTTTGCCATTAGACAGATCATGCTCGGACTTGCCGTCACGGCCATGGTAGCCGGCAGCATTCCGCTCGCCGCGGCTCAAGGCGCCAGCGACGCCGCCACGACGGCTGCGCCCGCCGCGGCGAGCACTGCGAAACCCACCAAAGCCGAGCGTAAAGAGGCGCGCAAGCAAGCGCGCGCCAAGAAGAATGCCGAGCTGAAGAAGCTCGAAGACGCAGGCTACCAGCCAGGCCAGAACGACCCGAACTATCCGGACAAGCTGCAGAAAGCGCAGAAGAAGGCCGGTATTGGAACTGGCGCGAGCCAGTAAGCGCGGACTGTTGCGGCTACGCTGCGCCGACGTCGACGTTCGGCGCAGTGGGCCGTGAGTGTCGCGAGGGTGATGCAGGAGGCAGGCGCGCAGCTCTAGTGCGTCGGCACAACAAATGACGGCTCGCTGCGCCAACTGCATTACGTGCGTGCCGATTGATCGCTCATCGAGTGGCCCGCGCGCCGACCCGCTTGCACGCGATTGACAGATTCACACAAGTCGCAGTCGGGACGCGAATAGGCTCGAATCCTCTCCATTGAGTAAAGAGGATTCTATGAGCCATTCGTACGCAAGCGGCCGACAGTTAAAGTGATTCAAAATAAATCCAGGCGCATTCTGTCCATTGTCGTGTTATGTGCCGTCCTTGTACCACGAGTGCAATCAACCTAAGCAATCTGGTGGAGGCTTACGGCAGTGACGCGCCTTACTATTCCCGGTCGGCGAACATGGGCAAGTGGACCGACCCATTGCCAATGCTTGGCGCCGTAGACACTGTCGTACTGTTCGCTGCCGCACTCTGGGCGTGGTGGTGGCGACGCACCGCTTCTCGGACGTAGATGTTTGCCCCCGCATACGACGACGGCGCAGGACCCGTGCGTACATCCCCGACTCGCTGACGATGAACGTGTCGTGTTTCCCGGAATGGCCTCGGTCGAACCGATGCTCCTGATTTTGAGCCATCCAACGCCCACCGTTGGACGGGTGACCACAGTTTTTTCAACCGACGTCCGCCGGCCAGCGCCTTGCTGCACTGCGACACCACACCCGGCCAGCCCCACCGACCTGCATTTTTTTTGCCGCGCACTGGCTCCACTTGCTCTGGCGCGACACGCCTCAACACGCCCCCGACCGCTGCCAAACCCTTACCCCACAAGGCTCCAGCCGCCATCGCCCGGCACGCCCAAAAAACGGGTGTCGCATTTCCACATGTGCCTGTCGCAAATAGTCGGCTAGCCATACTTTTTTCTGGCAACTATGTATGCACAGCGCGGACGGACGTCCGCCACTGCAGCAACTATCTTGCATGGGACCGGAGTAAGCATTAAAGCGCCAACTCAGGTCGACGCGGTGCATGGGACCGGAGTAAGCGCTAAAGCACCAACTCCGGTCGAAGCGGTGCATGGGACCGGAGTAAGCGCTAAAGCGCTAACTCCGGTCGACAAAGGAGAGCATTCAATGAATTCCCCCAAGGTCGTGGTCGAAGGGCTGTGCAAGGTGTTCGGCACCAACCCGAAGCAGGCGATCGGCATGCTGGCAGGCGGCGCGACGAAAGAGGAAGTGTTCGCGCGCACCGGTCAGATTGTCGGCGTCCACAACGTATCGTTCGAAGTCAAGGAAGGCGAGATCTTCGTTCTGATGGGCCTGTCCGGCTCCGGCAAATCGACGCTGATCCGCCTGATCAACCGGCTGGTCGAACCGACGGCCGGCAAGGTGCTGATCGACGGCCGCGACGTGGCCAGCGTGCCGCGCTCCGAGCTGACGGCGCTGCGCCGCAAGGACATGAGCATGGTGTTCCAGTCGTTCGCGCTGATGCCGCAGCGCACCGTGCTGTCCAACGCGGCGTTCGGCCTCGAAGTGGCGGGCGTTGGCCGCAAGGAGCGCGAGAAGCGCGCGATGACCGTGCTCGAACAGGTCGGCCTCGCGCCGTTTGCGGAAAAACTGCCCGCGCAGCTGTCCGGCGGCATGCAGCAGCGCGTGGGTCTTGCGCGGGCGCTTGCGGTGAACCCGTCGCTGATGATCATGGACGAGGCGTTCTCCGCGCTCGATCCGCTCAAGCGCAAGGAAATGCAGAACGTGCTGCTCGATCTGCAACGCGAACAGCAGCGCACCATCCTGTTCGTGTCGCACGATCTGGAAGAGGCGATGCGCATCGGCACGCGCATCGCGATCATGGAAGGCGGCCGGGTCGTGCAGGTCGGCACGCCGCAGCAGATCATCACCAATCCCGCCGACGATTACGTGCGCGCGTTCTTCGAAGGCATCGACACCAGCCGTTATCTGACCGCCGGCGATCTGATGCAGACCGACGCCGTGCCGCTCATGCAGCACTCGCCGCAGATCGATGCATCGAGCGTGGCCGCCACGCTCAACGGCAGCGCCGACTACGCATTCGTGCTCGACGGCGAACGCAAGATTCGCGGCTTCGTGTGCCGCGACGCGATGGGCAGCGCCTCGCCGCAGCTCAACCAGATCGAATGCATCCGCCGCACCACGCCGCTCGACGACGTCGTCGAACTCGTGGTGGCGAGCCGCGCGCCGCTGCCGGTGGTCGAAGCCGACGGTTCCTACTGTGGTTCGGTCAACAAGACGAACGTGCTGAACGTTCTCACACGCCATCGGAGTTCCCATGTCTGAAGTCATTCCACTTGGCGCCTGGGTCGATCACGGCGTTCATTACCTGCTCGACCACGACGCAAAAACTTTCGATTCGATCGGCAAGGTGATCGAGAGCTTTGCCGCGGTGATCGAACACGGCTTGCAAGCAGTGCCGATGTGGGCACTGATGGCGTTTTTCGTCGGCATCGGCCTGTGGCGGGTGGGCTGGCGCTTCGCGCTATTTACGCTGCTGGCCATGCTGCTGATCTACGGCACCGGCTTCTGGGATCAGATGGTGATCACGCTCGGCCTGACCTTGTCGTCCACGTTGATCAGCCTGCTGCTGGGCGTGCCGCTCGGCATCTGGACCGCGAAGAGCCGCACCGTCGAGATGATCGTGCGGCCCGTGCTCGACCTGATGCAGACCATGCCGGCCTTCGTTTACCTGATTCCGGCCGCGATGCTGTTCGGCCTCGGCCGTGTGCCGGGGATTCTCTCCACCGTGATTTTTGCCATGCCGCCGGCGGTGCGTCTCACGTCGCTCGGCATCAAGCATGTGAACCGCGAGATCGTCGAAGCCGGGCAGGCGTTCGGCTGCACGCCGTGGCAATTGCTCTACAAGGTGCAGTTTCCGAACGCGCTGCCGTCGATCATGACCGGCGTGAACCAGACCATCATGATGGCGCTCTCCATGGTGATCATCGCGTCGATGGTGGGGGCGGGCGGTCTCGGCAACGACGTGCTGGCCAGTATTCAACGGCTCGACATCGGGCTCGGCTTCGAAAGCGGACTTTCAGTGGTGATGCTCGCGATCATTCTGGACCGCATCACGGAAAGCTTTGGCCGTTCGCCGGGCATGGCGCGCGCGCCGCTGCTGTCGGGCTTGCGCAGCGTGATGAAAGTGCGCCGCGAGCCGGCCGCGCAACACGGCTGACCCGCCTATGAAGCGCGACGCGCTCACGCCAGTCGAGCCCGAGGCCGGTTCGCCGCTATCCGGGCTCGCGCACGTCGGCTTTCTGACGCTGCCGAACTTTTCGATGATCGCGTTCACCAGCGCGGTCGAGGTACTGCGCATGGCCAACTACGTGGGCCGCGCGCAGCACTACAGATGGTCGGTGATCACGCCGGACGGCGAGCCGGCGCGAGCAAGCAACGGCATCACGGTGAAACCCACCACGACGCTGGCCGAAGCCGGCATGCCCGATGTGCTGATCGTCTGTGCCGGCTGGCATGTGCGCGATTACGTGGACGACACGGTGATCGCGCTGCTGCGCGACGTCGCCGACAAAGGTATTCCGCTCGGCGGCATTTGCACGGGACCGTATGCGCTGCTGGCCGCGGGTCTGCTCGACGGTTATCGCTGCACTGTGCATTGGGAAGACATGTCGCCGTTGCACAAGAGCTACCCGCACGTGCGTTTCGCCGACGAACTGTTCGTGATCGACCGCGACCGCATGACCTGCACGGGCGGCACCGCGCCGCTCGACCTGATGCTGAAGCTGGTCGGCATGCGGCTCGGCCACGCGGTGGCGGCGCAGGTGTCCGAGCAGTTCATCGTCGAGCGGATTCGCGGCTCGACCGATTATCAACACATTCCCGTCGACGCGCGTGTCGGTTTCTCGCGCGCGGAACTGGTCGAGGTGGTGCGGCTGATGGAAGCGAATATCGAGGAGCCGTTATCGCTCGACGAACTCGCGCGGCTCGTGCATCTGTCGCAGCGGCATTTGCAGCGCATGTTCAAGATGTTCCTGAGCGTGTCGCCCACGCACTATTACCTGACGCTGCGGTTGCGGCGCGCGCGTGAGTTGCTGCGCAATACGGATGCGTCGATTGCGCGCGTGACGGCGGTGTGCGGTTTTCATTCGGCGTGTCATTTCAGCAAGGCCTATCGCGCGCAGTTCGGTCACGCCCCGAGCGTCGAGCGGCGCTTATCCGCGTGAAGCGCGGCGCAAAATAATCCGCTTCATCAGAACCAGTCAAACATCAATCACCCTGAGGGAACGCCATGAAACGTTTGTGGGCTGCGTCGTTATGCGCGCTGTCTGTGTCGTCTGTGTTTGCCGCGGAACCCGCCACCTGCCGCGACGTCCGGTTCGCCGATGTCGGCTGGACCGATATCGCTGCGACCACGGGGCTTGCATCGACCGTGCTCGAAGGGCTCGGCTACAAGCCGACCAAGACGATCGCCTCGGTGCCGATCACCTTCGCCGGTGTGAAGAGCAAGCAGATCGACGTGTTCCTCGGCTACTGGTCGCCGACCATGGACCCGATGATCGACCCGTTCAGGAAGTCCGGCCAACTCAGCGTGTTGCCCACGCCGAATCTGACCGGCGCGAAATACACGCTTGCGGTGCCCGATTACGCGTACCAGTCCGGCATTAAAACGTTCTCCGACATCGCGAAGAACTACGACAAGCTCGACGGCAAGATCTACGGGATCGAACCGGGTAACGACGGCAATGCGTTGATCAAGAAGATGATCGACAGCAATCAATACGGGCTCGGCAAGTTCAAGCTGGTGGAGTCGAGCGAGGCGGGCATGCTGGTCGAGGTGAACCGCTCGATCCGTGACAAGAAGCCGATTGTTTTTCTGGGTTGGGAACCGCATCCGATGAACGTGCAGATGAAGATCGATTATCTGTCCGGCGGCGATGCGGTGTTCGGACCGAATTACGGCGAAGCGAAAGTGCTGACGGTCACGCCGAGCGACTATTCGGCGCGCTGCCCGAACGTGGCGAAGCTGGTGTCGAACCTGCAGTTCACGACCGATATCGAGAATCACGTGATGCTGCCCATCATGAACAAGACCGATCCGAACAAGGCCGCGCGCGAATGGCTGAAGGCGAATCCGGCGGTGTTGGACAAGTGGCTGGCGGGGGTGAAGACGTATGATGGGAAGGATGGGTTGCCGGCTGTGAAGGCGTATGTAGCGGGGAAGTGAGTGGTGAGAAGGGCAGCCGTTAGGGCTGGGGCCGTGCGGGGCTGGCTAAGCGGTCTGACTTGACCGTTTAGCCATCAACATCTTCCGTTATAAGCGCGGACGTGCTGCCAGCAAACGGTCCCACATCGAGGGCGGGAGCGAGATATACGCGGAGTCGTCGCCGCCGTCCCCTATCGAAAATCCAGCGGAAGGACCGATATAACGGAGAGGTCCATCAGGTTCCAAGGAATAGGTCACGCCGGAAGACCAGGACAGGTCAGGGACTGGCGTGCTAAAGGTATGCTGCGCAAGCAGCTTCCCGTTCTTTGCATCTAAAACCCTGCCAACGTATTCGGAGTTTCCGCCTGGAACCCAATCTAATAGACAACGTTCACCCACGTACAAGCCGTCTGGAGATGTCGATTTCTGACATTCGGTGCCGTGCGGCGCATGATTAAAAAGGCCGAAATAAAGCACGCCGATGACGACAACTATCGCCGTCGGCCCGGCAAACCTCGCGATCCATGCGCGCGACTTGTCTTTTGAAGTGATCCACTTGACTAGCACAGCAATGATGACAACAACCGCAACTAGTGCGCCGATCAGCGCACCAGCCGCAGCACCGTAGTCAAGCCTCATAGGTACACCTTGACTGGAGGTGCGACCGGAACAAAACGACGATCAGAGAAAACAACAAAGTCGCCGCCCTGCTGATGCTTGATCGCCCACTGTAGAAAGTCGCTGTTGTGCACCGGGTAGTAGACGTTGCCCTTGATAACTGGGTTGCCTATTGTGACGGATGCGTCGATATAAGGAAGGGTGACCGGGGATTCGATGTAGGGGATAGAAGAGATTGCTGCGGCAGCGTCGAGTGGCATGACGATAACGCCATCGCGGCTCCAATGACCCAGATACTGTGATCGATCATCTTGCTCATTGTCGGTGAATGTGTAGTTGTCTTTCACATACACCCAGATACCGGTCACCTCGGCTGTTGTTTTCCGCGAATTAACGTCTCTGGAGAGGCGGCCATGTCCAATGGCAGCGTAGAAGTTGAACGAACCGAGCGCGCCGGTGAGATCGTCGGGGGCACCGCCGCGTGACTCAGTGGTAACGCCAATCAAACCGGTGACGCTCGCGCCGGTGTCATACCGCCACTTACACCTTCAGCGAGTCCCGCCCATTGAATACCAGTGCCGTGAATTAGCGCAGTGTGGTTTATGAATGGTGCAGCATACGCCTTACGTTCACGCCGATGTGTCAAGATTTATTGTGATGGCGCAGAGTGCCGAAACGCTCAATAAAATTCGCATTCGAGTGGTATTAATTTGCGAGCATTTCACACGTGCCACAGACACCCTCAAATCGCCCGCGCCCGTCCCGGAAACGTCTCGTCATAATCCCCACTATCTTCCGCTTCCGCCGCTGTGCCGCGCTGCTCGCGATACATCATCGGCGGCAATCCGAATTGCTTGCGGAATTCGCGGCCCAGATGCGAGGCATCGGAAAACCCGCAACTCGACGCAATGTCGGCCACGGTCTTATCCGAACTCGTGAGCAACCACGCGGCGGTTCGCAAACGCACCTGCTTCGCGTAGGCCTGCGGCGCCTTACCCGTTTGCGCCTTGAAGAGCCGCTCCAACTGACGCGGCGAAAGATCGAGCTTCCCCGCAAGTTCATCGAGCGACAGCGAGCGCCCCACATGCTGCTCCATCAACAGAATCGCGCGCTTGACCTTTGGATGCGCAGCGGGCGCGAGGCCCGGTGGATGCGGCTGCGGCGCGTTGCCTTTCTGCATGTCGTCGACGAGCAGAATGCGCAGCGCCTTCTGCACCGTGGCGGTTTCGAAATGACGCAGCAGGATCGCGGCGGCCACGTCGATCGACGCGCGTCCGCCGGAACACGTAATGCGCCGGCGGTCGATCACGAACAGCCGGTCGGCGACCAGCGCTTCCTCGTTGACCGACGGAAAGCGTTCGATGAAATCCCAGTAGTGAAACCAGCTCACGCAAATGCGGTGGCCTTCGAGCACGCCCGCGCGCATCAGCGAGAACACGCCCGTGCACATGCCGACGAGCGTCGCATCGGTGGCGGCGGCGCGGCGGATGAAAGCAAGCGTGGCGTCGTTCGCGGCGGGCCCGGAATGCAGCAGACCGCCCACCACTACGACGTAATCGAACGGCTCGGCGCTGTCGAATGTCTCCCACGGCGTGATCTGGATGCCGCAACTCGCGCGCACCGGAGCAAGGGTTTCCCCTAGCACGCTCCACGAACAGCGTACGGGCTTGCTGAAATCGCCTTCGTCCGCGGACAGGCGCAGCAGGTCGACGAAACCCGAAAACGCCGTCAGCGTGAAATTCGGCAACAGGATGATGCCGAAGCGGATGCGCTGCTTCGAGGTGCCGTCAATCGATTGAGGGGGAAGCGGTTCAGCGGAATTCATGCATGCAGCCAGCAAGGGTAAGGGTTGGATCAAGCATAGCACCGGGGACGGCGGCCACCGCGTCCGGGCGTGCCGGCGGCATGACCGGTTGCGCGCCCGGCATCGTCAGCATCGCCAGCCGCAAGCCGGACGCATGTCGCAAATGCGTCAGAAGTCTTCGTAAATACGCCGCGGACCTTTGCCGGCGGGCCCGTTGACGCCACTATCCCACTGTCATGCCGTTTTTATTCTATCGATTCAATTTGACGTGCGGTGCAATAGAGGCAAATCCACCCAAGGCATCGCAACGCACAAGGCACGCCATGAACGTCAGCGTCTTCGATCTGTTCAAGATCGGTATCGGTCCTTCAAGCTCGCACACCGTGGGGCCGATGATCGCTGCATGCCGCTTCGCTTCGCATATCGAAGACGCGAATCTGCTCGGCTTCGTGCGCGGCGTGAAGGCCGACCTGTTCGGCTCGCTCGGCGCGACCGGCAAGGGGCACGGCACGGACAAGGCGGTGTTGCTGGGACTCGAAGGCAATCTGCCCGATTCTATCGACCCGGACGTGATCGAGCCGCGCCTGCAGACAATCCGCGCGACCAAACAACTGGTGCTGCTCGGCAAGCATCCCGTGAAATTCGACGAGCGCGAGCATCTCGGCTTTTTCCGCAAGCTGATGCCGGGCGCGCCGGGTTCGGGCATCGTGCATCCGAACGGCATGCGCTTTCAGGCTTTCGACGAAAACGGCCAACTGCTGGTGGAGAAGGAGTATTACTCGATCGGCGGCGGCTTCGTTGTGAATCGCGAAGGCGATCGCGTGAACGGCGTGCGCGCCGGCGCGGACGTGCCGTATCCGTTTCGTACCGGCGACGATCTGATGCGCGTTTGCCGCGAGACCGGTTTGTCGATTGCGCAGATCACGTTGCGCAACGAATGCGCGGCGCGTCCCGAACACGAAGTGCGCGAAGGCTTGCTGGCGATCTGGCGCACCATGTCCGCGTGCGTCGAACGCGGCTGCAAGGTGCGCGGCGAGTTGCCCGGTCCGATGCATGTGAAGCGCCGCGCCGCCGATCTGTGCGGGCAATTGCGTTCGCGCTCGGAAGAGTCGCTGCGCGATCCGCTCTCCATGCTCGACTGGGTCAACCTGTACGCAATGGCCGTCAACGAAGAAAACGCGGCGGGCGGCCGCGTCGTTACGGCGCCGACCAACGGCGCGGCCGGCGTGATTCCCGCCGTGCTGCACTACTACGTGAAGTTCATGCATGCGTCAAACGACGAGGGCATCGTCAACTTCCTGCTGACGGCCGCGGCGATCGGCATCATCTACAAGGAAACGGCGTCGATTTCCGGCGCCGAAGTGGGCTGCCAGGGCGAAGTCGGCGTGGCGTGCTCGATGGCCGCCGCGGCGCTCGCCGCCGTCATGGGCGGCACGCCGACGCAAGTCGAAAACGCCGCTGAAATCGGCATGGAACACAACCTCGGCATGACCTGCGACCCGGTCGGCGGGCTCGTGCAGATTCCGTGCATCGAACGCAACGCGATGGGCGCGATCAAGGCGCTGAACGCCGCGCGCATGGCAATGAAAGGCGACGGCCAGCATTACGTGTCGCTCGACAACGTGATCAAGACGATGCGCGAAACCGGCGCGGACATGAAGACGAAATACAAGGAGACGTCGCGCGGCGGGTTGGCCGTGAACGTCATCGAGTGTTGATTCCGCTTTTAGCCAATACGAAACACCAGTAAAAACAGCACCAACAAGGACCCACGATGAGCCGCTATTCGATATTCAGCCTGTTGCGCAACGGGATGTCGTATCACGAGAACTGGGAGCGACAGTGGAAGAGCCCCGAGCCCAAGCGTGAGTACGACGTCGTGATCGTCGGCGGCGGTGGGCATGGTCTCGCCACGGCGTATTACCTCGCAAAGGAACACGGCGTGCGCAATGTCGCCGTGCTGGAGAAGGGCTGGATCGGCGGCGGCAATACGGCGCGCAATACGACCATCGTGCGCTCGAACTATCTGTGGGACGAGTCGGCCGCGCTCTACGAAAAAGCGATGAAGCTGTGGGAAGGGCTCTCGCAGGATCTGAACTACAACGTCATGTTCAGCCAGCGCGGTGTGATGAACCTCGCGCACACGTTGCAGGACGTGCGCGACACCGAGCGCCGCGTGAATGCGAACCGGCTGAACGGTGTGGACGCCGAATTTCTGACGCCCGCGCAGATCAAGGAAATCGAGCCGACCATCAATCTGAACAGCCGCTATCCGGTGCTCGGCGCGTCGATCCAGCGGCGCGGCGGCGTGGCGCGCCACGATGCGGTGGCCTGGGGTTTCGCGCGCGGCGCGGATCAGGCCGGTGTCGATATCGTGCAGAACTGCCAGGTCACGGGCATTCGCCGCAACGGCAGCCAGGTGATCGGCGTGGACACCACGAAGGGTTTCATCAAGGCGAAGAAAGTCGCGATCGTGGCGGCGGGCAATACCTCGTCACTCGCCGACATGGCCGGCGTGCGGTTGCCGCTGGAGAGCCATCCGTTGCAGGCGCTGGTGTCGGAACCGATCAAGCCGGTGGTCAACACCGTGGTGATGTCGAACGCGGTGCACGCGTATATCAGCCAGTCCGACAAGGGCGATCTGGTGATCGGCGCGGGCGTCGACCAGTACACGGGTTTTGGTCAGCGCGGCAGTTTTCAGATTATCGAAGGCACGCTTGAAGCGATCGTCGAAATGTTCCCAGTGTTCTCGCGGGTGCGGATGAACCGCCAGTGGGGCGGCATCGTGGATGTGTCGCCCGACGCGTGCCCGATCATCAGCAAGACCGATGTGAAGGGGCTGTACTTCAATTGCGGCTGGGGCACGGGTGGCTTCAAGGCGACGCCGGGTTCCGGGTGGGCTTATGCGCACACCATTGCGAAGGATGAGCCGCATCCGCTGAACGCGCCGTTCTCGCTGGAGCGTTTCTATACCGGCCACCTGATCGACGAACACGGCGCCGCCGCTGTTGCCCACTAACGCTACGCACTGCGACTAGGAGAACGAGATGCTATTGATCGAATGCCCGTGGTGCGGGCCACGCGCCGAAACCGAATTTTCCTGCGGCGGCGAAGCGGACATTGCCCGTCCGCTCGACACCGAGAAACTCACTGACAAGGAATGGGGCGACTACCTGTTCATGCGCAAGAACTCGCGCGGCGTGCATCGCGAGCAATGGATGCATACGCAAGGCTGCCGCCGCTGGTTCAAGGCGCAGCGCGACACGGTGAGCTACGAGATCCAGGGCTACGAGACGTTCGAGCGTCCTTTGCTCGCCATGGACGGCACTGACGCTAAAGCACAGAACAAGGCACAAGAGGGCAAGGCATCATGAGCCAGAAAGACCGACTCCCCAACGGCGGGCGCATCAATCGCGCAATGCCGCTGACGTTCACCTTCAACGGCCGCCAGTACCAGGGCTATCAGGGCGACACGCTGGCTTCGGCGCTGCTCGCGAACGGCGAGCATTTCGTCGCGCGCAGCTGGAAATACCACCGGCCGCGCGGCATCGTCACGGCGGGCGTGGAAGAGCCGAATGCCGTCGTGCAACTCGAAACCGGCGCGTACACGGTGCCGAATGCGCGAGCCACCGAAGTCGAGCTGTATCAGGGCCTGGTGGCCACAAGCGTGAACGCGAAGCCGAGCATCGAGAAAGACCGCATGGCGGTCAATCAGAAGTTCGCGCGCTTCATTCCGGCGGGCTTCTACTACAAGACCTTCATGTGGCCGCGCAAATTCTGGCCGAAGTATGAAGAAGTGATCCGCGACGCCGCCGGTCTCGGCAAGGCGCCGGAACACACGGACGCGGACCGCTACGACAAGTGCTTTGCGCATTGCGACGTGCTGGTGGTGGGCGGCGGCCCGACCGGCCTTGCGGCCGCGCATGCCGCCGCGTTGTCCGGCGCGCGCGTGACACTGATTGACGATCAGCCGGAACTCGGCGGCTCGCTGCTGTCGTGCCGCGCGGAGATCGACGGCAAGCCCGCGCTGCAATGGGTGCAGAAGATCGAAGACGAACTGCGGCAAATGCCCGACGTGAAGATCCTGTGCCGCAGCACCGCGTTCGGCTATCAGGACCACAACCTCGTGACGGCGACGCAGCGGCTCACCGAGCATCTGCCGGTGTCGCAACGCAAGGGCACGCGCGAACTGATGTGGAAGATCCGCGCGAAACGCGTGATTCTCGCGACCGGCGCGCATGAGCGGCCCATCGTGTTCGGCAACAACGATCTGCCCGGCGTGATGCTGGCGTCCGCTGTGTCGACCTATCTGCATCGCTATGCGGTGCTGCCGGGCCGCAACGCCGTGGTGTTCACCAACAACGACGATGGCTATCAGTGCGCGCTCGATCTGAAATCGGCCGGCGCCCAGGTGACGGTAGTCGATCCGCGCGCGAGCGAATCGAAGGGCACGCTGCCCGCGCTCGCACGGCGCTATGGCGTCAAGGTGATGAACGGCGTCGTGATCACGGCGGCGCACGGCAAACTGCGCGTGGCCTCGGTGGACGTCGCGCCGTACTCGAACGGACAGGTCGGTGCGAAGCAGGGCGAACTGTCCTGCGATCTGCTCGCGATGTCCGGCGGCTGGAGCCCGGTGCTGCATCTGTTCGCGCAGTCGGGCGGCAAGGCCCACTGGCATGACGAGAAGGCCTGCTTCGTGCCGGGCAAGGCGATGCAGCCGGAGACGAGCGTCGGCGCGTGTGCCGGCGACTTCACGCTGGGCCAGGGCATACGCTTTGCGGTCGATGCCGGCATCGAGGCGGCGCGCGCGGCGGGCTTTATCGTCGCGCGGCCGAATCCGGTGCAGGTGGCCGAGATCATGGAAGCGAAGATGCAGCCGCTGTGGCTGGTCGGTGGTCGCGAGTTGGCTACGCGCGGGCCGAAGCAGTTCATCGATTTCCAGAACGACGTGTCCGCCGCGGATATTTTCCTCGCGGCGCGCGAGGGCTTCGAATCGGTCGAACACGTAAAACGCTATACGGCGATGGGTTTCGGCACCGACCAGGGCAAGCTCGGCAACATCAACGGCATGGCGATTCTCGCGCAGGCGCTCGGCAAGACGATTCCCGAGACCGGCACGACGACCTTCCGGCCGAACTACACGCCCGTCACCTTCGGCACGTTTGCCGGCCGCGAACTGGGCGAGTTTCTCGATCCCGTGCGCAAGACGGCGGTGCACGAATGGCACGTGGAAAACGGCGCGGCCTTCGAGGACGTGGGCAACTGGAAGCGTCCGTGGTACTACCCGAAAGCGGGCGAAGACATGCACGCGGCGGTGGCGCGTGAATCGCTCGCGGTGCGTACGAGCGTCGGCATTCTCGACGCCTCGACGCTCGGCAAGATCGACATCCAGGGCCCTGATTCGGCGAAGCTGCTGAACTGGGTCTACACGAATCCGTGGAGCAAGCTGGAAGTCGGCAAGTGCCGCTACGGCCTGATGCTCGACGAAAACGGCATGATCTTCGACGACGGCGTGACCGTGCGCCTCGCCGACCAGCACTACATGATGACGACCACCACCGGCGGCGCGGCACGCGTGCTGACGTGGCTCGAACGCTGGCTGCAAACCGAATGGCCGGACATGCGCGTGCGGCTCGCGTCGGTGACGGATCATTGGGCGACCTTCGCCGTGGTCGGCCCGAACAGCCGCAAGGTGCTGCAGAAGGTCTGCCAGGACATCGACTTCGCGAACGCGGCGTTTCCGTTCATGAGCTATCGCGAAGGCACCGTTGCTGGTGCGGCCTCGCGTGTGATGCGCATCAGCTTCTCGGGCGAACTCGCTTATGAAGTGAACGTGCCGGCCAACGTCGGACGCGCGGTGTGGGAAGCGCTGATGGCCGCGGGCGCGGAGTTCGACATCACGCCGTACGGCACCGAAACGATGCACGTGCTGCGCGCGGAGAAGGGCTACATCATCGTCGGCCAGGATACGGACGGTTCGATGACGCCGTACGATCTCGGCATGGGCGGCCTCGTCGCGAAGTCGAAGGACTTTCTCGGCAAGCGTTCGCTGACCCGCTCGGATACGGCGAAGGCAGGGCGCAAGCAACTGGTCGGCCTGCTCTCGGACGACCCGTCGTTCGTGATACCCGAGGGTTCGCAGATCGTCGCGGGTCCGTTCCAGGGCGAGACGGCGGCGATGCTCGGCCACGTCACGTCGAGCTATTACAGCCCGATCCTGAAGCGTTCGATCGCGATGGCGGTCGTGAAGGGCGGCCTCGACAAGATCGGCGAGACGGTCACGATTCCGCTTTCGAGCGGCAAACAGATTGCAGCGAAGGTCACCAGTTCGGTGTTCTACGACAGCGAAGGAGCACGTCAACATGTGGAATGAAACCAGAGGGACGGCGTCGGTCGTGGATCGTGCTGTCGGCAAGCAGACCGGCGTATGGCAGGAGTCGCCGCTGGTGGGCGCGGACGCGCTGCTGAAGAAGCATCAGGCGACGGCATCCGCCGCGTTCAGGTTGAGCGAGCGGCCGTTCCTGGAACTCGTGAACGTGCGCGGCGATACGCGTGACGCCGCGTTCGTGCGCGCGGTGGAGAGTGTGATCGGCTGCCGTCCGCCTGAAAAGGCGAACACGGTGGCGCGCGGCAACGGCTACGACGTGATGTGGCTCGGCCCGGACGAGTGGCTGGTGCGCTCGGCCGCCGCGCACGACGCGACGCGTACCGCTCCGCTGCAGGCGAAACTCGGCGCTGTGTTCGCGGGCCTGTTCGCGTCGGAGGTGGATATCGGCAGCGGTTATACGGTGCTAGAAATCAGCGGCACGCGCACGCGTGAAGTGCTGTCGCGCGGTTGTCCGCTCGATTTGCATCCCAAGCTGTTTGGCGAAGGGCAATGCGCGCAGAGCCACTATTTCAAGGCATCGATGACGTTGCTGCCCACCGGTGCGAGCAGTTTCGACATTGTCGTGCGCCGCAGCTTTGCGGACTACTTCGTCAAGATCATGCTCGACGCGGCCGAGCCGCTGATGTCGTAAGGCGCGGCGAGCGGCAGTCCCTACACCGCTCGCGCCTTTCGCGTTGAATCATCGCCATGACGTCGACACGTCTAGCCACCGCGCGTCTCACCGAGCGCGCGTGCCTCGAAGGCGATGCCCATGCCGCGCTCGCGCTGCTCGATCAGAGCATCGTGCTGCGGCATAGGCGCATCGCGCTGATCCGTTATCTGCTTGCGCAGCAACTCGGCGCGCCGCTGCAGGCGCGTCACCACGCATACGTCGAAAAAATCGCCGCACGGTTGAGCGCGGATGCGCTCGTGCGCATTGCCGGCGCCGCGCGGGCGCGTCTGCGGTCCTAAGCCTCGCGATCCGCGTGTGTGGAACGACGCACCCGTTCCATCCCGATGACGTATTTCTTCTATGTGGCCGATTTATGTCGGCGTCTACTGAAAACGCCTCGGAGCACTCACGCGGCACTCGCCGCATCAACCAGGGGATGACATGTCTACCGCTTATCAGCCGCGCGCGAGCGCAGCCGCCCGACTCGAACGACTGCCGTTCTCCGGTTATCACCGGACCATTTTCATCATCATCGCCATCGCATTCTTTTTCGATTCCGTCGATCTCGGCACGATGACCTTCGTGCTCGGTTCGATCAAGACGGAATTTGGCTTATCCACCGCGACGGCGGGGCTGGTGGCCAGCGCGAGCTTCTTCGGCATGGTGATCGGCGCGGCGATTGCAGGGTTGCTGGCGGATCGCTTCGGACGCCGGCCGGTGTTTCAGTGGAGCATGGTGTTGTGGGGGCTCGCGTCGTATTTGTGCTCGACGGCGCAGAGCGTCGAAGCGTTGATCTTTTATCGCGTGCTGCTCGGCTTCGGTATGGGCATGGAGTTTCCGATCGCGCAGACCTTGTTGTCGGAGTTCGTGCCGGCTGCGTCGCGCGGCCGTCTGATTGCGCTGATGGACGGCTTCTGGCCGCTCGGTTTCATCGCCTCGGGCGTGGTGTCCTACTTCGTGCTGCCGACGTTCGGCTGGCGTACGGAGTTCGCGTTGCTCGCGATTCCTGCGGTGTTCGTGCTGATCGTGCGCCGCGTCGTGCCGGAATCGCCGCGTTGGCTCGAACATCGCGGACGTCTCGGTGAAGCGGACAAGATTCTCGCCGAGGTCGAAGTGAAGGTGATGAAAGCGGCCGGGCTCAGCCAGCTGCGCGCGCCGGCGATGCTCGCCGAGCCGCCGGCCGCGAAGGGCACGGGGGCGTTTCGCGAGATCTGGAGCATGGCTTACCGGCGTCGCACGATTATGGTGTGGACGCTGTGGTTCTTCGCGCTGCTCGGTTTCTATGGGCTGACGTCATGGCTCGGCGCGTTGATGCAACAGGCAGGCTTTGCGGTAACGAAGTCGGTGCTGTACACGGTGCTGATTTCGCTTGGTGGGATTCCCGGTTTTATCTGCGCGGCGTGGCTGGTCGAACGTTGGGGACGCAAGCCGACTTGCATTGCGTCGCTCGCGGGCAGTGCGGTGATGGCCTACGTTTATGGACAAACCGCGCTGCACGCGCAGACGCCGACCTTGCTGATCTGCGCCGGGCTGGCGATGCAGTTCTTCCTGTTTGCGATGTGGGCGGTGTTGTACACCTACACGCCGGAGCTGTACGGGACCGGTGCGCGGGCGACGGGTTCGGGCTTTGCGTCGGCGATAGGCCGCGTGGGTTCGCTGATCGGACCGTACGTGGTGGGCGTAGTGCTGCCGATGTTCGGCCAGGGCGGGGTGTTCTCGCTCGGCGCGATGTGTTTTGTGATCGCGGCGGCGGCGGTGTGGATTCTCGGCATCGAGACGCGCGGGTTGGCGCTCGAGACGCTGGTGTTCGAGGCGGTTGAGACGGATGCGCGTGGGGTGTTGAGTCCGGTGCGGGATTGAAGGTTGATTGGGCGCGTAATCAATGGTGCGTTCCAGTGCGAACAGCACTCCTATTCGCTCAATTCTGAACCCGCACATTAAACGGCTTCCCAGGCACCCAAGCCCACGTCGCCAACACTTTCGCGCCCGCCGGTCCGGCAGTCGTTACATGGACGACATTTGCCGGCATCCGGTAACTCTCGCCGGCGTGAACGATCTGCGCGGGTCGACCCTCGACCTGCACCGTGACTTCACCTTCGAGAACATAGGTGACCTCCGGTCCGGTTGCCTTGTGCTTCGGCTTGGCGGCATTGGGTGGAAATTCGGCGATACCCATGCCCATTTCCCGATCGGTTCCCGGAACGGGGACGCGCTGAAGCACCACGGTCTCTTTGGCATCGGGTGCCTTTTCGCCGGCATTGGCCGAAGGCAGATTCATGAGGATCGCGGCGAGCAGCGGCACGCAACGCAAGTTGTTCATGATCGAGTCGGCCCTATTCAATGCGAGGGCTCGGCAAGCGCCGTCAGAACCTTATAGGCGGCCGCCACCCGGTCTTCGTTCGGGAAGTTCTTGTTGGCGAGCATCACAATGCCCAACTGCTTCTCCGGAACGAAAGCCACGTACGCGCCGAACCCATTGGTCGAACCGGTCTTGTTGATCCAGACATCCTGTCGGGGCGCGAGCGGCGGCTTGATTTCGACCGCGGGTGTCGCCTTCAAAACCATCGTCGATGAATTGCCTGCCAGCAATGTCTTCAACGCGACCGGATACGCGTATTGCTCCCAGATCAGATCCTGCGTCAACACGCCAGCCTTGAAGTAGCCGGTGTGCGTCTCCGTGATGGCGCGCTGCAACTTCGCATCGAGCTGGAGCAGATTCATGTTGGCTTGCATGAAGCGCGTCATGTCGGCGGCTGTGGACTTGACGCCATAGGCTTCGGCGGACAGCACGCCAGGCGCCATGCGAATCGGCGCGCCGTCCTTCTTATAGCCTTGCGCGTAATCCGGCATCCGCGATTTCGGAACGTCGATGAAACTGTTCTTCAATCCCAGCGCGGGAAACACGCGCTGTTCCATCAACGGCGTGAAATCCTGCCCCATGCTCTTTGCCGTGATCAAGCCAAGCGTACCGATGCCGGGATTCGCGTAAGTCCGGCACGTGCCCGGCGCACAACTGGGCTTCCATGCCTTGAAAAACTGCATGAGTTCGTCGTCATTATGGATATCGTCCGGCACTTGCAACGGCAATCCGCCTAGCGTGTGCGTGCCCAGGTTGACGAGCTTCACATTGCCGAACTGGCTGCCCTGAAGCACGGGCAGATATTTGCCCGTCGTATCCGACAGCGAGAGATCACCGCTGACCTGCGCATACGATGCCAGCGTCGCCGTGAAGGTCTTGCTGATCGAGCCGAGTTCGAACAGCGTGTCGCGTGTCACGGGCTTGCCCGTTTCCGTCGACGCCACGCCGTAGTCGTACACATAAGGCTTGCCCCCAACGACGATGCCGACCGCCATGCCGTGAATACCGTCTTTCGCCATGAGCGGGCGGATCGCCGCGTCGACCGTCCGTTTGATGCCGTCTTGCGTGGTATCCGCTGCGTGGCTCATGGGAGCGGCCAACGCAAAGATCACGGTCGCCGTGAGGCTGAGGGCTTTGAACTTCATCTCTCGCGTTTCCTTGAATGTCTGTCGGCGGATGCGCTCCAGAATCATTCGGAGCGCGTTGAGGCCGAACTATCCGGCTTTTGCCAGACGTTGACAATCGAGGATAAGTTGCACGAGGGTAAAGAAAAACTTGTGGGCCGGCAGCGGCCTCAAACCGTCGCGATCTCCCGCTTTCTCGATGCCACGCCGTTGGCCACGAAGTAGGGCGTGTCCACCCGCGCCAACGCGTCGCGTCCGCGAATCCGGTCGGCGATCTTCTCCGCCAGCATGATGGTCGGCGCATTCAGATTGCCGGTCGTGATGCGCGGCATGATCGACGCATCTACCACGCGCAGCCCTTGCATGCCGTGCACACGCCCCTCGTTGTCCACCACGGCCATATCGTCATAACCCATCTTGCACGAACACGACGGATGAAACGCCGTCTCCGCCCGCATGCGCACGAAGGTGTCGAGCTGTTCGTCGGTAGCCAAATCGGCGCCGGGATTCAGTTCGCGGCCGCGATAACGGTCGAGCGCCGGTTGCCGCATGATCTCGCGCGTGATCCGAATACCGTCGCGGAACTCGCGCCAGTCGAGCGGATCGGCCATGTAGTTGAACAGGATGCTCGGATGCGCGTTCGGATCGCGCGACGTGAGCTTGACCCGGCCGCGGCTCGGCGAGCGCATCGAACCGACGTGCGCCTGGAAGCCGTGCATTTTGATCGCGTTCGAACCGTTGTAGTTGATCGCGACCGGCAGGAAGTGATACTGGATGTTCGGCCACAGATCGTCGTCGCGCGTGCGGATGAAGCCGCCGGCTTCGAACTGGTTGCTCGCGCCGATGCCCGTACCCTTCATCATCCATTCGAGTCCGATGGCCGGCTGATTCCACCACTGCAACGCCGGGTAGAGCGAAACGGGTTCCTTGCACTCGTACTGGATATACATCTCCAGATGGTCCTGCAGGTCTTCGCCGACACCCGGCAGATCGTGAACGAGCGGCACGTCGAGTTCGCGCAGCCATGTCGAGCGGCCCACGCCCGAGCGCTGCAGCAATTGCGGCGAGGCGATCGCGCCGCTGCACACCAGCACCTCGCGGCGCGCTTGCGCCGTCACTGCATTGCCATGATGCAGATACGCGACGCCGACCGCGCGCTTGCCGGAGAACAGCACGCGATCCGTCACGGCATGCGTGACGATGGTCAGATTCGGCCGCGTCTTCGCGCGATCCAGATAGCCGCGCGCCGTGCTGGCGCGCCGGCCGTTCGCCGTGACCGTGCGATCCATCGGGCCGAAGCCTTCCTGCTGATAGCCGTTCAGATCGTCGGTGCGTGGAAAGCCGGCCTGCACACCGGCGTCGACCATCGCGGCAAAGAGCGGGTTGTTGCCGGGTTTGCTGGTGGTCACGTGCACCGGGCCATCGCCGCCGTGGTACGCGTTCGCGCCGACATCGCGCGTTTCGGCCTTGCGGAAATACGGCAGGCAATCCAGATAGGTCCAGTTTTCCAGACCGGCTTGCGCGGCCCAGCCGTCGTAATCGAGCGCATTGCCGCGGATATAGCACATGCCGTTGATCAGCGACGACCCGCCGAGCCCCTTGCCGCGCCCGCATTCCATGCGCCGGTTGTTCATGTGCGGCTCGGGGTCCGTTTCGTACGCCCAGTTGTAGCGGCGTCCCTGCAGCGGATAGGCGAGCGCGGCCGGCATCTGCGTGCGGAAGTCGAAGCGGTAGTCGGGGCCGCCTGCTTCGAGCAGCAGCACGGTCACGTCCGCGTCTTCGGTCAGGCGCGAGGCGAGCACATTGCCCGCCGAACCCGCGCCCACGATGATGTAGTCGTAGTCGTTCGAAGCCATCGCGCCTCTCCTTAGAACACCGGTTGATACGGGCCGAGTTCGACCTGCACGGACTTGATGCGCGTGTAGTGTTCGAGCGTGGTGATGCCGTTTTCGCGGCCCACGCCCGACTGCTTGTAGCCGCCCACCGGCATTTCCGCGGGCGACTCGCCCCACGTATTGATCCAGCAGATGCCCGCTTCCAGTCGATGAATCACACGATGCGCCCGCGCTAGGTTCTCGGTCACGACGCCCGCGGCAAGGCCGTAAGCAGTGCGGTTCGCGCGCGCGATGGCTTCGTCTTCGTCGTCGAAAGCGAGGATGCTCATCACGGGGCCGAAGATTTCCTCGCGCACGATGCGCATGTCGTCATGGCAGTCCGCGAACACGGTTGGTTCGACGTATTGGCCGCTGCCGAAGTGGCCTTCGGTGAGACGCTTGCCGCCGGCCGCGAGCCGTGCGCCTTCCTGCTTGCCGCTTTCGATGTAGCCCAGCACCTTGTGCAATTGCGCGGCACTGACCAGCGGGCCGAAGTTGGTGGCGGCGTCGGTGGGCACGCCCACGCGAATGCGCTTGACGCGTTCCAGCACCAGCGCCTCGAAGCGTTCGAGCGCGCCGCGTTGCACGAATACGCGTGTGCCGTTGGTGCAGACCTGGCCGGAGCTGAAGAAGTTGGCGCTCATCGCGATGTCGGCGGCGCGTTCGAGATTGGCGTCGGCGAATACGAGCAGGGGTGACTTGCCGCCGAGTTCCATCGTCACTTCTTTCAGCGACGAAGCGCCCGCCATCGACATCACCTTCTTGCCGGTTTCCACGCCGCCGGTGAACGAAATTTTCTCGATGTCCGGATGCGCGGCGAGCATCGTACCGACGCGTCCGTCGCCTTGCACGACATTGAACACGCCTGCGGGCACGCCGGCTTCGGTGTAGATCTCGGCGAGTTTCAGCGCCGACAACGGCGTGATCTCGCTTGGCTTGAAGATCATCGCATTGCCGGCCGCGAGCGCGGGCGCGGACTTCCAGCACGCGATCTGGATCGGGTAGTTCCATGCGCCGATGCCCGCGCAAACGCCGAGCGGCTCGCGCCGCGTATAGACGAACGACGTGGGCCGCAGCGGAATCTGCTGTCCTTCGATTGCAGTGGCGAGCCCCGCGTAGTACTCGATCACGTCCGCGCCGGTGACGATATCCACCGCGAGGGTTTCGGCAATCGGCTTGCCGGTGTCGCGTGTTTCTAGCGCGGCGAGCTCGTCGTTGCGCTCGCGCAGAAGCTCCACCGCGCGGCGCAGAATGCGTGAGCGCTGCATGGCGGTGAGCGCGGCCCATTCGCGTTGGCCTTCCTGCGCGGATCGCACCGCGCGATCGGCATCGGCCGCCGAGGCCTGCTGCACGCTCGCTAGCGTCTCGCCGGTGGCGGGGTCGAGCGTGTCGAAGGTTTCGCCGCTGGTGGCGTCGACATAGCCGCCGCCGATATAGAGACGTTGCGTTGCGAATACCGCCATGACTTGCTCCTTTCTGAAGATGTCGCCGGTCTGTTCAAGTCCTTATTCGCGCGAGGCGAGGACCAGATCGATATAGTCGTTGGCCACGCGCAGCGCGGCCTTGGTGTCGAACGGCTCGCCCGACAACGCGCCGCGCAGCCACAGGCCGTCGATCAGCGCCGCGAGGCCGCTTGCCGCGCGACGCGCCGCCGCACGTGGCATGGCCTTCGAAAAATCCGCGCATAGATTCGAGTTCAGACGGCGCGTGTTCACGTATTGCAGCCGCCGCAACTGCGGCTTGTGCATGCTCTCGGACCAGAACGCGAGCCAGGTTTTCATGACCGGGCCGCTGGTCTGCTCGGCGTCGAAATTCGCGGCGACCACCGCGCGAAGTTTCGAGCGCGGGTCCGCTTTCGCCGCCCGGCGCCGGCGCGACGTGGCCTGCCACAGATCGCGCAGCACGTGACGCATGGTGGCTTCGAGCAAACCGTCCTTGTCGCCGAAATAGTGGCTGACGATACCGGTGGAAATGCTCGCGCGCTGCGCGACCGAAGCCAGCGTCGCCCCCGCGAGACCGGTCTGGTCGATCGTGAGAAGCGTGGCGTCGATCAACTGCGCGCGGCGGATTTCGCGCATTCCGAGTTTGGGCATGGTGCGGGCACTGTTGCTGGCGTTGGCTTCGGGCGAACCGCGGAAGACGAAAACGATCCGCCCCGAGTGATTTCGAACGGCCATGGTAGTTTTTTTATATTGAACGGTCAATCAATAAAAAACTGGTTGCATCAAGATGGACGCGGGCTCCGCTCGTCGTGTCGGTTACGGCCAAACCCATGTCGTGTTCGACACATGCGCTTTGTTCAGCGGGCGCTACGCTCGTTGAACGGCGTGCCTTGTGAACAGGCGCGCCGCTCACAAGACATGGAGACAGACAATGAGCAGCAATCGCGGCGTTGTGTATCTAGGGCAGGGCAAGGTGGAAGTGCAGTCGATTGACTATCCGAAGATGGTCGATCCGCGAGGCCGGTCGATCGGTCACGGCGTGATCCTCAAGGTGGTGAGCACGAATATTTGCGGCTCCGATCAGCATATGGTGCGCGGCCGCACGACCGCGGAAGTCGGCCTCGTGCTCGGCCACGAGATTACCGGCGAGGTGATCGAAGTGGGCCGTGACGTGGAAACGCTCAAGGTCGGTGATCTCGTTTCGGTGCCGTTCAACGTGGCCTGCGGACGCTGCCCGACCTGCAAGGCGCAGCACACCGGCGTGTGCCTGAACGTGAATCCGTCGCGTGCCGGCGGCGCGTATGGCTACGTGGACATGGGCGGCTGGATCGGCGGCCAGGCCGAGTACGTGTTGGTGCCGTACGCCGACTTCAATCTGCTGAAATTCCCCGACCATGCCCAGGCGATGGCGAAAATCCGCGACCTCACGTGTCTCTCCGATATTCTGCCGACCGGCTATCACGGCGCGGTGATGGCGGGCGTCAAACCAGGCGCCACCGTGTATATCGCGGGCGCGGGGCCGGTGGGCATGGCGGCGGCCGCTTCGGCGCGCTTGCTGGGCGCGGCTTGCACGATCGTCGGCGACATGAATGAGGAGCGTCTCGCGCACGCGCGCAAGATGGGCTTCCAGACCATCGATCTGTCGAAGGACGCCACGCTCGGCGAACAGATCGAGCAGATTCTCGGCAAGCCCGAAGTGGATTGTGCGGTGGACTGCGTCGGCTTCGAAGCGCATGGCCACGGCAGCAGCGGCTCGCACGAGGAAGCGCCGGCCACCGTGCTCAATTCGCTGATGGAAATCACGCGGGCCGCGGGCGCGATCGGCATTCCGGGCCTATACGTCACGGACGATCCGGGCGCCGCCGATGCCGCCGCGCGCAAAGGCAGCCTGAGCATCCGTTTCGGTCTGGGCTGGGCCAAGTCGCACTCGTTCCATACCGGACAGACGCCAGTCATGAAGTACAACCACAATCTCATGCAGGCGATCCTGTGGGACCGTTTGCCCATCGCGGATATCGTCAACGTGACCGTGGTGTCGCTCGATCAGGCGCCTGATGGTTATCGCCAGTTCGATGGTGGTGCGCCGAAGAAGTTTGTGATCGATCCGCATGGGTTGTTGAAGGCGGCTTGAGGCAGATCTGATGCGAAGGCGGGACTGCATACGCGGTCTCGTGTTGCGCCGTCGTGCTGGAAGGTAGGTGGGCCAACAGAAACTGAGAAGGTCGAGGCACAAAAACAAACGCGTTGAGCGGTTTTCCGTTCAACGCGTTTTTTTGTGGCTGGGCAGTGAGTCCAGCGAGGCCGTCAAGCAGTGATCAAGCCGCCAGCACCGGCACCGCAGCCAGCGACGGCGCCTGCTTGCGTCGTTCGCGCGTCGGCGCCGTGCCGAACGCGTCGCGATAGCTCTTCGAGAAGTGGCACGCCGACTGGAAGCCGCACGCCATCGTGATGTGCATGATCGACATGTCGGTTTGCAGCAGCAACTCACGCGCGCGCCGCAATCGCAGCGTCAGATAGTAATGCGTCGGCGTCATGCCCAGATGTTCGCGGAACAGACGCTGCAATTGCCGTTGCGACATGCCCGCGAGCCGCGCGAGTTCTTCGCGCGAGAGCGGCTCTTCAATGTTGTTCTCCATCAGCGAGATCACTTCGAAGAGCGACTTGTTGGCCGAACCGAGCCGCGCCACCAGCGGCATTTTCTGTTGCGCGCTGGTATCGCGCACATGTTCGACGATGAACTGCTCGGCGATCTGCGTGACGCGTGCCGTGCCGACGCGCGGCGCGATCAGGTTCAGCATCATGTCGAGCGGCGCGACGCCGCCCGTGCACGTGACGCGATCGCGATCGATCACGAACAGCTCTTTCAGAAAGCGCGTGTCGGGAAACTCTTCCTTGAGCGCCGACATGTTCTCCCAGTGAATCGCGCACGCATAACCCGCCAGCAGACCGGCACGCGCCAGCGCATAGGTGCCGGTGCAGAGGCTGCCGAGCACGCAGCCCAACCGGGCGAAGCGGCGCAGTGCGGAAAGGTGGGCGGGCGTGGTCGCGCGCTGCACGTCGATGCCGCCGACCACGAACACGATGTCCGGTTGGCCAACGCATTCAACCGGTCCTGTATCGACCGACAAACCGTTGCTAGCCGTGACCGGGCCGCCGTCAGGGCTCACGATCGACCAGCGGTAAAGCGTTTGGCCCGTCAGGTAATTCGCCATGCGCAGGACTTCGATCGCGTTGGTGAACGCAATCATGGTGAAGTTGGGAACCGGCATGAATGCGAAATGCGACAACGACGCCGTGCGATCGGTGGACATGGGAGGAATGATTCCTTCGAATCTGTAGTGTCACGTCGCCGTGGGGAGCAGCGACTCCTTCAATTTTGAGGACTAGGGCAACTACCGTGCCATCAGGCTAAACCCTCGGTTGGCCCGTATTCGACTCGGATAGCTAAACAAGTGGCACCAGAACGGAGCCGCAGAGGTCCGCTCTCGCACCTGAAGCGCGCACGGGCGTTCGCGTGCAGTGCAGCACGACCCCGCTTCAGCACGCTCGTTCGACCATTAACGAAAGCGCGGCAGCGTCGACTTGTGAAAAAAGGACGCGTATGGCGGAAAAGGCAAAGAACGCGTCTGAATTCATAAATTGACGCGCGGGGCGAGCGTCAAGAATAGACGCAATGCACACCGGTAGTAGCAGGGGCGAAGCAAGGCCCAGGCGCGGCTTCCGGCCTTCCGTCAACGACTCCACGGACCTTCCATGTCGAACCCGAATCCTTTCTTCGAAACATCGCTGGCCACGCGCGACACGGCGGTGCGCGGCGCCATTCTGAAAGAGCTCGAGCGCCAGCAGTCGCAAGTCGAACTGATCGCGTCGGAAAACATCGTGTCGCGCGCGGTGCTCGAAGCCCAGGGCTCGGTGCTGACCAACAAGTATGCGGAAGGCTATCCGGGCAAGCGTTACTACGGCGGTTGCGAATACGCCGACGTGATCGAAACGCTGGCGCTCGATCGCATCAAGCAGCTCTTTAACGCGAAGTTCGCCAACGTGCAGCCGCATTCCGGCGCACAGGCGAACGGCGCGGTGATGCTCGCACTGGTGAAGCCGGGCGACACGGTGCTCGGCATGTCGCTCGACGCCGGCGGCCACCTGACGCACGGCGCGAAACCGGCCATGTCCGGTAAGTGGTTCAACGCGGTGCAGTACGGCGTGAATCGCGACACGATGCTGATCGATTACGAGCAGATCGAGGAACTCGCGCAGCAACACAAGCCCGCGCTGCTGATCGCCGGCTTCTCGGCTTATCCGCGCGCGCTGGACTTCGCACGGCTGCGCGCGATCGCCGACGGCGTCGGCGCCAAGCTGATGGTGGATATGGCGCATATCGCCGGGGTGATCGCGGCGGGACGTCACCAGAATCCGGTGGAACACGCGCACGTGGTCACGTCGACCACCCACAAGACACTGCGCGGCCCGCGCGGCGGCTTTGTGCTGACGAATGACGAAGACATCGCGAAGAAGATCAACTCCGCCGTGTTCCCTGGCTTGCAGGGCGGCCCGCTGATGCATGTGATCGCCGGCAAGGCGGTCGCGTTCGGCGAGGCGCTGGAACCGGGCTTCAGGACCTACATCGACAGTGTGCTCGCCAATGCGCAGGCGCTCGGCGAGGTGCTCAAGGCGGGCGGCGTCGATCTGGTCACGGGCGGCACGGACAACCATCTGCTGCTGGTCGATCTGCGGCCCAAGGGCCTCAAGGGCAACCAGGTCGAGCAGGCGCTGGAGCGCGCGGGCATCACCTGCAACAAGAACGGCATTCCTTTCGACACCGAGAAGCCGACGATCACCTCCGGCATCCGCCTCGGCACGCCCGCGGGCACCACGCGTGGCTTCGGCGTGAGCGAATTCCGCGACATCGGCCGGCTGATCGTCGACGTGCTCGACTCGCTGCGTGAGCACCCCGAAGGGCATGCCGCCACCGAACAACGCGTGCGCCGCGAGATTTTCGCGCTGTGCGAGCGCTTTCCCATTTACTAAGCACGCCTGGAGCAAACGATGAGCACTTTGCACGACAACAGCATCATCATCGACGGTCTGAACATTTCGAAGTTCGAGCGCTCCGTGTTCGAGGACATGCGCAAGGGCGGCGTGACCGCGGTGAACTGCACGGTCTCGGTGTGGGAGAGCTTCCAGAAGACCGTCGACAACATCGCCGAGATGAAGCAGCAGATCCGCGAGTACGGCGAGATCCTCACGCTCGTGCGCACCACGGACGACATCTTCCGCGCGAAGAAAGAGAACAAGACGGGCATCATTTTCGGCTTCCAGAACGCGCATGCTTTCGAGGACAACCTCGGCTATATCGAAGCGTTCAAGGACCTCGGCGTGAACGTGGTGCAGCTTTGCTACAACACGCAGAACCTGGTGGGCACGGGTTGCTATGAACGCGACGGCGGTCTGTCGGGCTATGGCCGCGAAGTGATCCAGGAGATGAACCGCGTCGGCATCATGGTCGATCTCTCGCATGTGGGCGGCAAGACTTCCTCTGAAGCGATTGCGGCGTCGAACAAGCCGGTGTGCTACTCGCATTGCTGCCCGTCCGGTCTGAAAGAGCATCCGCGCAACAAGAGCGACGAGCAACTGAAAGAGATCGCGGACGCAGGCGGATTCGTCGGCGTGACGATGTTCGCGCCGTTCCTCAAGCGCGGTCCGGACGCGACCGTCGAGGACTATATCGAAGCGATCGAATACGTGGTGAATCTGATCGGCGAAGACCAGGTCGGCATCGGCACCGATTTCACGCAAGGCTATAGCACCGAGTTCTTCGACTGGATCACGCACGACAAAGGCCGCTATCGCCAGTTGACGAACTTCGGCAAGGTGGTGAATCCGGAAGGCATCCGCACGATCGGCGAGTTTCCGAACCTGACGGCCGCGATGGAACGCGCCGGCTGGAGTGAGACACGCATCAAGAAGATCATGGGTGAAAACTGGGTACGGGTGTTTGGGGAAGTGTGGAAGGTGTGACCTTGCATCGCTAACGAAATCTCACTCGTGCACATAAAAAACGGAGCCTCCACATGCAACCCCAACTGCCTATCGACGTCGATGCGAACACCGGCGTCTGGACCACCGACGCACTGCCGATGCTATATGTGCCGCGTCACTTCTTCACGAACAACCACACCGCAGTGGAAGAAGCACTCGGCCTCGATACGTATGCCGAGATTCTCTACAAGGCCGGCTACAAATCCGCGTACTTCTGGTGCGACAAGGAAGCGAAGCAGCACGGCATTGCCGGCATGGCCGTGTTCGAGCATTACCTGAAGCGTCTGTCGCAACGCGGCTGGGGCATCTTCACGATCACCGAAGCCGATCCGTCGAGTTCGCACGCGCGCATCGAGTTGCATCATTCGTCGTTCGTGCTGGCGCAGCCGGGCAAGGTCGGCAAGCTCTGCTACATGTTCGCCGGCTGGTTCGCGGGCGCGATGGACTGGGTCAACGACACCGCGCCGGACGCCTCGCGCAAGGGGCCGCCGTCCCATTCGAGAGAAGCGCAATGCGCGGCCGAGCACCACGACCACTGCGTGTTCGAAGTGTCGCCGCGCGCTTCCTGACCGCGCACGACACAGCGCAAAAAGTACTCCATTCCGAGGTCGATCGCGATGCGTTACCCGAACCTTTTCAAGCCTCTCACGCTGAACAAGCTGACCTTGCGTAACCGCATCGTCAGCACCGCGCACGCGGAGGTCTATGCGGAACCAGGCGGCCTGCCCGGCGACCGCTATATCCGTTACTACGAGGAGAAGGCCAAGGGCGGCGTCGGCCTCGCGGTGTGCGGCGGATCGAGTCCGGTGTCGATCGACAGCCCGCAAGGCTGGTGGAAGTCGGTGAACCTGTCGACCGACAAGATCATCGATCCGCTCGCGCGGCTCGCCGAAGCGATGCACACGCATGGCGCGAAAATCATGATTCAGGCCACGCACATGGGACGCCGCTCGGCGTTTCATGGCGAGCATTGGCCGCATCTGATGTCGCCGTCGGGCGTACGTGAGCCGGTGCATCGCGGCAATGCGAAGATCATCGAAGTCGAGGAAATCCGCCGCATCATCAGCGATTTCGCAGCGGCTGCGAAGCGTGTGAAAGATGCGGGCATGGACGGCGTGGAAATCTCGGCGGCGCACCAGCATCTGATCGATCAGTTCTGGAGCCCGCGCACCAACTTCCGTACCGATGAATGGGGCGGTTCGCTCGAAAACCGTCTGCGTTTCGGCACCGAAGTGTTGAAGGCCGTGCGTGAAGCAGTGGGTGCGGATTTCTGCATCGGCTTGCGGATGTGCGGCGACGAGTTCCACGAAGACGGCCTCGACCACGAACAACTGAAGGAAATCGCCCAGGCGATGAGCGAAACCGGCCTGATCGATTACCTCGGCGTGATCGGCTCCGGTGCGGACACACATAACACGCTGGCCAACTGCATGCCGCCCATGGCGCTGCCGCCGGAGCCTTTCGTGCATCTCGCGGCGGGCATCAAGTCGGTGGTGAAGTTGCCCGTCATGCACGCGCAAAGCATTCGCGACGCGGGCCAGGCCGAGCGGCTGCTGGCCAGCGGCATGGTCGATCTGGTCGGCATGACGCGCGCGCAGATTGCCGATCCGCATATGGTCATCAAGATCCGCGACGGCCGCGAGGACGAAATCAAGCAGTGCGTCGGCGCGAATTATTGCATCGACCGCCAGTACAACGGGCTCGACGTGCTCTGTGTACAGAACGCCGCGACCTCGCGCGAAGAAACAATGCCGCACGTGATCGCCAGGACGCGCGGGCCGAAGCGCAAGGTGGTCGTGGTCGGCGCGGGTCCGGCGGGACTCGAAGCGGCGCGTGTGGCGAAGTCGCGCGGTCATGACGTGGTGTTGTTCGAGAAGAACGACTACGTCGGCGGTCAGATCATGCTGGCCGCGAAAGCGCCGCAACGCGAACAGATGGCGGGCATCGTGCGCTGGTTCGACATGGAGACGAAGCGCCTCGGCGTGGACCGGCGCCTCGGTGTCGCCGCCGACGAGCAAACCATCATGGCCGAGAAGCCGGACATCGTCGTGCTCGCCACGGGCGGTTCGTCGTTCACGTCGCAAGTGGCGGCGTGGGGCGTCGACGAAGGCCTCGCCGTGAGTTCGTGGGATGTGCTCTCGGGCAAGGTCGAACCGGGCAAGAACGTGCTGGTGTACGACGGCGTCAGCACGCATGCCGGCGCGGGCGTGGCCGATTTCATGTCGAGCCGCGGCTCGAACGTCGAGATCGTGACGCCGGACGTGAAGGTCGCCGACGACGTAGGCGGGACCACGTTCCCGATTTTCTACCGACGGCTCTACGCGCAAGGCGTGATCCACACGCCGAACTACTGGCTCGACAAGGTCTACGAGGAAGACGGCAAGAAGATCGCCGTGATCCGCAACGAGTACACCGAGGAGCAGGAAGAGCGCGCGGTCGATCAGGTGGTGATCGAAAACGGCAGCACGCCGAACGACGAGTTGTACTGGAAGCTCAAGCCGGAATCGGTGAATCGCGGTCAGGTGGACGTGCACAAGCTGTTCGCCTCCGAGCCGCAACCGTCTTTGAGCGAAGAGCTCGGCAATGGCCGCTTCCTGCTGTTCCGTGTCGGCGACTGCATTTCCATGCACAACATTCACGGCGCGATCTACGACGCGCTGCGCCTTTGCAAGGATTTCTGACGATGAGCCCCGTGTTTGTCATCACCGTCCTGCTGTGGTTGTCGGTAGCAGGTCTGGCGTTCGCGCTCGTCAAACGTGCCGCGTATTGGCGCGAAGGCCGCGCCACGGCGGCGGGCGCCTACGGCTGGGCCAATCTGCTGACGATCCCCAAGCGCTACTTCGTCGATCTGCATCATGTGGTGGCGCGCGATCCGTACATTGCCAAAACGCACGTGGCGACCGCGGGCGGCGCGATTCTCGCGATGGCGCTGGTGTTCGTCAACTACGGTCTGGCGATTTACTCGCCGTGGCTCGACAAGCTGATCTTTCTCGCCGCGCTCGTGATGCTGGTCGGCGCGGTGTTCGTCTGGCGCCGCCGTCACGGCGCGAAAGCGGTGCCGGCCCGGCTCTCGCGCGGACCTTGGGATCATTTGCCGCTGTTGCTTGGATCGTTCGCGCTCGGTCTCGTGCTCTTTATCGCGCTGCCTGCCGGCGCGATGTCCGGCGCGCTGGCGATCATCGTCGCGCTGCTGATCGCGGCGGGCGCGTTTGCGATGACGTTCGGCGCGGCGCGCGGCGGTCCGATGAAGCATGCGCTCGCCGGTTTGCTGCACCTCGCGTTTCATCCGCGCCAGGAGCGTTTCGCCGAGCGCAATGACACCGACGTGGTGCCGCCTACCGCATTGAAAGCGCCGCTGCTCGACGCGAAAGAATACGGTGTAGGCAAGCCGGTCGAGTTCCGCTGGAACCAGTTGCTCAGTTTCGATGCGTGCGTGCAGTGCGGCAAGTGCGAAGCGGCGTGTCCCGCGTTCGCCGCCGGTCAGCCGCTCAATCCGAAGAAGCTGATTCAGGATCTGGTCACGGGCATGGTGGGCGGCACGGATGCGGAATACGCGGGCAGTCCCACGCCAGGCATTCCAGTCGGCAAGCATGCTGGCGCGCCGGGCAAGCCGCTGATTTCCAGTCTGATCGAAGCGGACACGCTGTGGTCCTGCACGACCTGCCGCGCATGCGTGCAGGAGTGCCCGATGCTGATCGAGCACGTGGACGCGATCGTGGATATGCGCCGCAATCAGACGCTGGTGGAAGGCAGCGTGCCGGGCAAAGGCCCGATCACGCTCGCGAATCTGCGCGAGACGGGCAGCTCGAACGGCTACGACATCGGCGCGCGTTACGACTGGGCCGTTGATCTGCAGGTGCAGGTCGCGCAGCCGGGGCGTCCGGTGGATGTGCTGCTGATCGCGGGCGAAGGCGCGTTCGACATGCGCTATCAGCGCACGCTGCGCGCGCTTGTTAAGGTGCTGAATCGCGCGGGCATCGACTATGCGGTATTGGGCGGCGTCGAAACCGATACCGGCGACACGGCCCGGCGTCTCGGTGACGAAGCGACCTTCCAGCAACTCGCGCACAAACTGATCGGCACGCTTTCGCAGTACTCGTTCCGCAAGATCGTCACCGCCGATCCGCACGTGCTGCATAGCCTGCGCAACGAGTATCGCGCGCTCGGCGGCTTCTATGAAGTGCAGCATCACACAGCGCTGATCGAGCAACTGGTCGCGAGCGGCAAGCTGACGCCGCGCGCGGTGGCCGCCTTCGCGGATCGCAAGATCACGTATCACGACCCGTGCTATCTGGGCCGCTATAACGGTGAAACGGAAGCGCCGCGCCGTTTGCTGAAGACCATCGGCATCAAGGTCGTGGAGATGGAGCGCAACGGTATGCGCGGACGCTGCTGCGGCGGTGGCGGTGGTGCGCCTCTAACCGACATTCCGGGCAAGCGGCGTATTCCGGATATCCGTATCGACGACGCGAAGACTGTCGGCGCGGAGATCGTCGCGGTGGGCTGTCCGAATTGCACGGCGATGCTCGAAGGCGTGGTCGGGCCGCGTCCGGAAGTGCTGGACGTCGCCGAACTGGTTGCAGCGGCGCTGGAGTAACGCGATGAACACTCTCAAACGAATCGATCCGCGCCGTCCGTTCACGATCACGGCAGACGGACTCAAACGCATCACGCTCGGCGTGACGGGCGTAACTGGTTCACTGGAATTTGCCACGCACGGCGGCGCCTCGCATCGTGAACAGGCCAAACCGCGCCGGAGCACAGCTGTGCCGCAGCGCGTGATACTCGTGGCCGCGCATGCCGACCGTGGCGCATTGGACGATCACGCACGTCAAACTCTGGCTGGCGCTGCTTTGATCGCCGATTCGGCAACCGAAGTCGTGCTGCTGGTATTCGGCGAGTTCAGCGGCGACGCCGCCGCGCTCGGCGCCGACAAGCTGATCGAATTGCCGATGTTCGATCGCCGTAACTTTGCGCCGCTAGACGAACTGAACGCGCTGGCTGCGTGCGTCGCGGCGTATGCGCCAGTCCATATTTTCCTGCCCGATAACGCGACCGGCGACGGCGATCTTGGCCGGCGTTATGCCGCCGCCGCGAATGCAAGCGTCGCGACGCATGTCGTCGAGATCGATGCCGCGCATGTGGCGGCCTATGTTCAGGCGAATACAGCGTTCGCCGCGCGCAAGCTGCCCGAGGTGGTGCTGCTAGCGCCCAACGCGGTTGATCCGAAATTGCCGTTCGTCGGTGCGGGTGAACGGGTCATGTGGCGCTTCGACGGAGAGCCCGCCTCGCAGCAAGGCGTGGTGCGCGATCTCGGCATCGAGGAAATCGACGCCGCGCAACTCGCGCTCGAAGAGGCGGATTTCATCGTGTCAGCCGGCAACGGCGTGAGCGACGTGCCGGCGTTCGAGCGTCTCGCGGCTACGCTGGGCGCGGCGATCGGCGCGAGCCGCGTCGCCGTGGACGACGGCAAGTTCACCCGCGACAAGCAGATCGGCGCGACCGGCAAGACCGTCGAAGCGAGTGTGTATATCGCGTTCGGCATTTCCGGCGCGGTGCAGCATCTGCAAGGCATCAAGGATTGCCGGCATGTGATCGCGGTGAATCTGGACGCCAGCGCGCCGATCGCCAAACGCGCGAATCTCACGCTGATCGCGGACGCGCAGGAAACCATCGCGGCGCTCAACGAAGCGGCGTCCGCGGCGCGCACGGCGCGCGGAACCGGTGCGGCGCTGCTCAATTCAACGGCTGTCGTCGAAGGAGCGCTCGCATGAAGATCGCCATCCTCGTTTCCGTGGGCCGTCATCCGGTGAGCGGCACTGCGCGCTACAGCCGCAACGATGCCGCCGCGCTGACCCTGGCGCTCTCGCTCGCCAGAACGCACAACGCGACGCTCGACGTGCTGCACGCGGGCGATCCGTCCAATCCTGCGTTGAAAGAATATCTGGCGCTCGGCGCACGTTCGGTCGAAGTGCTCGAGATCGCCGCCACGCCCGAATTGCAAGTCGATGCAGCCGCGCCGCTGGCTGCCCGCCTGCGTGGCTACGACCTCGTTTTGACCGGCACGCGTGCCGAAGGCGCGTTCGACAGCGGCATGCTGCCGTATCGCGTCGCCAATGCACTGGAGATGCCGTTGGTCGGCGCCGCCGTCGACATCGCGCTGCGCGACGGCTGCGCGGAAGTCCGCCAGTTCATGCCGAAGGGTTTGCGCCGTCGCGTGGAAGTGCGGCTGCCCGCGCTGATTGCCGTGCATCCGCTGGCCAACGCCGCACCGACCTACGCGTATGCGCGCTTGCGCGAAGGCTCGATTCGCCCGGTCGCCACGCAGGCCGCCGCCAACCCCGACGACCTCGCCTGGACCGTGCGCCCGGCGGGCGCGAAACCGGTGCGCCTCGCCACTGCCGAAAAGCGCTCCGGCCACGCCCGCATGCTCTCGGCGACGACGACTGAAAGCCGCGGCGGCAGCGTCGTAATTGAAGGAAGTTCTGTCGAAAAAGCACAAGTGATTCTGGCGTATTTGCGCGAGCATCAACTCGTGGATTACTGATTTCCGGTTCGGGCCAGCATGCGACCAGGAGGGCCTGGCGCGGCGCCAGACGTGACATGCAACGGAGCACACAATGAAAGTTTCGGCAGACGTTCGCGCAATGATCGAACGCCGCAAGAAGAATTACACGCTGGAAGCGCCGTTCTATACGAGCGAGGATATTTTCGCGCTCGACATGGACGCGATCTTCCGTCAGCACTGGATTCAGGTCGCGGTGGAACCGGACGTGCCGGAGCCGGGCGATTACATCACGGTGGAAATCGGCAACGATTCGATTCTGATCGTGCGCGACGACGACATGCAGGTGAGGGCGTTTCACAACGTCTGCCGCCATCGCGGCGCGCGCCTGTGCAATACCGACAAAGGCTCGCTCGGCAATATCGTCTGTCCATATCACAGCTGGACGTACAACCTGAACGGCGATCTGATGTTCGCCGAGCACATGGGCGATCAGTTCGACCGCTGCAAACATAGCCTGAAGGCCGTGCACGTCGAGAATCTGGCGGGCCTGATTTTCATTTGCCTCGCTGACAATCCGCCGACCGACTTCGGCGTGATGCGTGCCGCAATGGAACCGTACCTGCTGCCGCACGATCTGGCCGGCTGCAAGATCGCGGCCTCGATCGACATTATCGAAGACGGCAACTGGAAGCTCACCATGGAGAACAATCGCGAGTGCTATCACTGCGTCGCGAACCATCCCGAGCTGACCATTTCGCTCTACGAATACGGTTTCGGCTATCAGCGCTCGCCGGCCAACGAAGAAGGCATGGCCGCCTTCGAAGAGACGGTGGCTCGCCGTACCGCGCAATGGGAAGCGATGAAGCTGCCCTCGGCGGAAATCGAACGGCTGGCCGATCTGGTCACGGGTTTCCGCACGCAACGCCTGCCGCTCGATCGCGATGGTGAATCGCAGACGCTCGACGCGAAAGTGGCGTCGAAAAAACTGCTCGGCGGCTTCGAGCAAGCCGATCTCGGCGGCCTGTCGTTCTGGACGCAGCCGAATTCGTGGCATCACTTCATGAGCGATCACATCGTCAGCTTTTCGGTGATTCCGCTCTCGGCGGGCAAGACGCTGGTGCGCACCAAGTGGCTCGTGCACAAGGACGCGCGCGAAGGCATCGATTACGACGTGAATAACCTCACCGCTGTGTGGCGCGCGACCAACGATCAGGACCGCGCCCTTGTCGAATACTCGCAACGCGGCGCGACGAGCAGCGCGTACGAGCCGGGTCCGTATTCGCCGTTCACGGAAGGGCTCGTCGAAAAGTTCTGCGAGTGGTACATCGCGCGCATGGCGGATTACAGCAATGCACCCCAAACCCATGAGGCAGGCGATACCGCGCCGGCTTCGCACGGCGAAAAAGTCGTGTCCTTCATGCGCTGAGCGCGACACCGCAACCAGGAGTCGGAGAAAACAATGATGCGCGATCAGGCGACGTTTCAGCTCAGCCCCGAGCCGGCTCCGGTCCACGCTGCGAGCCGCGTCACGCAGCCGCGGTTCTGGGAGACGTTGCCGCCACGCTGGAATAGCGATACCGACGATACACTGGTGTGCTGCCAGGTTCGTCAGGAAACGCACGACGTGAAGAGCTTTTTCTTTCGCGCGCCGTCCGGGCGGGCGTTCGTGTTCGAGCCGGGGCAGTTCATTACGCTGGAGTTGGAGATCGACGGCGAATCGATCAACCGGTGCTATACGATTTCTTCGCCGCCCACGCGTCCTCACACGATCTCGATCACGGTGAAGCGTGTACCGGGCGGCAAGGTCTCCAATTGGCTGCACGACAATCTGCACGCGGGCGCCGAAGTTCGTGTGCTCGGGCCGTCGGGCGAATTCACCTGCGCACGGCATCCGGCGCGCAAGTTTCTGTTTCTATCGGCCGGCTCGGGTATCACGCCGCTGATGTCGATGAGCCGCGCGCATCATGAACTCGGTGAAGACAGCGACATCGTGTTCGTGCACAGCGCCCGTACGCCGGACGACATCATCTTCGCGCGCGAGCTCGATCTGATCGCGTCGAATCAGGCCCATTTCCGCACCGCGTTTGTGTGCGAACGGCTCGGTGCGCGCACGAATTGGCCAGGTGTCACCGGTTTTCTGACCTTGCCGCTGCTCAAGCTCATCGCGCCGGATTATCTGGAGCGGGAGATTTTCACCTGCGGCCCCGCGCCGTACATGCAAGCCGTGCGCAATCTGCTGGACGAGGGCGGGTTCGATCGCAGCCACTATCACGAGGAAAGTTTTTCCTTCGAGACGGTCAGCGAAGTGGCCGCGCAATTGACCACCGTGCATGTCGCGGACGCATTGCAAGGCGCGCTCGCGCCGGTGACTGCCGACAGCTTTATCGAGGCGCGCGAAGAGGCGTCGGGGTTCACGCCCGCGTCCGCACCGGCGCCCGTGTCCGTCGAAACGGAAACGCGCTTCAAGGTGAGTTTCGCCAGGAGCAACCGCGAGATCGAATGCGGCAGCGCCCAACACGTGCTCGACGCGGCGAAGAAAGCGGGCGTGCGGCTACCCGCTTCGTGTACGCAGGGGATGTGCGGCACTTGCAAGGTAAAGCTGGTATCGGGTGAAGTCGCGATGAAACACGCCGGCGGCATTCGTCAGCGTGAGATCGATCAGGGCATGGTGCTGCTGTGCTGCAGCAAGCCGTTGAGCGATCTCGTCGTGGATAAGTAAGACGAGAAGGACGGTGTGTCCAGTGGCCACGAAGTCGCGTGGGGACAACTGGATGTCGGAAAACAACGCTACCCGGCAATTCTGGCTGGCGATTCTAAATGCTCATTGGGTTGTTTTGACGGCAAACGGGAGAGCGGCGATGAGACTGATCAGAAAGATATTCGTGTTGAGCGCCTTGAGCGCGGCGCTGGCGGCAAGCAGCGTGAGCGTGTCGGCCGATAGCAAGCCGACCATCAAGATCGGTTACGTGGAAGGCTGGGACGATAGCGTCGCGACCTCAAACGTGGCTGCCCGTGTGATTGAAAAGCGCCTCGGCTATCAGGTCACACTCGTGCCGGTCGCGGCCGGTGTGATGTGGCAGGGCGTGGCGCGCGGCGACCTCGACGCGACGCTGTCGGCGTGGCTGCCGGTCACGCACGGCGCGTACTGGAACAACTTCAAGGACAAGGTGGTCGACCTCGGTCCGAACTTCAACGACGCGAAGATCGGGCTGATCGTGCCGGATAACGTCGACGTGAAGAGCCTGGGCGATCTGCAAGCGAAGAAGTCGGAGTTCGGTTCGCGCATCGTCGGTATCGACGCCGGCGCGGGCGTGATGCAAAAGACCAGCGAGGCGATCAAGGCCTACGGTCTCGACTACACGCTGATGCCGAGCTCGGGCAGCGCGATGACCGCCGAACTGGCGCGTTCGGAAGCGGCGAGCAAGCCGATCATCGTGACGGGCTGGAAGCCGCACTGGATGTTCGCGAAGTACAAGCTCAAATTTCTTGACGATCCGAAGAAGGTTTTCGGCGAAGCGGAGCACGTGGATAGCGTCGTGAATCCGGAACTCGAGAAGAAGGCGCCGCCGGTGGTCGCGTTCCTCAAGAAGTTTCAATGGAAACCCGGCGAAATCGACAGCGTGATGCTGGCGACGCAAAACGGCGAGAAGCCTACCGCCGCCGCCGATGCGTGGATCAGCGCGCATAGCGATCGGGTGGACAGCTGGGTGAAGTGATTGTGCTGTTCGTGTGAACGCGTTGCCGCTTTGATGAAACGGCAACGTCTAAAGGAAACGCCGCTTTTTAGCGGCGTTTTCGTTTATTGCAGTACGACGGTCCGATCCCCGTTGATAAACACCCTTCGCTCGATAAACGCCTTGACCGCCCGCGCGAGCGTAATGCATTCGACGTCGCGCCCCGTAGCGAGCAAGCGCTCTGGGCTATACGAATGATCGACGCGCTCCACCACCTGTTCGATGATCGGACCTTCGTCGAGATCGTCGGTGACGAAGTGCGCGGTGGCGCCGATCAGTTTGACGCCGCGTGTGTGTGCCTGATGATACGGCTTGGCGCCCTTGAAGCCGGGCAGAAACGAATGGTGGATATTGATCGCGCGCGCCGCGAGCGCACGGCTCGTTTCGCCGGACAGAATCTGCATATAGCGCGCGAGAATCATCAGCTCGGCACCCGACGTCTCGAACAGATCGAGCAGGCGCGCTTCCTGTTGCGGCTTTGTGTCCGCGGTGATGGGAAGATGGTGGAAAGGCAGTCCGTGTTGCTGCGCCAGCGGTTCGAGATCGCGATGATTCGAGCCGATGCCGACGATGTCCATTTTCAGCTCACCCATGCGCCAGCGGAACAGCAGGTCGGCGAGACAGTGCTCGAGCTTCGACACCATGATCAGCACCTTCGGCCGTGTGCCGACATCGTGCATTGCCCACGTCATGCGGAAACGCTCGGCGATCGGTTCGAATTCGCGCTTGAGCGCCGTAACGTGCAGCGTCTCGCTGCTGTCGACGCCATGAAACACACAGCGCACGAAGAAGCGCTCGCTGAGGTCGTCGTCGAAAACGGTCAGTTCGTCGATATAGCAATGATGCCGGTCGAGAAAGCCGACGACGGCGGCAACCTGGCCCGCCGCGCTCGGACAGGCGACGGTGAGAACCAGCTGATCAGGACGGGAATCGGCGGACATGCGCACTCCACTTGGACGATAGGACGATGCCGCGGGGCGCGGCATGCATCTTCGCAGTAGAGCAAATCAGGCGGGCGCGCGGATAGAAGCTAACCGCCGTCGCGCTGGAACGGGAGCGTCAGGCTGGCGCGCAGGCGTTCATTCGGCGTCGAGCCCGCATTCGCCGAGCAGCCAATGGCGAAAGGCGCCGACCACGGGTGTCGCCGCGCGCTGCGTGACGAGCAGGTAGCCGCGCTCGGTGACGACCGGCGGGTCGAAGAGTTCGACCAGTTGGCCGGTGGCAAGCAGTTCGTCGATCAATGGCGCCCAACCCAGCGCGACGCCCTGACCCATGATCGCCGCATGGGCCACGAGCGCAAAACTGTTGAACGTGATGCCGCGATGCGCGGCGGGCGCATCCAGTTCGTGCGCGGCAAACCAGTCGGCCCACGACAGCCAGCGCGCCGGCTGGGTCGGCTCGAGATGCAGCAGCGGCAGGTTCAGCAGATCGGACGGCGTGCGCAACGACGGATGCGCCGCGAGAAAGGCGGGGCTGCACACCGGCGTGACGCGCTCGGGAAACAGCTTGACCACGCCGCGCGCGGTCCAGTCCGCGTGTTCGTCGCCGAACGCAATGGCGATATCCGCCTTATCGTGCGAAGGATCGAACACGTCCTGCGAGGTGATGATCTTCACGTCGACGTCCGGCATCAGCGCCTTGAACTGCGATAGACGCGGCATCAGCCAATAGGTGGCAAAGCCGAAGTCGGTGGAGAGCGTGAGCGTTTGCGGCGTGCGCCGCGCGCGGATTTCGCTGGTGGCGAGGCGAATCGTGTCCAGCGCGTGGCGCACCGCTTCGAAGAGCCGCTCGCCGTCTTCCGTGAGCGTGACGCCGCGATGGCCGCGCTCGAAGAGCGGTGCGCCCAGCGCTTCCTCGAGTTGCACGACGCGTTGACTCACCGCGGGCTGCGTCGAACCCAGCTCGCGCGCGGCCGCCGTGAAGCTGGCCAGACGCGCGGCGGATTCGAACACCGTCAACGCCTGCATCGGCGGCAAGCGATCCTGTCTCGACATAACACCCTCTTATAGGCACATAACGAATTGCCGTCTTCACAGCGGCGAATTGGACGGCAATAGTGGTGCACATGGCGGGCTCGGCACGCTGGCAGCCGCTCGCGGTTGCATCCATCACGACATTTGCACCAACACTTGCGATTCTATTCGAGGCACGCACCAATGCTTGACACCAGGAAGAATATTCTCATTCTGATGGCCGACCAAATGACGCCGTTCGCGCTCGCCGCTTACGGACACCGTCTGACGAAAACGCCCAATCTCGATCGCCTCGCGAAACAGGGCGTGGTGTTCGAATCGGCCTATTGCGCGAGTCCACTGTGTGCGCCTTCGCGGTTCTCCTTTTTGTCGGGCAAGCTGCCTTCCGCAATCGGCGCCTATGACAATGCAGCGGAATTTCCGTCGCAGACGCTGACTTTCGCGCATTATCTTCGGGCCGAAGGATATCGCACGATTCTCTCCGGCAAGATGCATTTCTGCGGCGCCGATCAGTTGCACGGGTTCGAGGAACGGCTCACCACCGACATCTATCCCGCCGACTTCGGCTGGACCCCCGACTGGGACACCTTCGAAGCGCGTCCCACGTGGTATCACAACATGAGTTCCGTGATCGACGCGGGCCCATGCGTGCGCACCAATCAACTCGACTTCGACGACGAGGTCACGTTCACCACCCGTCAGAAACTCTTCGACATCGCGCGCGAACGTCATGCGGGCAAAGACGCGCGGCCATTCTGCATGGTCGCCTCGCTGACGCACCCGCACGACCCGTACGCGATTCCGCAAAAGTACTGGGACATGTATCGCGACGAAGATATCGACATGCCCGCGTTTCGCGATTCGTTCGAAGACGCCGACCCGCACTCGAAGCGCTTGCGCCATGTCTGCGAAACCGATCGCACGCCGCCCACCGATCAACAAATCCGCAATGCGCGCCGCGCCTACTACGGCGCGATCTCCTACGTCGACGACCAGTTCGGCGCGATCCTCGAAGCGCTCGACCAAGCCGGGCTCGCGAAAGACACCGTGATCGTCGTGACGTCCGATCATGGCGAGATGCTCGGCGAGCGCGGCCTTTGGTACAAGATGACTTTCTTCGAAGGCGGTTGTCGCGTTCCGCTGATCGTGCACGCACCGCAGCAATTCGACCCGCATCGCGTGCAGGCATCCGTCTCGCATCTCGATCTGGTGCCGACGCTGGTCGAACTGGCGCGCGGCGAACAACCGGCTGCGTGGCCCGATTCGCTCGATGGACAAAGCCTCGTGCCGCATCTGCTGGGGACTCAAGGCGGCCATGACGAAGCCATCGGCGAATATCTGGCTGAGGGCGCGATTGCGCCGATTGTGATGTTGCGGCGTGGGCGCTTCAAGTTCATTCATACGCCGGCCGATCCCGATCAACTCTACGACGTGGCGGCTGATCCGCTCGAACGCGAGAACCTTGCCGCGCGCAGTGAATATGCATCACAGGTCGCGGCATTTCGTGAGGAAATCGCGCAACGCTGGGACCTCGCCGCGTTGCACGACGAAGTGCTGCAAAGCCAGCGGCGCCGCCATTTTCATTTTGCTTCCACGACGCAAGGCACGGTCGCGTCATGGGACTGGCAGCCGCTCGTCGATGCGAGCCAGCGCTATATGCGCAATCACATCGATCTCGATACGCTCGAAGCAATGGCGCGTTTTCCCGCCGTCGCCCGTTGATCCTCACGCTGCTAACGACCCCATCCACCCCACGAACAGGAAGCCGACATAATGAAAAAGCTCTTCAAACAGGCGGTAACCGGCGTTGCGCTGCTGTGCGCGGCAGCCACTTTTGCGTCGGCCGCCGAGCCGCAGTCGTGCGCGCAGGTCAACATGGCGGGGCCGGGATGGACCGACATCGACGCGACCAATGCGATGACCGGCGTGCTGTTGAAGGCGCTCGGCTACAAACAGAACGTCGCGAACCTGTCGGTGCCGATCACGTATCAAGGCCTGAAGAAAGGGCAGATCGACGTATTCCTCGGCAACTGGATGCCGGCGCAAGCTCCGGTCGTCAAACCGTTCGAGGAAGAAAAGTCGATCGAGGTCGTGCACCCGAATCTGAGCAACGCCAAGTTCACGCTGGCCGTGCCCGACTATGTGGCCGCTGCCGGCATCCATTCGTTCGCGGATCTGGCGAAGAATGCCGATAAGTTCGACAGCAAGATTTATGGCATCGAGCCTGGCGCGCCGGCCAATCAGAACATCAAGAAGATGGTCGACGACAAGGCGTTCGGACTCGGTAACTGGAAGCTCGTCGAATCGAGTGAAACCGGCATGCTTACGCAAGTGGAGCGCGCGGTGCGCGAGAAGAAGTGGATTGTCTTTCTCGCGTGGGAGCCGCATTTGATGAACACGAAGTTCAAGCTCACGTACCTCGATGGGGGAGACAAGTACTTCGGGCCCAATTACGGCGGCGCCACGGTCAATACGGTTGCGCGCAGTGGCTATGCGGCGCAGTGTCCGAATATCGGCCGCCTGTTCAGGCAACTCACCTTCAACGTCGATCTGGAAAACGGCGTGATCACCGAAGTACTGGAAAAGAAGACTGGCGTGGATGCAGCGGCGACAGAAGCGCTCAAGCGTCACCCCGAATTGTTGAAGTCGTGGCTCGACGGCGTGAACACAGCCAGCGGCACCAATGGCCTGCAAGCCGTGCAAACCGCACTCGGCGTGAAATAACAGCCGCATTCCTAACGATGAGGTCGCCGTGCGACAGATTTATGTCGCATCCGGTCGAATCCTCGTCAATCTGGACTCGTATTCTTGATCCGGCGATGCGGACATGATTGGTCACTGTATGCATCGTAGATAGCTCCAATCCGTTTCACTCGGTCTCAGCCGGTTTCGAACTGCCCGTCATGCGAGAAGTGCCGCGCGCTGGTCAACAGTACGCAGCAGGGATCGCTTTATCCAACGAAATAAGCAGGCAAAGAGCAGGGGAGAATTAGATGAAGAAGAGAAATGCCGTCAGCCTTTCGGGACTCGCGATCGCGGCAAGCGCTGTATGCGCGCCGACGGCTGCCCATGCGCAAAGCAGCGTCACCCTGTACGGCATTCTGGATGCCGGCATCACCTACGTGAACAATGCCGGCGGGGCTCAGCAGTTCAAATTCGATGACGGTATTTCGTACGGCAACCGGATCGGCTTCAAGGGCGTCGAGGATCTCGGCGGCGGCTTGCAGGCCGTGTTCGTGCTCGAATCGGGGTTTCACTTGGGCAACGGGCAATTAGCATTCGGCGGCGCCGAGTTCGGACGCCAGGCTTATGTCGGCTTGAAGAACAACTGGGGAACGCTTTCGCTGGGTAATCAACTCGACATGACCGAAGAGTTTGTCTACCTCTATAACATCTCGGCATGGGCGAGCGGCTACGCGATCCATCAAGGCGACTTCGACCGGATGAACGGCGACCGGCTGCCGAATTCGGTCAAGTTTCTCTCCAGCGACTATGCGGGCTTCTCGTTCGGCGGCATGTATTCGTTCGGCAATACGGCGGGCGACTTCCACAACAAGAGCGCGTGGAGCGTGGGCGCGCGTTACGAGCATAGCGCCTTCAACATGGGCGCGGCCTATACGCAGTTGAACAACCCGAACGGCATCTATGCATTCGACCCGTACGCGATGATCGGCACGCGCACGTTCCTCGGCAAGCCGACCGTATCCGTCGATCCGGCGACCGGCGCAGTGACGGACCTGTATAGCTCGTCGCCGTTCCCGGTCGACAAGCAAGGGGCGTTCGCGGTCGGCGCCGCCTATACGATCGGCAACGTCATGCTGAGCGGCGACTTCACCTACACGACCATCAAGGGTCTCGGCGAAACCTCGCATATGCAGGTCTATGAGGCGGGCGCCTCGTACACCTTCACGCCTGCGTTGATGCTATACGGCGGCTATCAGCACACGCGGTTCGAAGGCAATCACTGGAACCAGGGCTCGCTTGGGCTCCATTACCTGTTGTCCAAGCGTACGGACGTCTATATCTCCGGCGACTATCTGCGCGCATCGGATGGCGTGAACGCGGTAATCGGTTATAGCTTTACGCCGTCCACATCGAACACACAGACCGACGTGCGGATCGGCATGCGGCATTCGTTTTGACGTGCGGCGAAGTTTTCAGGTTTTGCGGTGTCCCGGGTCACGGGACACCATCCACGCCGTCACGATGCGCGCTCGAGCTGCTTCTTGAACGTGTCGATCAGCGCCCGCACTTTTGGCGGAGGATGGCTGGTGGGCGGAAAGATAGCCTGAATACTGGCGGGCTCGGTCGCCCATTCCGGCAGCAGGCGAATCAACCGCCCGGCGGCGATGTCGCCGCCGATCGAGAAGTCCGTCAACAGGCCGAAGCCGCCGCCGGCAAGTGTCGCCGCACGGCAGGCGTCGGCGGTGTTCACCAGCAACGCGTTTTCACAGCGCACGGTTTCCACGTCGCCATCACTTTTGCCACCGTTGCGCTGCAGGTCGAGCGTCAGCGGACGCGGCAGGACCGTCAACGCGCAGAAGGGCATCGCCGACAATTCGGCGGGCGTCTGCGGCTGCCCCCATATCTCGACGAAATCCGGACTCGCCACGACCCACTTGACGAAGCTGCCGAGTTTCACCGCGCGGTAATTGGAATCGGCCAGCCGGCCGAGGCGAATCGCGACGTCGATGCCGTCCGCGATGAGATCCACATATCGGTCGGTGCACAGCAACTCGACATTGAGTTGCGGATGCGTGCGGCGCAGTTCGACAAGCACCGGCGCGACGGCAAGCGAACCGTAATCGATCGGCGAGCTCACGCGCAACATGCCGCGCACGGACGCTGTTTCGCCGCCGATCGCCGACAGCGCGTCTTCCGTGGCGCGCAGGATCTTCACGCTCGCGTCGTAGAATGCGCGGCCCGCTTCGGTCAAACCGAGCCGCCGTGTCGTGCGCACCAGCAGGCTTGCGCCCACTTCGGCCTCGAGCCGCTGCATGTGCGTGCTGACCATCGTCTTGGCGAGACCCAGACGCGCTGCCGCGGCGGTCAGCGAACCCGCGTCGACGACCGCGACGAAGATCGCCAAGCGGTTGAGGTTTACGTCGCGTACGTCGGCCATAGTGGATTGTCCATCTTCGATTGATTGTGTTTCCCGGATTATCAGGCTTCTGCAAGGTGGCTCGTGCGCATTATGCTCGATCCATTCCTTCACGTTTTCCGGAACCCGTCATGCCCGTTGCCCGACCCGCCCAGCCGATCCGCCTCTATACGACCCTGCTTTCCGGCCACGGCCATCGGGTGAAGCTGTTTCTGACCCTGCTCGATCTGCCGTTCGAAGTGGTCGAACTGGATATGAAGGCCGGCGAGAACCGCAAGCCGGCGTATCTGGCGCTCAACCCGTTCGGACAGGTGCCGACGATTCAGGACGGCGACATCACGCTGTTCGATTCGAACGCCATTCTCGTGTATCTGGCGAAGCGTTACGGCGACGCCTCGTGGTTGCCGGAAGACCCGCTCGGCGCGGCCGCGGTGCAACGCTGGCTGTCGCTCGCCGCCGGCCAGATCGCCTATGGGCCGTGCACAGCGCGGCTCGTCACCGTGTTTGGTGCGCCGCACGATCACGACACCGCGAAGAAGCTGGCCGTCAAGCTGTTCGACGTGCTCGACGGCGAACTGGCGCACAAGCCGTTCGCGGCGGGCAATCAGGTGACGATTGCCGACATCGCCGCCCACACCTACATTGCGCACGCGCCGGAAGGCGGCGTGTCGCTCGACCCGTATCCGAACATTCGTGCGTGGCTGCGCCGCGTCGAGGCATTGCCGCGGTTCATCGCGATGCCGTCGACAAAAGCGGGGCTGCTCGCCGAATGAGCGGCTGATCTTTCACGACACCGGAGTCCGGTCATGTCCACCTTTATCCCACTGAATGGCTGGGGCGTCGACGCCTCGCCGTTTCACGCGGCCGAACTGGCCGCCCAGCAGCGTGCCGGGGTGAGAAGCATGGCGGAAGCGTCCGGACGCCGGGGGATTCGCCGCTACATGCCGGATCAGCATCGCAAGTTTTTCAGCGAGCAGCCGTTCATGGTGTTCGGCGGTGTCGATGGACACGGGCAGCCGTGGGCGACGGTGCGCGCCGGCATGCCGGGCTTCGTGTCGTCGCCGGATGCGCAGACGTTGCGCATCGAGGGCGGTGTGTTGCCCGGCGATCCGCTCGCGGATAGCTGGCGGGAGGGCTCGATGATCGGCGGCCTGGGGCTGCAGCCGCAGACCCGCAGGCGCAACCGGATCAACGGCGTCGTGAGGTCCGTGGACGGGGCCGCGTTGACGCTCGACGTTCGCCAGAGCTTCGGCAACTGCAATAAGTACATTCAGAGCCGTACGCCGACCTGGGTGGAGCAGAGTTCGTCTGAATCTGCCACGCCGCTGGCAATAGCGACCCAACTCAGTGATGCCGACCGCGAGTTACTGGCGCGGGCGGATACGTTTTTTATCGCGAGCGCGAATCTTGCGGAAGATGCGGACCTTGCCCGCGGCGTCGACGTGTCGCATCGCGGTGGCGCGCCAGGCTTCGTTCGAGTCGACGATGAGCACACGCTGACGACGCCCGACTTTATCGGCAACAACTTCTTCAATACGATCGGCAACCTGATCCACGATCCGCGCGCCGGCCTGCTGTTCATCGACTTTGCGAGCGGCGATCTACTGTATATCGCGGCGCGCGCGGAGATCGTATGGGACGGCGCGGAACTGGCTGCGTTCGAAGGCGCGCAACGGCTCGTGCGTTTTCACGTGCAGGAAGTGCGGCGCAGCCGGAGCGCGTTGCCGTTCCGTTGGTCGGACGTCGAGTATGCGCCGCAGTTTGCGGCGGCGGTGCGTAAGCCGGTGGCTGCATCGCCCTGGCATAAGTTGAAGGTTGCGGCCGTGGTCGATGAGACAGCGTCGGTTCGCTCCTTCTATTTCGAATCGGTCGACGGTGTGCCGTTGCCGCCGTACAAGCCGGGGCAGTTTCTGCCAATCCGCGTGCCGGTGTCGGACTCTGCCACGCCTTTGTCGCGTACCTACACGCTTTCCGATGCGCACGATCCGCGGCGGTATCGAATCAGCGTGAAGCGCGAAGGCGTGGCTTCGACATGGCTGCATGAGCACCTCATTGCCGGCACGGAAATCGAAGCGATGAAGCCGCGCGGCGCGTTCGTTTTCGATGAAGACAGCCCGCGGCCCGCCGTCCTTATCTCGGCGGGCATCGGCATCACGCCGATGATGGCGATGCTTCGGCATGCGTTGGCAGCATCTCCCAGTGAGGTTGCGCGAGCGAAGCGGCTGTTCTTCTTTCACGGCGCGCGCAGCGATCGCGAACGTCCGTTCAGTGCGCAATTGAAAGAGCTTGCCGCGCGCAATGCGGCGCTGTCCTTGCATCTTTTCGATAGCGCCGCCGATGGGTTGGCCGAAGGCGTGTCGGCCGGGCGTGTGACTATCGACGCGTTAAAGCGCGTGCTTCCGTTCGATGACTATGACTTCTATCTGTGCGGCCCCGAGTCGTTCATGCGTGATCTGTATGAGGGCCTCCGCGGCTTGAATGTCGCGGATGAGCGGATTCGTTTCGAGGCTTTCGGTCCGGCGACCGTCAAGCGTGCGGTTGTCGTAAACGCGGAGACGAAACCGATTGAGACTTCGGCGCAAGACACCGGCGCTGTGCAAGTGACTTTCGCGCGCTCGGAGCGGACGATTCAATGGCTGCCGCGCGACGGCAGCTTACTCGAATTTGCCGAAGCGCACGGTATCGACGCGCCGTCCAGTTGCCGAGCAGGTGTATGCGGGACGTGTTCGACGCGACTGTTGTCGGGCAAGGTCAAGTACGACGGCGAAGTCGAGGCGCAAATCGAACCCGGCGCGGCACTGGTTTGCATGGCACATCCGGTTGCTGGCGATGCGGGCGTGACGTTGGATCTTTGATCGACGGCCTCTAGCTTTCGGTAAAAGTCTAGGACTTCGTTTTGCGTCGCCCGCGTGGTTGCGGATCGGCTGGCAGCTCGTCGCGCGTGCCGCAGATCAACGCGATGCCGGCCTCGGCGGTCGCTCGCAACGAATCGCTCGAGTCGCCCGCACGCGAGCGCAGCGCGATGCTGTGAAGGATCGCCGAAGCGATTTTCGCCAGCATGGCCGGATCCGAAGCCGCACTGAGTTCGCCCTCTGCTTTGGCGCGTTCCAGCCGCCGCTCGAATGCGCGATCGTAGGTAGTCAGGCCGCCGAGGAGCTTGTCGCGAACTTCGCCATCGTTTCTTGATTCCACGAGTGCCGTACCGATCAGGAAACATCCGCGAGGCGCCTCGCCGGGAGGAAGGTACATGGCGAGCGCGGCGTCGTACACCGACTGCAAGGCCTTCGCCAATGGGCGATCTCCGGCGAGCGCGGCTTCCATCCCCTGACGCCCGAGTTCGATGTATTGATCCAGCGTGTTCAGATAGAGCGCGTGTTTATCGCCGAATGCGCCGTATAGACTCGGCCGGTTCATGCCGGTCGCGTCGCTCAGCGCGTCGAGCGACGTGCCGGAATAGCCGCCATGCCAGAACGCGTCCCGCGCGTCGCGCAGCGCCTGCTCGGAATCGTAGCCACGAGGCCGTCCGCGCGAACGCTTCTCACTTTTTGTACCGTTGTGCATAAAATTATCTAGCCGCGTCGATTTTTATACACTATAGTACAAAAATCAATCCAACAACCGGAGACGCCAGCATGGAGCTTTACTTCTCGCCGCTCGCCTGTTCGCTCGCGACACGTATTGCGCTCTACGAGGCCAATGCGGACGCGCAGTTCATCGAAGTCGATACGAAGTCGAAGCAGTTGCGTGACGGCTCCGATTTCTATCCGATCAACCCGTTAGGTCAGGTGCCTGTCTTGCGTACCGACGAGGGTTGGCTGCTCAGGGAAAACACCGCGATCCTGCCGTATGTTGCCGACGCATTTCCGGCAGCGCGGCTCGCGCCGGCAGTGGGGACCGCGGAACGCGCGAAATTGCAGGAATGGCTGGGTTTTATCAGCACGGAGCTTCATAAAGCCGTATTCGTGCCGCTGCTCGATCCGCATGCGACGGCCGACGTTCAGGCCTACACACGCAAGAAAGTCAACCTCCGACTCGGTGTGCTGGAAGCGCATCTACGCGGGCGCGAGTTTCTCATGGAGCATTTCACGGTTGGGGACGCTTATCTCGTCACCGTCCTGAACTGGGCGCAGCATAGCGGTGTCGATCTTGCCGAGTGGCCGTCCGTTGACGCGTATTACAAGCGAACGGCGCATCGTCCGCAGGTCGCTAAGGCGTTGGCCGAAGAGGTGGCGCTTTATCTCGAGGAACAGGCTCGGCGGCATGTGAATGCTGCGTGAACTGCCGTAGCGCGATGCGGCCGCGTGATACGCCGAACTCGGACCGTTGTCGCTTGCTGCGGGTAGTCGTCCGAGTCCGGCAATTTCTCATTTACGTGCGCAGCGGCCTCAACCCTGCGCGGACCTCTTCGGCAAATAGTTGCGGTTGCTCCCACGCCGCGAAGTGGCCGCCTTTATCGAGCCGGTTGTAATAGATCAGGTTGTGATACGCCCGCTCTGTCCAACTGCGCGGAGCCTGATAGTTCTCGCGCGGAAAGACGCTTACGGCAGCGGGGACGGATACATCGGCGGCGGCCAGGAAGTTGAAGTGCGACTCCCAATAGAAACGCGCCGCGGAAACCCCCGTGTTCGTCAACCAATACAGGGTGATGTCGTCGAGTACATCGTTGCGCGTCAGCTCGCCGGCCGATTCCCCGTTGACGGAGTGCCCGAACACGGCCGAGGTCAGTGCCGCCGCCGGCTGCTCATACCCGTCGCCATGGTCGAGAAGCCAGCTCGCGAGGCCAATGGGAGAGTCCGACAATCCAGAGAGCGTTTGCGGGCGTGTGCCCATTTCCAATGCGTAGGCGCGTCGCTTCATGGCCGCGGAACTCAGTTGTTCGTAAGCGTGCTTTTCGTCGGCGGAGAGGTTGGCTGGCGGCGGATCGCCGGCTTGAAGCGCCTTGGTGATTTCCGGCGGAACAGTCGCCGGGAAATTGACGTGGATGCCTAACAATTCCGGTGGCGCCTGCTTGCCCATTACGTTGCAGACAACACCACCGAGATCGCCGCCTTGCGCGGCAAATTTCTCGTATCCGAGGCGCTTCATGAGGACGACCCATGCACGCGCGGTACGCTCGGGGCCCCAACCGGTCGTGGTCGGCTTGCCTGAAAATCCGTAGCCCGGCAACGACGGAATGATCAGATGAAACGCGTCGGACGCACTCGCGCCATACGCGGTTGGATTGGTCAGCGGATCGATGATCTTGAACTGCTCGATCACCGAACCTGGCCATCCATGCGTGACGATGAGCGGCATCGCATTCTCATGTTTCGAGCGGACGTGAATGAAATGAATGTCCAGTCCGTCGATCTCGGTCACGAAATTCGGCAGCGAGTTGAGCTTCGCTTCGCACTTGCGCCAATCGTAGTCGGTTGTCCAATGGCGCGCGAGTTCCTGGATCATCGCGAGCGGCACGCCTTGCGAGTTATCCGTGACGGTCTCCCGATCAGGCCATCTCGTCGCCTTGATGCGTCGGCGCAGGTCGATGAGTTGCGATTCCGGCACATGCACGCGGAGCCGGCGAATGGCGGTCCTCTCGCCGCCCGTCGCCGGGGCAACTTCAGTAATCGCTTGATTCGTTTCCGCGAACGCGAGCTGACTCAATGAGCCGGCGGCAACGGCCGCCGCTGCTACGCTGACAAAACGGCGGCGAGAGGGCGAGTGAGGAGGGAGGTTGTCTGACATAAAGTCTCCGATCGGCGATGAAGCCAGGCTTACCCATCAATGGCAACATGATTTCACGATTTCACGAGCGATTGGCAGGCGGTATTCGATGTAGGGTGGACGTATTGGAGCGCGCGGAGGTATCCCGCGTGTGTCGGGAGGGGCGGTTTTTGTATGCGCGGGTATCGGTGAACCCGGCAGATACGTTGCGATACAAAGCGGAACCGTATCGGCGCACACGGCGGATCCGCTTTCATTTCAACGGCGTAGGTTCGCAGTTGGAGAGTGGTTCATCGACGACGCCTCCAACTGCCACAGACGTGTGCCGCTTGACGCACATCTACAGCAGTTGGAGTACGAGGCTGAGTGTTGCGCTCAGCAGGTCGTCCACATCGCGGCGAGCCACGTCGGCGAGGTCGGATCATTGGCGACCGAGCCATAGTCCCATGCGTGGTCATTGACGGGATCGACTCCGTCTTTGCCCACCCACATCGCGCCGACCCAGACGTTCGGACCATCGGGCGCGGCGGCGCCGTTCGTCGCCGGCTGAATCTCCCGGGCTGTGCGGAACCACGAATCGATGATGGTGCTGCCGCCCTTCGCGTACTGGGCGAGTTTGCGTCCTTCGTCGGTGTTGTCGAAGGTGATCGCGCCGTAGCCCATCAGGATGTGCATGCCATCGAACGCGCCATCCCAGCGGGCCAGCACGTCACCGCCGCCACTTGCGAGCAGGTCGTCCTGCAATGGGCCGCAGGCGGCAATCGTCGCCCATTCGAGATCGCTTTGGCCCCACAGGTCGCCCGGTGTTTGTGGTCCGGCGCCGACTTCGGCGAAGTCGAGGAATCCGTCGTCGGGTTTGGATAGCACCCAGCCGTTCATATTGGCGTGCCCCGTGTAGAACACGAAGTCGGCGTTGTCCACCCAGGTGTCGTCGTTGCGGCGCCAATCCGATTCCCATGCGTTGGCATCGCCCCAGTTGAAATCGATGTGCCAACCTGCTGCCGCCCATTCGTCGACGAATCCTTGCGCGTTGGCCTGGCTCCCCGCCAAACCTCCGCTCTGTCCGATCCACGATGTTCCGGCTTCCCACGGCCGCGTCACGGTTGCGGCGGCAAACGACCGGCGCAGTTTGCCGGCAGCTTCGGTCTTGGCTTTTTCTTTCGACACCGTGGCGGGCTTGGCCGATTTCGGCCGTTTCGCTTGCGGCTCGCCGAAGGTGAGCGGTGGACCGAAGTCGGTGGCGGCGAGCATGACCTGCCGAAGCGGCACGCGTTGTTTGCCGAACACGGCCGTGGCGCGGCACACGTACACCGGATAGAGGAACTCCTGCGCGGTAAACGACGGCGCTGCGTAATAGGCGAGCGACATGTCGAAGGATTCGATTTTCATCTGGCTCATGAGGCCGTGAAATTGTTCCTTCACTTTGTCCGGCGCGATCATTTTCGCGTCGAATTCAGCCACCACTGTGCGCCAGCCGCCGCTAAAGCCGATCACGCTGCCTTTGTGTCCCAATGTCACAGTCAGATCGCTGCCACCGCCGACTACGGGAATCTTGTCGACCATAACCGGGTACACCACCTGTACGTCAAGACGCCGGTTTTGCCGCTTGCCGTCCTTGCGTAACGCGAAATGAGTGCCGCCGATCACCGGCTTGCCATAGGAAAACGGCGCTTCCAAAGCAGGCAGCAAACCTTCGCGATGCAGAAAGTCTTTGGCTATCGACAGTGCGTCGTCATCGCCCGGCAGTTCCGCGCTGACTGATGGTCGCCACATCTGCGACTCGTCAGCGGCCCATACCGCGCCGCTGGCATTGGCAATTTCCACGAGGTGGTGGGCGTTGCGCAGTACTTTGCCGTCGCGCGTTTCGCTGAGCCGGAACTCATCGTGCAGGCCGAAGATTTGCCGCCCGAGCATCGCCAGGCGCTTGACGCTGGTGTCTTGGGGTTCGAGCCGGTAAATGGGCAAACTGTCTTTCATGATGAACTCCTTGTGCGCATACATACGGGGCGACGACAGGCGATATAAGGAAACCGCCAATCAAAGGACGACGAGCGCGCAAGCGAATTGAAAGACAGTGAAGGTTTGGATGCCGAAACGAGGGCGCGGAGTACGCGCCTTCATCGAATGGACGATTCAGCGGTTTGCGGTATTTGATCAGGAAAGGCCGACGTCTTGCGTACGCGATGAAGTGGACTCCGACTTGCTGATGCCCTCGGCCTGATCATTCTCGGCAAGCGCCATGGCGGCGAGATATCCAAACGTCAATGCGGGCCCGAGCGTAATTCCGGCACCGATGTAGTGACCGCCTACCGGCGAGTTCATATCGTTGCCGCAGGCATATAGTCCGGGAATCGGGCGACTATCGTCGTCGAGCACTTCTCCGTGAGATCCGGTCACGAGCCCGCGGCTCGTTCCAAAGTCGCCCGGCATCAGCTTGACGGCGTAGAAGGGCCCCTTTTCAATGGGGCCGAGACAGGGACTTGGCGAGTGTGTCGGATCACCCTTATAAATGTTGTACGCAGATGATCCCTTCCCGAAGTCCTCGTCGATACCGGTTTTCGCAAAGCGATTGTTGCGCTCGACACTGCGTTCCAGTCCGCTCGGGTCGACGCCGATCTTGCCGGCAAGTTCACGCAACGTGCGACCGCTGAACAGGTAGCCCGCTTTCTCATAGCGTCGCAACGACAAGCTGCCGGGCAAGATGACGCCAATCCCGTACTTCTTGATCGCCGTGGCATCTGCGATCAGGTGGGCCGGGATTGCGCCTGCGTTGAACATGCCAAGCGTGAAGGCATGATACGACGCCGCCTCATTCGTGAAGCGGTATCCGTCCTTGCCTACGGCAATGAAGCCGGGCTTGGGACGGTCGAGCATGAAGTGCCCCCAGAGTTCCTTGCCACCCGCGTCGTTCGAATAGACCGACATGGGGACGTAGAAGCCGGTGTCCTGACCGTTGTGGTCGAGTCGACCGCCGGCCGATTCGCCAAGATGAATGCCTTCGCCGACGTTGCTGGGCAGACCAAGTCCGAGTTCGACCGTTGGTTGTCGGGAGTGCTCCCGGCGCATGACCTGGTTGCCGGGGTAGCCCCCCGTCGCAATGACGACGCCCCGGCGAGCGCGTACGCGGATTGTCCGACCGTCTCGCACCACTTCCGCGCCCGTGACTTTGCCGCCATCCATGATCAGCCGGGTCGCGGACGCGCGCAGCCAGACGTCGATGTTCTGATCCAGCATTGTTTTGTACAGACGGCCTATCAATGCATTCCCACCGACGAGCCGGGTGCCGCGATGATAGTTCAGCCGGTCCACGCCATAGCGAAAAAAGCGCTTCAGTACATGGAAGAACGACCGCGCCGAGCGCGTGAAGGAGAGGAAATGGAGCAGGTCGACGAGGTCGAGCATCATCCCGCCGAATGGCGCGAAGGCCGGAAGCGGGGCACGTAGATCCTTGAAGTGCGCGCCAAGCTTGCGTCCGTCGAATTCGAGCGGGGCATGAGCGCGACCGAACATCCCGCCCTCGAGTTCGGGACTGTAGTCCGGATACTCGAGCGCCATGACTTCCAGTTCGGAGTGACGCAACAGGTAATCGAGCGCGACACGGCCCTGCGAGATGTAGGCTTCCTGCAATGAGCGGTCGACACTGGTCCCGACCGTGGCGGCAAAGTATTTTCGCGCCTTGTCGAACGAGTCTTTGAAGCCGGCCGCCTGCATAGGCGCGCTGTCGACGAACCACATCATGCCCACCGACCAGGCGGAGGTGCCCCCGACCTGGTCGGTCTTCTCCAGAACGAGCGGCACAAGCCCTTCGTTCTTTGACACGATTGCCGCCGTCATGCCAGCCGCGCCGGCTCCCATGATGATGACGTCGGCCTCGCGGTCCCAGTTCTCCGTCGTAGCGGTGTCCATGGCGGTTTTCCTGCTTTAAGGGTTTCTGTTGGATCTGGTTGGAAATCGATTTATATCGAATGATGTGTCTCGGAATGAATGATGTCAAGAAACTCCAGGGAATCCCCTGGCAAAGTCATATCTGTCTCATGTGGCGCGCGTGTCGTCTCGCCCTGAGAACTTCTTGACGCGCATAATTCCTTGTAAGATCATGCGATATAAAACGAATTGACTCGATTGTCGATCGCGATGAAGGTTGCGCTGCGTTGGCACTCTCGCAACCGGAAAGAGCGAGACAGGAGTCGTGAGCCACTAGACGACGCATCAACCCGCAGAGGTTGCATTTTCAGTAACGTTCAGGAGACGCAATGAGCAAGCTTCAGCTTTCCGTCGCCGTAGGCAACTACGACCGGATTCGGCCGCTGGTCGATGGCGAGGTGCAGATCGAGGGTGTCGATCCGGTTTTCATGTTGCAGGATCCCGAAGAGATATTCTTCCGTGCTTTCAGACATGCGGACTACGATATCTGCGAACTCTCGCTTAGCAGTTACTCGGTGAAGACCGCAGCGGGCACTTCACCCTACATCGCTGTCCCGGTGTTTCCGTCGAGAGCGTTTCGGCACACCTCGATTTATGTGCGTGCGGACCGCGGTATCAACCGCCCTGAGGATCTGAAGGGTAAGCGCATCGGCGTGCCCGAGTATCAACTCACCGCCAACGTCTGGGTCCGTCTCTTTCTCGAAGAAGAATACGGCGTGAAGGCTTCCGACGTGACGTGGGTGCGCGGCGGCTACGAGGATGCGACACGCGTTGAGAAAATCTCGTTGAATCTGCCTGACGATGTGAAACTGGAGAACGCTCCTGAAGGGCAGACGATCTCGAACCTGCTGGCAGAAGGGGAGATCGACGCGGTCATCGGGCCGCGCGCTCCTTCCTGCTTCGACCGTGGACATCCGCAGGTCAGGTATCTTTTCGACGATCCGCACAAGACCGCCGCCGAGTGGTATTCGCGCACGAAGCTTTTCCCTATCATGCACACGCTCGGAATCAGGAAGACGCTCGCGGAACGTCACCCGTGGCTGCCCGGCGCAGTAATGAAGGCGTTTGAGAAGTCCAAGGCTCTTGCCTTGACTCGGCTGAGCGATACGTCGGCCACGAAGATTACGTTGCCGTTCGTTGAGGATCAGTTGCGTGCCGCTCGCAAGCTGATGGGTACCGACTTCTGGTCATACGGTTTTGCTGACAATGAACATGTCGTTGACCGCTTTCTCGCCCGTCATTATGCGGAGGGACTGTCGAGCCGCCGGCTGGAAGCTCGGGAGCTATTCCATCCGGCAAGTCTCGAGAGCTTTGCGATCTGATCCAGGCCGGCAAGGTTAGAGGTTGCACGGAGCAGCAGTTGCCAACTCCGGCGTGGAATTGGCGTGCTGCTTTCCTGACAGCCTGATGCCGTTACCCTGTGCGCGGGGCCACTAACGGCAGCGGCCTCGCCAGACGGTGAGCGTCGACAAAGCAGCGTGCCGGTCCCGCACTATAAGTGGATTCGCGGATACAGATGAACAGACGGGTATCTGTTGTATGATCTCTGTCGAAACGAATCATCTTTAAAAAGATGATTCCGTTGGAGATAGAGTTATATCGAATGATGTGTTTTGGGTGAATAAAGTCAAAGACTCCATGTCAAGGAATGAGCGAATGCCCAAGTCAAATTCCACTGCGGCCAAAGCAACGATGGACGTTGCCGTACGACCGGCAGCAACAGAACCCTCTAACGTGTTTGATGATCGGGGCCGAACTGTGCCGTGGATGGCGCGAACGATACACAGGCTCTACGACGCGCAAGCACAGAAGATTCTCGACAGGGAGAATCTCGCGATCGCGTACTGGTACTACCTTCGAGTCCTGGCCGAACGCGGTGAACTAAACCAGCTGGAACTCAGCAAGCGCGTTGGCATTGCCTCGACCACCGCGGTACCGGCGCTGGATAACCTTGAAAAACGCGGCCTCGTGCAACGAACCCGCGATCCAAACGACAGAAGAAAGTACTTCGTCAATCTGCAGGACGAGGGCAAGCGGCTTGTCGATGAAATGCTGCCCGAGCTCACTGAGATGATTTCGTCATCATTCGACGGGATCACCCAAAAAGATATGCGCATTTTCTGGAAGGTCATGCGTCAGATCGAGACGAACCTCACCCAGAAGTCTCAAGGCGATACGGTCGTGGATTGAACGTGGGCCGGCGTCCAAGGCCTTAAGCGGTGTGCCATTCTTCCATATGCGGATCGGCGAAAGCGCGCAGGCTTTCCAGTGTCATGGCCACCGCGGCGCGATTGACGTTCTCGGCGTGCCAGTAGACCGAGACCGACCCGAAGCCTTCGAGTTCGATAGGCAGAATACGAAGGGCGTTTAACTGCTCGAATCGGAGCGCGGCCCGATGCGATGCGACGCCTACCAGTTCCGTGTTGTTCAGCAATGTCAGGTTGAGAATCGAGGAATTCGATTCCACGCAATGATCTGGCAGCGTGCGTCCTTCGGCCGTCAGCGCTGCTTCCAGTGCCGTTCGCACCGGTGTTCCCTGTGGCCAGACGATCCATGAAAAACCAAGCACGTCTTCCCACGTGAGCGTCGACTTGCGGGTGAGCGGGTGCTGCGGTCCCGCGACGAAGTTGATCGGCTCCGTGTAAAGAGTCTGCGTCTGCAACTGCGGATCGTCGTACTGCTGGCCAGACCGGCCGACGACGATATCCAGCTCGCCGCGCACCAGCTGCGGCATCAGCTGGTTCATCGTGCTCTCGACGAGTCGCACCTGCGCGCGAGGCATGCGCTCCAGAAGCCGGGAGACGGCGAGGGGCACTGTATCGGCCGCCGATACGCCCGACGTTCCGATGCTCACGAGGCCGCTACCGCCTTCACGCATTGCCTGCATGTCGTCGCGCGCAACGTCGAGGCGCGCTTCTATGCGGCGCGCGTGTTCGATCAGCGCCTCGCCATACGACGTAGGCCGCAAGCCGCGCGCGTGCCGCTCGAATAGCGGCAGGCCGACATCCTCCTCCAGTTCCTTGAGCCATTTCGACAAGGCCGGCTGCGTCGTGTTGAGCGCCGCCGCCGACTGGCTCAGATTGCCTGTGCTCGCGAGGCTCAGCAGCACCTGCAGATGCCTCAGACGAAGACGGTAAGTCCAGTCCATCTCCTAATCCTCTCGTCAGATTCCCGTTGTGGTAGCGCAGATATACCCAAAACCATATGGGCTAGATGTTTTTGCCATTTTACCGAGTATAGCTTTGTCGCATATAAATAATGCGGAGGGTCGACAAGAGCGACGCGTGACCCGCGACGCGCCTGACCCACGAGACACTGAAAGGAGACGCGAATGAGCAACAACGCTCCGGGCGCATCGCGCGCGGCCTATTACGAGCAAATCGCGCGGCAGCGCATGTCGCCGCTGTGGGAATCGCTGCACAACCTCGTGCCGAAGACGCCGCAACCGAAAGCCCAGCCCGCGATCTGGAAGTACGCGCAAGTGCGCGACCTCGTGATGCAGGCCGGTTCCGTGATCAGCGCCGAAGAGGCCGTGCGTCGCGTGCTGGTGCTCGAAAACCCCGGCCTGCCCGGCAAGTCGAGCATGACGCCGAACCTGTACGCCGGATTGCAGTTGATCCTGCCGGGCGAAATCGCGCCGAGCCATCGGCATACGCAATCGGCGCTGCGCTTTATCGTCGAAGGCAAGGGCGCGTGGACAGCCGTCAACGGCGAACGCACGACCATGCATCCGGGCGACTTCATCATCACGCCGTCGTGGACGTGGCACGACCACGGCAATCCGTCCGTGGAAGACGGCGGCGAACCCGTCGTATGGCTCGACGGCCTGGACATTCCGCTCGTCGCGCAGATGGACGCGGGTTTCGCCGAGAACTATCCCGAGGCGACGCAGCCCGTGTCGCGCCCGGAAGGCGACAGCTTTGCGCGCTTCGGCCACAACATGGTGCCCGTGCGGCATCGTGTGACCGATCCCACCTCGCCGATTTTCAGCTACCCGTACGAGCGCAGCCGCGAAGCGCTCGACGCGCTGTTGCGAAACGGCGAACTCGACGAATGGGATGGCGTGAAGCTGCGCTACGTGAATCCGGCGACGGGCGGCTGGCCGATGCCGACCATCGCGACCTTCATGCAATACCTGCCTGCGGGCTTCAAAGGCCGCACATATCGCAGCACCGATGCAACCGTGTACTGCGTCGTCGAAGGCAAGGGCGCCGTGAAGATCGGCAGTGACGAATTCACCTTCGAGCCTCACGACGTGTTCGTCGCGCCGTCGTGGGCGCCCGTGCACTTGTCGGCGGCTGCGGAAAGCGTGCTGTTCAGCTATTCGGATCGTCCGGTGCTCGCCGCGCTGAATCTGTTACGCGAAGAACGCAGCTAACCGTTGGCATTTTCTTACGCGCGCCGCCGGCGCGGCGCGTGCTCAATCCTCTTCTCCGAGTCGAATTCATCATGGCTTTTGTATTTCCTCCCGAAGCTCCGATCGCCGTTCCCGTCGCTGGCAGCGATGCTCAATTCGCGGTACGTCGCGTCTATTGCGTGGGCCGCAATTACGCGGCGCACGCACGTGAAATGGGCTTCGATCCCGATCGTGAGCCGCCGTTTTTCTTCTGCAAGCCCGCCGATGCCGTCGTGCCCGTTGCTGATGGCGAGACGCTAGAACTCGCGTATCCGTCGCAGACGCAGAACTACCACTACGAGGCCGAACTCGTCGCGGTGATCGGCAAGGGTGGCTCGGATATCGCCGTCGAACAGGCGCTCGATCACGTATGGGGCTACGCGGTTGGCCTCGACATGACGCGCCGCGACTTGCAGATGAAGATGCGCGAGATGGGCCGTCCGTGGGAAATCGGCAAGGCCTTCGACCGTTCGGCGCCGATCGGCCCGATTCATCCCGCCAGTGCGGTCGGCCACTTTGAAAGTGGCGGCCTGTGGCTGACGGTCAACGGCGAGACAAAGCAGAAGAGCGATGTGTCGCATCTGATCTGGTCGGTGGCCGAAACCGTTGCGGACCTGTCTAAGTACTTCCGCCTTGAACCGGGCGATGTGATTTTCACGGGCACGCCGGAAGGCGTCGGCTCGGTGAAGTCGGGCGACACGATGAAAGTAGGCGTCGAGCGTCTGGGCGAAGTGACGGTACGCGTGGCCTGATACACGTAATCTGCATTGGACGGAGATCTACTCGTGCAACTCCATAGTTTCTTTAACAGCTCGACCTCGTACCGTGTGCGCATTGCACTCGCGCTCAAAGGTCTCGCGTACGACACGTTGCCCGTCAATATCCGCATCGGCGAACATCGCGCGGCGGACTACGTGGCGAACGTGAATCCGTCGGCGTCGGTGCCGGCGCTCGTCGACGGCGATTTCAAACTCGGCCAGTCACTCGCGATCATCGACTATCTCGACCGGACGCATCCCGAGCCACGCCTGATTCCGCTCGAACCGGTGGCGCGTGCGCGCGTGCTCGAATTCGCATCACTGATTTCGTGCGACATTCATCCAGTCAACAACCTACGCGTGCTGCGCTATCTGGAAACGGAACTCAAGGTGACGCCACAGCAGAAGACCGCGTGGTATCGACACTGGATTGCTGAAGGGATGGCCGGTGCCGAGCGCATGCTTGAACGCAGCAACGAAGGGCCCTGGTGCTTCGGCGCGCAGCCGACGCTCGCTGACGTGGCCCTCGTGCCGCAGATCGCCAACGCGCTGCGCATGGACTGCGATCTGAGCGCCTATCCGCGCTGCCTCGCTGTGTATGAACACGCGTCGAAACACCCGGCATTTGCTGCTGCGCAGCCGCAGCGCCAGCCGGATTACATTGCTTGATGGCGGGGCAATCATGGGGAGACAGTCATGAGTGAGACAGACAAAGGGCGCCGCGTGCTCGTGATCGGCGGCGGAATTGGCGGCCTGGCCGCTGCGCTGGTGCTGGCGCGTCAGGGCATTCGCGTGCAACTGCTCGAGCAGGCTCCGGAAATCCAGGAGATAGGCGCGGGCATCCAGCTGGCCGCGAACGCGTTCAATGCGCTCGATGCGCTGGGTGTCGGCGAGGCGGCGCGTGGCCGCGCCGTGTTCACCGACTATCTGAGCCTGATGGACGCGCTCGACGCGAAGGAAATCGTGCGCGTCGACGTCGGCGCGCCGTATCGCGAGCGCTTCGGCAATCCGTATGCGGTGATTCATCGCGCGGACATCCATCTGTCGATTCTGGAAGCCGTGAAGGATCATCCGCTGATCCAGTTCCGCACGAACACGCAGGTCTGCACGCTCGATCAGGATGCAGACGGTGTGACCGTCACCGATCAGCATGGCGAGGGCTACAGCGCGGACGCGGTGATTGGTTGTGACGGCGTGAAGTCAGCGATACGCAAGGCATTGATCGGCGACGAGCATCGCGTGACGGGACATGTCGTGTATCGCGCAGTCGTCGATGCCGAGAACATGCCCACGGATCTGCAAATCAATGCGCCTGTCGTGTGGGCGGGTCCGCATTGTCACCTTGTGCACTATCCGCTGCGCGGCGGCCGGCAGTACAACCTCGTCGTCACGTTCCATAGCCGCGAAAAGGAGGAATGGGGCGTGCGCGAAGGCAGCAAGCAGGAAGTGCTGTCGTACTTCGAGGGCATCCATCCGCTGCCGCACCAGATGCTCGACCGGCCGACTTCCTGGAAGCGTTGGGCCACGGCGGACCGCGATCCCGTGGAACGCTGGAGCGACGGGCGCGCCACCGTGCTCGGCGACGCCGCGCACCCGATGACCCAGTACCTCGCCCAAGGCGCCTGCCAGGCGCTTGAAGACGCGGTCACGCTCGGCGCGGCCGTTGCCGCGACCGACGGCGATTTCGAAGCCGCGTTCAAGCTGTACGAGACCGCACGTATTCCGCGCACGGCACGCGTGCTGTACTCGGCGCGCGAAATGGGCCGCATCTATCACGCGAAGGGTGTCGAGCGTCTGGTGCGTAACTCGCTTTGGGTCGGCCGCACGCAGGAGCAGTTCTACGACGCGTTGGCGTGGTTGCATGGCTGGCGCGCGGAAGATTGCCTGAAGGGCGTCCTCTGAGGATGAGGATAGCTGTGCACCAAGATCGAGGTCTGCGGAAAAGACACGATCGGTTCTGTGTTGGAATACCAAAAGTGATGAGATCGCTTTTCTGATTGTGTGCGCCGATGCAACGGTGAATTGGCAAAATTGGTACTTACCCTAAGTGCTTCTCCCTCTTAGACTGTTTTCAGCCGTGGCAGAAAACCCGTGTGGTCCTGCCACCAACCATTCTAAGAGGTACGAAGTCATGAAGTCGTTCACCAAGGTTGTTCTCGTTGCGGCGCTTGCCGTTGTCCCTCTTGCATCGTTCGCACAGTCAAGTCCGTCGCTGACCCGTGCGCAAGTGCGTGCCCAGTTGGAACAGCTCGAGAAAGCGGGTTACAACCCGCGCGATTGGGTTCATTACCCGGAAAATATCCAGGCTGCTGAAGCGAAAGTCGCGGCACAGAACACCGCAGCGCAAGGTGCGGTATCCGGGTATGGTGGTGATGTGGATGGAACGTCTCGCTCGGGGCGAGCAGACGGACTCTGATAGGAAGCTGTATCGGGACTGAGGCGGCGCAACCTCAGTTCCGGAATTCCGCGGTTCGTGGCGGCATGGTCCCTGGCTGAGCCCGGCAAGTGCGTTAGTCCACATACCGTGAGCGGCCCCTCCGCACGCGGCCTAGTATGGACCCACGAGTCCGAGGTCCCGCGCGTGTGCAACGGCTTGAGCTCGCTTATCGACGCCGAGTTTCATGAAGATGCTCTTCATATGAGATTTGACGGTTTCAGCGCCAATTCCAAGCGTATTTGCGATTTCCTTGTTCGACTGTCCTCTCGCAATCAAGTCGACGATTTCGCGCTCCCTTGAGCTCAGTGATCCGCGCTCCGTGTCGCGCTGACGGTTGCCGCCGGGCTGATAGAGTGTCCGCCAGCCATGGAGCAGATGATTGGCGTAGGCGATCGTCTCGTTCGTTTGCGCCGTATTGTGCGCGTCGTCGTAAACGGCGTGCAGCAAGTCGCCGATGTCCGGGCCCACATCGAGAATGGATTGGTACACCCCTGCGGGCGCGGCGATCTTCAGGACTTCGCTAAAGACCTCGATCGCACGGGTGCGTTCGTTCGCTGCCAGCCGGACGAGCGCAAGCATGGTTCGCAAACGTATCGCGAGGAAATCTCCATGTCGCCGTTCGGCGCTCTGCAGCGCGGTGCTCAACAGCGCAGTGGCCTCTTCGGTCCGGTGCTGAGCCGCGGCGACAGAGGCCGCCCCTAGTGCACGATAATCCTCGATCTCGAGCGAGATGGAGCGTGAAGAATGGGACTGGGAGCGCGCCACCTGATCGAGTTGGGCGGCGCACACAGCCGCCTCGACCGTCCTGCCTTCCACAAGATAGAGCCGTATGCGTTCGACCAGGGCGGCGGCGGTCATGCGTTCCCATCCACGTGCGCAAGCCAACGCCTGCGCGCGATCGAGCAACGCATACGCCTGCCTCATGTCCGAACGCGCGACTGCGATTCGGATGAGGACGCGATAGGCGATCAACACGCTATCTAGCAAGACCGCTACGTCGATAACGGGCATCAGTCCGGCAACCAGCGTTTCAGCCTCGTCCAGTCGGCCGTGTTCGTACCAGATCTGTCCGATCATCGGTGCGCATAGTGCTACCGAGATCGAATCGGGACCGGCTTCGCGTTCGGCCAGCTTCATCGATTCCGTGAAATACCGTTCTGCAAGCTCGAAGTGCAACTGTTGCATCTCCGCGTGTCCCAGCAGGCACAGCCGGTAGACGGAAGAATAGAGATTGCGTTGATTTTCTTCGATTGAATAGGACATCCACGGCGTGGCGTAAAGCGCTTCGAGGTTGCCGGCCTTCCAGTGCGCGAAGCGCACGACGTTGGATGCCACATTGGTCGTCCAGATATTGGCGGACGGTCGCTCGAGGCATGGCTCAGCGATAGCGAGCGCCGCTTCAGGATCGTCCTTTAGTGCCGCGACGACCGAACGGATCGCCTGGCATTCCCACCGGATGTCTTCGGGCTCGGCGCCGGTCTGGGACGGGATATCACGTTCGACCGTATCCAGCATCGCGAGCGCCTCGTCGAAACGCAACGCGAGCGCCATTCCCCAGGCGATCGCCAGCGTAACCCGCACCTGTGCACCGGACAGACCCACGGGGAAGCGGCGCTGCAAACCGAGCAGCGTGAGCAGATCGCCTTTCTTGACCAGTGCCATCGCGCACTGTTCCATGAGACGGATCGCGTTATCCGTGGTGCCCGCGGCGATCGCATGTTTGACTGCCTCCGTCCACAGCTCCTGGCCGCCATACCACCCGGACGCGCGGCAATGCAATTCCGCCACCTCGTCGGCGTGCTGTGCGTCGAGCTTCGCTCGCAGGTACTCGCCCATCAGATGGTGATAGCGGAACCATTTTCCGTCGCAGTCGAGCGCTTGCAACAGCATCTGCCCCTCGGCGATGTCGTCCAGCATGCGCTGGCTCGTGTGCAGGCCCGTTACCGCCTCGCAGAGCGGCGCGCTCAATCGATCGAGTATCGACGTGCGCAGCATGAACCCGACTATTTCGGCGGGCAGCCGCTCGAACATGTGTTCGATATAGGCGGCGAACGGCCGCGATGCGCCAGACGGCGCACCAGGCTCCTTAACGCCTTGGCATTCCTTGCGCGAGAGCATGGACATCGAGATGCGCAGCGCCGCAGCCCAGCCCTCTGTGCTCGCAAAAAGCGTCTCGATGCGGGAAGCGTTCAGCACGCCGGGCAATGCGTGTTCGACGAAGCGCTTCGTTTCGTCGAAGTCGAAACGTAACGCCGACGCATCGATTTCCAGCAGATCGTCTCCTGCTCTCATCCTCGCGAGCGGCAGCGATGGTTCTGTGCGACTGCAGAGAACCACATGCACATTCTGCGGCGCCTTTTCAATAAAGAACGACATCGCGTCGTGCACCGCTTGAAGGGTGACCACGTGATAGTCGTCCAGAAACAGGACGACCTCGTCGTCGACTTCGACAAGCTCGTTGATCAGCGTGGAAACGACGGCGTGCAGAGGGACGAACGCGGCGTCGGCAGTCAGGCTGATCGCCGCCGCGCCGACATTGCCGCAGGCATGCCACAACGCATGCGCCAGGTAATTGACGAAGCGTGCGGGTTCGTCGTCCTCGGCGTCGAGCGACAACCAGGCCACCCGCGCACCGTTCGCGCGCAGCCGGTCGAGCCAGATGAGCGCCAGCGAAGTCTTGCCGAATCCGGCGGGCGCTTTGATCACGGTGAGACGTTTGCTCGCGGCGCGCTCAGCCAGACCGACGAGTTGCGGACGAACGATCAGATCCACCGGCAAACGCGGCGGAACGACCTTCGTTGCAAGGAAAAGATGCGGCCCGATCGTGGACGTTTCTCCAACCACACGCATTTTTCAGTCACATTGTTTTTGGGGTGGGCGTGCTTGCCGCCATCCCCCATCTATTGAAGCGTATCCCCCGTGTTGGGGGATGGCGGGCATCTCCCCTGTATGGGGGATGGTGGGCAGCGCCGCGCCAGGAGATCATGCGTCCACCGGGTTGGGATCGAAGCGTGCCCCCTGGAGAAGGCAGCGCGCTTGTCGATCACTGCCGGGCGGCTCACTGGCGCTTCGCCGGGAACGACTCGTTTTTTGCCACATGATACGCCGCCTCGAATCGCATTGCAGAGTACCAGGCGGGAACCGGTCGGCGCGCAGCCGTCAACATCGCTGCGCCGGCGCTCCTTGTCAGTCGAAATCGCGCGCCTGCTACTGATAGATATATAGCCGTGTTAGCCAAAGTTCCAAAGATCAGCAATCACTTGCGGGAAAAAACCGTGTCCATCGCAGCCGATCTGACGCTTGTCGTCGAACGCACGCTTGCGATACTGACCCAGTTCGATGGATACAAATTGCTCGCGCCGGCAGCGAAACGGGACGTTCACGAATCCGTCGCGCTGTCGGCCAAAGTATGGTTCGAGACGCTGTTGTCGGGCGAACCTCCATCGGCACAGGACATGGACGCTTTCCGGGAAATCAGCCAAAGACGTGAGCATCAGCGCGTGCCGCTGCAGAGCCTCCTTCAGGCGCTGCGCCTCGGGTTGCGAGAAACCTGGAGCACGTACATCGCGCTGGGCGAGTTGGACGAACGCATTGCCAAGGAACTTCTGGCCGACGTCTCGCTGTATCTGCTCGATCATTTCGATTTCATTGCGCAGATCATTGTCCGGGCCTATCTGGCCGAACATTATCGGCAGCCGCGGTGGGCGGAATTGGCCATCGCAATCGAGGAGGGCGCGCGCCGATCCGAAAGTGTACGGCACCATCTCGTCGCGCTCCTCGAGCAGTTATCGGATGAGCCGGACCTGCTATCAAGGCTCGAAGTCGGCCACGCTCGAGAGCAGCGCGGTACTGAAGCGGCCGGCGCGCAGGTGATGAAGTTCTTCGGCCTCGACGTCGATATCGATGACGGCGCGGAACTGTCGAAGGCCTTGCACGATGCGCAGGAGCAACTCGCGCAGGCGTCGAGGCTCGCGGCCGTTGCCGAGCTGTCCGCCTCCATCGCTCACGAACTCAATCAGCCGCTCCAGGCCATCGTGGCGCATGGGCGCGCATGCGTGCGATGGCTCGCCGCAACGCCGCCCAGGATCGACGAAGCCAAATATTCGGCCGAGCAGTTGCTCCGCGACGCGAATTCCGCAGCGGACGTGGTCAGCCGCATTCGGGCGCTCTTCAGGCACACGGCTCCACAGAAGGTCGAACTCGATATCAACAAGCTGATTCTTCAGGTATGCACGCTGATGGCCGACGACATCCAGCGCAGCGCGGTTTCGCTCGAGACAATATTGGGCGAAGACGTGTCGAAGATCAGCGCGGACGCGGTGCAGATCCAGCAGGTGATCGTGAACCTCGTGCGCAACGCGATCGAAGCGCTGGCGGCAACGGAGGAACGGCCGAGGCTGCTAGTGATTCGCTCGCGTCGCGATGCGGACAACGTGGTGGTCGACGTGGAGGATCATGGTTCGGGACAGGTGGACTTCAAGAAGATCTTCGAGCCGTTCTTCACCACGAAGGAAACAGGAATGGGCATGGGGCTGGCAATCTGCCGGTCCATCATCGAGGCACACGCGGGCCGGATCTGGGCCGTGCGCAATGTGTCCCGCGGCGTAACCTTCAGCTTCAGTCTTCCGATAGAGCGGTCGAACGCGACAGCACGTTGACGAGGGTGGGCGGTATCGCCGGTCGGCTCGTCAGGTAAGCCTTTCCACCTGGGCATTCATTGACCAGCGCCCGCATTTGCGCAGCCAGACCGTGCGGGGATGGTTCAGGCACACGTCAACGCAAGGACGTTTGCAGATCATTCGTGACAGACCTTGTGGGCCATTTCGCAACGGGTGCCGAGCCTACAACTTCATTTTGGGCGCTGCCATTACATATTCATGTGATGCACAACACAGCCGTCCGTGGTCTCATGTGACGTTTCCGATGGCAATGGTTTTTTTGTCGGCACGACCGCGCGAGACGGACATTAAGCGGGATTATCGTGGCCCGGCTGTGCCGAAGTTAGGAGGGACTTTCACCTAACCACCGAGGGGTTCCATGGAATCCGCAAGCGAATTGGTCTACGTGGTCGACGACGAAAAACGGGTGCGGGAAGCACTCTCCGCACTGCTGCGCGCAAACGGAAGAAACGTTCAGGCATTCAGCTCCGGTGGAGAGTTTCTGGACACGCCGCGTCAAAAAAATGTCGTTGCATGTCTGATCCTGGATATGCGCATGCCAGACATGAATGGCCTGGAAGTCCAGAAGCTGGTACGCACGGACTCGCGAATTCCTGTCATTTTCATTACGGGAAGAGGAGATGTGCCGTCCGCGGTCCTTGCCATGAAGGGCGGGGCAGTTGATTTCCTCACCAAGCCCGTCAATGAAGACGCATTGATGGGCGCGGTCGATGCGGCTCTCGCGAGAGCATACGTGCTTCGCAAGGAGGCGGAGGACGCGACGACACTCTGGGCTCTCTATCAATCGCTGACGCCTCGCGAGCAGGAGATTTTGCCGTTACTCGCAAGCGGTCTGCTCAACAAGCAGGCGGCAGCAATTCTTGGCATCACCGAATACACCGTGCAGGTACATCGCGGCCACATCATGAGAAAAATGCAGGCGGATTCATTTGCTACTCTCGTCAGGCAGGCCAGCAAACTGCAACTCGAAGCATCGCTGACAACCACGTCCGATGTCTGAGGTCGATTAATTCTTCGTGAGAAGCGATGAGCGGAGAAAAAAATGCCCACGCCTCCGGTTCGGACCGTCGCCATAATTGATGACGACCGGCGCGTTTTGACGTCTCTTGCGAACCTGCTTGCGTCTGGCGGGTATGGAGTACGAGTCTACGAATCGCCACTGGATTTCTTTTCCGATGGTTGCTCCGGTCTGGTATGCGTTATCACGGACTTGGGAATGCGGCCCATTGACGGTATTCAAGTACTCGAAAGAACAGTTCATTCGAACGCGCTTACACCCGTCATCATCATCACCGGGAACTCGAGCGGGCATACGGAAGACTACTATCTGCAAAGAGGCGCCTTGGGTTTCTTCAGAAAGCCTGTTGACGGCGACGCGTTGCTGGACCTGCTGGATAGTATCGCTTGAGCAGTTGGCCCTGAAACAGACAGTCGCGCTTCACGGCAGCGACGTGACGGACTGAACCCGATTACGTCCTGCACGTTTTGCGTCGTAAAGCGCGGCATCCGCTGCGTGAACGAGTGCGCTGGGCGTGCCCAGTGTGTTTGGGTCAATAGTCGTCGCGCACCCGGCGCTGATGGTGATCTGACCGGCGGGTATCGGCGCTGTCAATCCTAAGTCCATGACTGCGAGCCTGGCCTGCTCGGCAATCGCCGATGCCTCGCTCAATCCCGTGTCGGGTAACACGAGCGCAAACTCTTCACCGCCGTAACGGGCGACGAAATCGCCTGGCCGGCGCGCGGTTCCTGCCAGCGCGCCCGCAATCACCCTAAGGCAGGCATCGCCACGAAGATGACCAAAAGCGTCGTTGTAGTCTTTGAAATTGTCGACATCGACCATGACGAGCGAGAGCGGCTGACGGTTGCGCGTCGCACGCTCGAATTCCCTGCGAAACTGGTCGTCAAAATAGCTACGGTTATAAACGCGGGTCAGGGCATCGCGTATGGAGGTATGCAACAGAGTCGTGTGCGCCTCGGACAGTTTGCGATAGAGAACAGTGACTTCCCAGACCAGGACGCAGACCAGGACGCCGGGAGCCAGCATGCTGAAGACCCGTGCGACGTACCAGCCGAGCGTGAACTGAACGATGCTCAGCAGATTCAGGGTAGCGTCCACGAACGACGCCAGCAGAGCGATGGTGATCCACAGATCGAGCACCGTCCGCAGTCGCCCTTTTATCAAAACGACGACGATCGCCAGAACGTCGAGCGAGCAGATAACGACCGCGGTTCGGCCGCCTGAGAGCACGCCCGTTTCGGGCGCCATATGAAAAGGCGCCGACAGATCCGCATAAACAGCGAGGACGCCTAGCGCGGCGGCAAGCGCGGTTGGAACACCGATCAGCGCCCAGGTCCAGAAGTCGATATGAGGCAGTTCGATCGACTTGCCCGGAAAGCGGTCGCGAATGAGCGCTGCCACGATGACGAGCAGCGGGAATCCCGCATGCCAGAAAACCCACATCCACGCCGCACTGTAAGCGCCGGCACCGAACAGGCCAGTGCGCGTGAAAATGCCAGGGAACATCAGCAGTTGCAAAGCGACGGTGATCGCCGTGAATGCGTATGCGCCACCGAGCGCGCCGATCATCGGTTGTTGCGTCACGGCAAAGCGGGCGCCGAGAAGGAACGCGGCGATTCCCGACATGGTGAACACCGTGAGTGCGCACATCGGCATGAAGGAAGTGATTGCCGGCAACGTCTGGTGCGCGCGCGGACCCGCGATCACGAAGGTGAGCAGAACAAGCGACGCAAATGTACCTGCGAAAACGGCCTGTTTGCGTGTTGCCGGCCCGATAAGCAAGCTGTCCATTCTGACCCGTTTGGTTGATGTTCTGTCTTCTGGGTGTATCGGCGTCGCTAACCATCCAATCTGTATGTGTGCTGGACGGTAGAGTGCGGAGTGCGCTGCTGACGGAACATATTGTCCTACATATCCGCTCCGACGAAAGGCTTTCAGCTTATTCAGTGCGGGCTCGCACTCATCACAACCCGAGCACAATCAAGGCACAACGCGCCCGGTTGATCCGCTTTGCATCGATGCCCGATAGCCAAACGTCAAACTGTGCTAATCGACTGAAATTGTCTCTCTTTCAATTGGGAATGTGATTTTCCTTACCCGCCGAACCAGCGCCTGAGTGAAACGATTTTTTTTGATGGCAACGCCTTCCGGAATTGGTCTGAACATTGAATTTCCTGTTGCCATCAACCATACTGAGTCGCATAACAGCAATTTAGACGCAATCCGGCTATCGGCCGCTCAGAGTGCCGAGGTTCTGTAGGAGGCCATCGAATACCGGGGGCATCAGGCGCGCGGGACGGGCATTTCCGTTCGTACGCGAGGGTGCGGTCTGCGCTTTCGCTCTTCAAAATCAGACAATCCGATTCCCTTCACTGGAGTCTGGGAGAGATTTTGTTTTTTGGATTCTGATTTAGCGGAAATGTTAAATTTTTAAATAAAAGTACGTTGGGTTTTATTTCAGTCTTTTACTGAAAGGGCTTCCTTTTTTTATTAAAAATGGCTGGTTAAGCCAAGGCGCATAAATCGCCATGGCAGGGACTGGCTTTGTCCGCGCGTATTCAAATTCGGGAGCAATATCATGCCGCTGCAGATTCAGAGTGCCCAGATCAAACCCGGTGCTACCAACACCTTCAACTTCACCGACCAGATTACGCAACGTATGGTCGGCATCTCGGCTTTTTCGTTGAGCTATGGCAATACGGACCATCACGTGCAGACGATATCGGTCTCGCTGAGCGTCAATCAATCGGGATCGTCCCTCGCCATCACTGCGCATGCGACGATGGTCGATGCCAGCGGAAACAACCTCGATCCGGCTTCGTCCTATGTCAATGTCGTCGCGCTCGCGTGGGTCGGCGTCGACGATTCCAATCTGAAGCTCGGCAATGTCTCCGGCATCGTCAACGGCGGGACGAGTTCGCCGATCACGATTCCCGGCACCGATCCGAACGTGCTGCAAGCCGCGCTCGCCGGTTACTACCTGTCGTATGGCGGCACCGATCACCATATGGAGACGGCATGCGCGGCTGTCGGCACGACCTTGAGCGGGAACACCGCGTCGATCAACGGCACGGTCTATATGTACGACGATACCGGCCATGGAAACGTATCGGGCACCGTGGATGCGGGACTCGTGGCGAACTGCGACCCGTCGCTCGGCAACTTCGTGCGCGGCACCAACACGTTGCAGAACAACACGCAGAAAGTCACGTTCGGCAAGCCGTTCGCCCACTACACGCCGTTCCTGAGCAGCTACAAGGTGCAGTACCGCGACAACTCAGACCATCACGTGAAAACGTTCTCAGTGAGTCTGTCGGTGCAGAGCGTGAGCGGCAGTGACGTCACGGTTACCGGCGCGGCGAAGCTGATCGACAACTCCGGCCATGTGCAGGACGACGGCGTGAGTAACGTCAGCGGTTTCATCGTCGGCACCTGAGTCAGCGGCCAGGCAACCCGCCGCAACATGCAACGGCGCACGCGCGTGCGCCTCCTTACACCTGCGCGTTCACGCCGCCCGCATTGGCCGCGGGCGGTCGCGTGCGCGCGTTCTTTCCGGAGCCGGCCGTCATGTCTGATTCCTCGATTCCCAGCATTCGTACTTTCCAGATGGATGCCAGCACGGTGGGCGTGCTCAAGAGCAGCGTCAACCTGTTTCGCGGCGACGTGAACCTTACGCAGGCACTGTTTTCGATGCCCGGGCGTACCGGCAACGACGGCCTGCAGATCGATCTGTCGATCCAGTACGAGAGCAACGTCCACCAGCAGGCGATGACATGGAACCGCGACCGTCCGACGGGCGTGCTGGGCATGGGCTGGCAATTGCCGGTATCGGCGATCACGCTCGACACCGGCGGCGCGCCGACACCGGGAGCCGCGACCTATTCGATCAATATGGCGGGCGTGTCGAGCCAACTGATCCGCGAGCCCGCCAATCCGTCGCTGTTCGGCATGGCCGGCGCGTTGGCGGGATCGCTGGTCGACGGTCAGACGGTGCCGGCCGCCGTGCGCAGCGAGTTCGTGCAGCGCGGTTTGCCGCTCTCGGCGAGCGCGAAGATCGCGGGCAGCGCAAGCCCGTGGCGGATCGACGATGATGCACTCCAGCAGCAATTCGTTCTGCAACTGAATCAGCAAACGCTCGATGCCAGCGACGGCGGCGAGTCGTACCAACTGGTCAATTACAAGTTCTGGAAGGTGCTGTATTACTCGCGTTACGAGCGTTGGGCCGTGACCAACGAGACGGGGCAGACGATGTCGTTCGGCGGCGGCGTCGCGCAAACCGCGCAGGGCTACAACGTCAGTGCCGGCAACAGCATCGAATGGGCCGTGCAATGGACCGACGACAACGGTCTCGCTCTGTGGCAAGGCAACAGCGCCGTGACCGGCAAGCAGCAGCAATACGCGAGTGCGTGGCATTTGCAGCGCGCCTATAGCCGCTTTGGCGAATTCGTCTCGTACGGCTACAACGGCTTCGATCGCGACGGCAGCGGACTGCTTACGCATGGCGCGGAACAGCAGGTCGGCGTGGGCGGTAAGCCGTACACCAAGGCCTGCTATCTGACGAGTATCACCGACGTGTTCGACCGTACTGCAAGCTTCACCTATCAGCCGAAACTGTGGAGCAATGCGACACCGGAGAGCCCGCGCGAATATGCGGATCCGCACAAGACCGTGCCGGACATCACGCCCAACGGCTTCCAGGACCGTTACGAGACGCAGTTCCTGAGCGGGATCGCGGTCACGCATACCGACGGCTCGACGCTGTTTTCGCTGGCATTCGTCTACGACCCGAGCCCGTCGAACCCGGGCGCGCAGGCGGTGGCCAACGTTGCCGGCACATCGGGCGACACCTGCAAGCGGTTGCTCACCGGCTTCGCGCTGTTCAATCCAGCCGAAGAAAATTTGCCAGGCTATGGCTATGACTACAACCTCGACATCGGCGAGCCCACCAACCTCGGCGCGTTGCGTCGCGTCGTCTATCCGACCGGCGGCAGCGCCAGCTATGCGTATGAGCAGGTCGAGTTGCCGATCTGCGAGCGCGCGCTGACGCTATCCGCGCCCGCGCCCATGCCGCAGCAGTCGATGCCGCGCGTGTGGTTCGGTCCCGACTATGCGGTCGCGCTGTGGAACAACAGCGCGACGCAGCAGTTGTCGTTGCAGATCCTCACCTGGAACGGACAGTGGACCAGCTGGCAGGCGGACCCATCCAACCCGCTGCTGGTGGACGGCAACGGCGGCACGGATCTCTCGACGGTCGCCGTGCTGGCCGCCGCGGACTTCGTTGCGATTACGTACAACACGAGCACCAACACCAATCTGCACCTGTTCCGCAAGGATCCGGCGCGCCGGGCCCAGTGGGACGCAGCAGTGATTGCCGGCGGCGGCAGCGGCGGTTGCAACAGCCCGACCTGGCACTGGCCGATTGCCAACGGCCACGTCTCGACACTGGCCGGGCAGAACTTCGTGCTCGTGCCGCAGATGAGCACCTCGGCCAATCAGGGCACCTATGACCTGTTCACGTGGAACTGGCCGACCCAAAGCTGGACGCATACGACCCAGCAGACGGCCTCCTATACGTGGTTCACGGCTGGCCGCGAGTACTTCACCACGCTGGATATGAAGTCACAGGTCACGCTGTCGTATCTGAGTCCGACGGGCACGTGGCAGCAGGGCGGCAGCGCGACGCTCGGCTTTTCGCTGAGCAATACCACGACAGTCGCGCTGAGCTCGGACGTGTCGCTGCTGGCGGTCTCGCATCTGACCTCGGGTGGCGCGTCGAGCGGTCAGCAGGGCTACGACGTGTTCGTGCTGCAATGGAACAGCGCCTACCGCTTTGCCGCGCCGGCGAAGTTCTCTTTCATCGACAAATTCGACAACGCGTATCCGACCAGTTGGGCGCCCGCGAGCATCGGCAACGCGATGGTCGCGGTGGGCGGCAACCTGATCCGCTTCGATGGCGACGCGTGGCTCGCGAACAGCAACCTGAAGCCGCAAAGCGGCGTGATCGTCGGCGAGCAGCGTTACGCGTATGGACCGGACTACGGCACGCTGATTCTCGTCGGCAACGGTTCGCCGAAAGCACAACTGGTCGGCTACGACGCGAACAGCACCAGCGCGAACTGGACCGACACGGCGACCGCGATCACCGGCTTGAGCGTCCCGCCGAGCAACCAGAGCACGGCGAACTGGGCGAGCGGCGGCAACCCGGACTATCTGAGCGTCGGCACGCAGCTATTTTTCCGCGGCGTGGCGACCAACTGGTCGCATGCGGTGACGCAGAGCATCGGCGACATCCAGACGCTGATCAACCAGGCCGCCGGAACGAGCAACCGCTATCAGTTGAACGCGGCGTCGGTGATCAACGAAGGTCCCGCGTTTATCGCCTGTGCGGCGTACGACACGCAGAATCCGAGCGGGCATGCAACGGCTTCGTCGGCGCTGGTGCTGCGCAATGGCGGGGTGGCCGGCTCCGCCCAAGTGCTCGGCGGCCAGCAGATGTGGACGGCGCAGGAGCACGATTTGCCGGGACAGGGCATGTATCCGGGCGGAGCCTCGGCGTTCTTCACGTACCCGGACACCGCGAGCGATCTCGACGACGCCACCAGCGTCAATCTGCATCGCTACGCGGGCGACGCGATCCAGGGGCCGATCGAGGATTGGCCCGTCGCCAGCATCACGATCGACGACGGCCTGTCGGAAAGCTCGACCACCTGCTATGCGCAGAACACCGCGAGCGCCGCGTGCGATGCGAGCGGCGAGGTCGTCAAATATTTCGAGAGCATCGTGTACCCGGGCGGCAGCAGCGCAAATCCGGTGAATGGTTCGGTGACGAGTTGCTACCTGAACGGCAACCAGCTGGTCGCGCCCGACGATTACTACAACATGCTCGACGGCTTGCTGCACAGCGTCGTGACCTGCGATGCATCGGGCACGACCCTGAGCAGCGTCGAGAACGAATGGAATGCGTATGTGATGCGCGCGGGCGACCCGACCGATACGCATGCCGCGCCGGTTCAGCTTTATGGCGCGTACGTCCTGCAGACCGCGCAGAACGCGGTGACGGACGGCGTCGCCTCGGGGCAGGCGACCGTGTACGCGCCGCAAGGGCTGCCGTACACCTACACGGGACAGCCGGCGAGCGTCACCCGCACGACGATGAACGGCGCGGGCGAACTCGAAACCGACGTGCAGACCAATGTGTACGCGTGCGAAGTCAACCCGGCCAGCCGCGTGCTGAGCGATGTCAGCAGCCTGGTGGCGCAAACCTCGACCAACGCCGGCGTCACGACATCGTCGGCGGTCACGGCGCTGAGCAACTGGCCGACGCTATGGGGCGACGACGTGCTGACGCCCGCCGAAGAAGCCGACTTCAGCTGGACCGGCGGACCCGCCGCGTTCCCATTTTCGACCTATGCGCCGGGCGAAACACCCGCTGACTGGCAATGCACGACGCGCAACCTGGTGCGCGCGGCCAACGGCACCGTCTTGCAGCAGGCGGATGGCGCCGGGACGTTATGCGCAACGCTGTTCGGCACCGCACTGGGTTTGCCGGTGGCGACATTCAAGGCCGCGGCGCTCGCCGAATGCGCCTGGAACGGTTTCCAGTCCTACGAAGACGCGAGCGGCTGGACACTTACGGGCACGACCTTCGACACGGCCAACGCGTGGCTCGGCACCCGCAGCCTGAGCGTACCGAAAGGTGCGAGCGCAAGCGTGACGGTTGCGCCGGCGGCAGGGCGTACGGCCTATCTGCTGGCCGTGCGTTATCAGACGCCCGCGGGCTACGACGCCGACGGCTCGGGCATCGACATCGACTGTGGCTCACAGAAGAGTCACCTCGCGTTCGTCGACACGCAAGGGCAATGGCAGTATCTGAGCGCGTCGGTCGCGCTGGCTGCGGGCACCAGCAGCATCGCGTTGCGCCTTGCCAATGTCGGCAGCGGCAATGTGCTGGTGGACAGTGTGCTGTTCGCGCCGTTCGGCACCGACGTCACGGTTCAAAGCTGGCACGCGGACACGCGTCTGCTGCGCGCGACGATGAACGCCGGCGGCAACGTGAGCTTCACGCTCTATGACGCGTACAACCGGCCGCTGGGGGCGGTCGGCGGCGACGGTCAGTTGCAGGAACTGGACGTGCGCTTCCTGTCGCGCCAGGGCGCGTCCGACGATGCGTTCAACAACGCCAGTCCGAATGCCGAACTGACATTGCACATGGCCGACGGCGGCCACGCGGAAACCTTCCTCGACGGCGCGCAGTGGCGCACCCGCTGGCAGCCCGGTAATCCGGGCCTGTGGAGCACCGCGGACGGCGTGCTGAGCAAGACCGGCAACGCCGCCGACTCGCTGCTCTGGCAAGGCGCCGCGAACGCCGCACCGGCCGTCGTGTTCTTCATCGAGATGGTGCCGCCGGCGACGCTGGGCAACGGCACGATAGCGTTCCAGTTCGGAGCCGGCGAGCAGATCGGCTGGACTCCGGGATCCGGCTGGCAATGGAGCTGCGCGGGCGGCACAACCGTGCAAACCCCGCTGGCGACCCCGCCGCATCTGGCGACCCAATGGCTACTCGCCATGGTGCCGGGCGCCGTGCTGTTCTTCGGCAACGGCCAGTTGTTGTTCAGTCATGCGAGCGCCGCGACGCCGTCGCAAGGCCTGACGTTCTCCACCGGGCCGAACGCGTTGCAGATCGTCAATCTGATGGCGGGCGCCAATCCGCGCATCGGCCAGTCTTATACCGACGGCGCCGCGCGCCAGCGCCAGGTGCATCAGCTGCAGGGGACGGACAGCCGCGTGATGGAAGTCGTCTACGACGCGCTCGACCGGCAACTCGCCCTGACGCGCATTGCGCCCGGCACGTTCGGCAGCGGCGCGGCGTTCGCGCCGCTGCAATACCGCTCGAGCTTCGTCGACGTGCCGGCTTTCCTCGCCGCGCTGCAAAACACCTGTGAGATGGAAGGCGACGTCGCGGCGTACTACGCCGGCCAATCCGACGGGCCGGTCAAGCGTTCGGACGACCAGAACTATCCGTACAACGGATTGCGCTACGGTGGCTCTGCGCTTGGCCGCATCGTGGAAAGCGGCAAGCCTGGGCTGCAACTGTCGATTCACGACGTCAACACCACAAGTCCCGCCGAGCGCGAAACGACGCGCACCGTCTATACGGCAAGTGCCGCGAACGATCCGGTGCAAGCCGGCCAGTATTTCGCGACCCTCACCACCACGCCCGGCGGTTACCAGGGACGGCAGTTCGTCGATACGGCCAAGCGCGCGGTGGCCACCGTGCAACTCGCCACCGACGGCAGCAACGCCGGGCAAACCACTGTGAGCCCGAGCTATGACGCGGCGGCCGGCACGGCCGGGATCCTCGGCACGATGAAATTGCCGAATGCGTTCACGAACGGGCCGCAGTCCGACCCGGCCGCATTCGTACGGACGACTTTGCAGAATCCGTTGGGCCAGCCAAGCGTCTATAGCGATCCGGATACCGGCAACACGTCGTATCTGTTCGACGGGAAGGGTCAGTCGCGCTTCGTTCAGGTGCCGCTCGACGGTGATGAGCAGTACTTCCTCTATACCCGCTACGACGCGCTCGGCCGCATCGTCGAGGAGGGCGTGGTAGCCGGCGCATGGGACGCCGCAAAACTCACCGCGGAAGTGGACAACCTCGCGTGGCCGAGTGCGAGCGATGGCGCAACCGCGGCGCGTGTCTACAGCTACGACGGCGATGGCACGGACCCGAACGCGCTCGGCAAGCTCACGCGCGCGGTCACTTACAATCCGGCGCCGGCATCCGCACGCGGCCTCGGCGACTGCACCGTCGACGAACAATGGATCTACGACGCCTTGGGCCGTGTCGTGACGACGCGTCTCGATGTATCCGGCGCCGCGCAACTGTCGGCCAGCGCGACTTATCACTACAACGCGCTGAACGAGATCACGCAGATCGATCTGCCGGCGGGCAGTCCATTGCCGAGCATCGTCTACACGTACGACGATCAGGGGCAAATCACCGCGATCGGCGTGCCCGGCACACCGGCCGCGATCGCAAGCTATACATGGACCGCCGACGGCCAGTTGCAAACCGCACAACGCGGCGCGCTAGCCGACGCGTGGGGCTACGACTCGCCCGGCAGCATCCTTACGCACCAGGCGAGCGTCGGCACGAAGACGGTGTTCAGCCAGAACTACACGTATACGCCCGACTCGCAGATCGCCAGCCGTGACACCGCCTTCAATTTCAGCGCGCTGAGCGACACGCGTTCGGTCGCGTACACGTACGACGGCCAGCAACGCTTCAACACGGCGGTCGTGGCCAACGCCGGCCGCGGCAATCAGGCAGTGACGGAGTACGACGCGAACGGCAACATCTGGAAGGCCACGCAGGACGGCGCGACCTTGTCGGCGAGTTTTAGCGCGGGCACCGACAGGCTCGACACCGCGACGCTCGCAGACGGGGAGGGCGTCACGTTCCACTATCGCAACGACGGCAAACCCGATCAGTGGCGCGGCCTGAGCATGGAATACGACCCGGCGCTCGGCACGGTCGCCGCCGTGACGAACGGCTCGAACGTGGTTCGCTACGCACGCGGCCTGAACAATCAGCGCGTGGTGCGTCAGCAGGGCAGCGCGTTGCAGATCAGTTTCCAGGGCGCGGGCAACACGCCGCTCGTGATCTGGAACGACGGCACGCCGCAGGTTTGCATCTGGGGGGCCAATGGGCTCGCCGCCGTGCACGATGGCGCCCTGAAGTATCCGATCGCCGATCATCAGAACACGGTCTGGGCCGTGACCGACACAGCCGGCGCACTGGTTGCCAGTTTCGACTATCTGCCGTTCGGCGGGTTGTTGAGCGAAGCGGGCAGCGGCGCACCGAGCTGGCTGTTCCAGTACGCTGGCAAGCCGTGGGACGCGACGCTCGGTTTGTACGACTTCGGCGCGCGGCTCTACGACCCTGCGCTGCTGCGCTTCGTCACGCCCGATCCGGCACGGCAATTTGCGAGCCCTTATGTGTTCGCGAGCAATAACCCGCTGAACATGGTCGACCCGAGCGGCAACATTTCGCTATGGGCGCAGATCGGCATCGGTGCGGCGATGGTTGCGGTGATCGCGGCCGGCATCGCACTGAGCTTCGTGACGTTCGGCGCCGCCGCACCGGCAGCCGCGGCGGCCGACGGTGCGCTGGCGGGAGCGGCACTCGGCGGTGAGGCCGCAGCCGGCGCGGTGGCCGTGGGCGGTGAAGCGGCCGGTGCGGCCGCGGGCGCCGCGGCGGGCGAGGTCGCGGTCGAAGGGGCGGCGGCGGGAGCGACCGAGGTCGCGGCCGGCGCGAGTGCCAGCGTCGAGGCAGCCGCGCCGCTCACGACCGCGCAGGTCGTCGCGCAGAACGCCACCTCGGTGTTGTGGAGCGCGACCACCAGCGCGATCAGCGGCGCCGGCACGAGCGGCTTGCAGTACGACGTCCAGCACGGCCGGGACTTCACGGCCAAGGGTTTTTTCGAAGCCATGGGCACCGGTGCGCTGACCGGCTTTGCGAGCGGCGGCATCGGCGGGCTTGCCACGATGCCGGCCACGCTGGGTTTGTCGCAGGGCATGAGCGCCACGGCGAGCGTCGCGTTCCGAGCCTTGACGAAGGCGACAGCCGGCATGATCGGCAAGGACGTCTCGACCCTGCTCACCGACGCCGTCACCGGCCAGAAGGTAACGGTCGGACAGTTGCTGCTCAGCTCGGCGCAGGGCTTCGGCACGGGAGCGCTCTCGGGTGCGTTCAGCGGCGTGAAAGCGGCCAATGCCGGGCCGGCGTCTACCGCCGTCAGCGCGTCGGACAAGGCGATCGTGCGGGTCTCGAGCGTGATCAACGGCGCGGTCGACACGCTCAAGCAGCAGGCAACCTCGCAAGCGGCGATCGCCGCGTATATCGCGGGCGGCTATTTCCTCGTCACCGGTTATACGGTGTGGGGCGTCTACGGCGCGTCGTCGAAGAATCAGAGTGCGTGAAGTCGATCACGATGATTGAACGCGGTGGTGGGGTGCGGCGCAGCGACTGCGCCGTGCGACGTTTCTCACGGTCCCTCAAGGAGATGCCATGTCGGAACGATCGATGACGATCAACCTTACGAACTGGGCTGCCGCCCTGACGCTCGAGTTTGGCAGCGCGGCCGCCAGCGACGGGCCTGTGCCGCAAGCACAGCCGGGCGCGATCGGCTATGGACGAAAGATGGTGGCCAGCGCGCTCAACCGCTCGGGCGGCTGCACCGGCCGCTTCAGCCTGACGGCCAGCGCCGTGAATTTCGGCGTGTCGTACAACCATCCGTCTGGAGCGGGTTCGACGACGGTGAGCGTGGATGCGTCGACCGGTTATATCTCGGGCGCCAATGCAACGACGTTTCCAGGGCACGACTCGGTGGCTTATCTGAATCTATATCGGGCGGTCAACGCCAACGATCGTGCGTGGGTCGTGCCGCTGGGTCTGCTCGATACACCGGCGCGCAATAACAGCCAGGATTTCGTCAACAGCATGTTTGGCGAAGGCACACGCGATGCGGCCGTCGTCACCACGGCGTACGGCAACGGTGCGCCGAACGGCTATATCGAGCCGGCGGATTTCACCGGCGGCCAGATGGCGGGCTTTGCCGCGCAATGGGCACAACAGTGGCTCGAGGGCGGCAGCATGTCAGGAAACAACGCGGCTTGTCCGCCGCAGGACGCGGCGCTGATCGGATTGCTCGCGCGTTACATGAGCGGCGCGGCGAGCAACGGACCGCTGACCATGTGGGTGCCGCAAATCACCTGGCAGGCGGGCACCAATCCGTCCGTGTTCGCTATCAGCGGCTATCGTGCGTTTCCATTCGGCGACGGTGCAAAGTGGAACGCCGCGAGCGTGACAGCGTTCACCAGCTTGCTGGCGGCGGGCGCGCATTTCGTCGCCGTCAGTGCGAAGGACGATCTGCCGGCGGGCGTTGCCATGAGCGCGTTCGATCAGTTCTTCACTTCGGCTGGCCTGCCGACGCGGCACGACATGGGCAACTCGCACTATGCGAGCGTCACCAATATCACCGGCACGTACTATCTGGATGTCAGCGGCAGCTTTGCGCCGGAAAACTGCGCGTTGATCCTGGCGTTTCTCGCCGGACGCACAGTCAACGATCCGTACGCCAGCGCAGGCAGCTACAACACGTTTATCCAGCTCGAAGGATGGCAAGCGGGTTCGCAACGCCATAACATCGACTACGACACTTACAAGCAGACCCTGTGGAATATTTCGACGTTCGGTGCGTGTCCGTACAGCGAGAAGCGCGCGACGACGATTTTTCTGGCGCCTTCAGGCTGGACGCCACAGCTCTATCAGACGACTTGCATGATGCCTTATGTCGGCGCGTATGCGGTTTCGCAGGGCACCCCGCAGGCGTGGCTGAATACCGCGGTCGTGCGGATTCCTGCTGATGCGCCAGTACTTCCTTCGCGGTACGTGGGCGGTTAGCAGAGGTTGTGACGTTCTCTGTAATGGGTAGACTGTTTGGACCAACTCGCCGTAGCTCGACCTCTCGCATGACGAGGTCGCGGCAACGGCTGCGTCATGGTGAGCGTATCCGGCCGACTATGGCGACGAGCCCTAAGGCGCCTCAGTCTTCAATGGGCACGTTGTAGAGCGTCTCGCAAGCGGGGCAGAGCATCGGCTGGATCGCGGGTTGCGCGGCGAGCACGGTTAGCGCATGGTCTTCTCCGCGCAGGTAGCAGACCGGGCACGGGAAACCCTCATGAGATTTCAACTGGTGCCAGCGATCGATGAAGCGCGCGATTTCCGCCGACGATGCGTCGATCGATTCGAGATGGTCGAGCAGTACATGGAATAGGGGCGCGTTCTGCATTGATGTTCTCGTGGCGTCTGCGGTGAGACTAACTCGAAACGGGGTTTGAATCCTGGCGCTGATTCGGTTTTTTTCGAGCAGCGGTGCGCGAACTTGCGCGTCGCCTGTCGTGGCTCGCCTCGGCACAAACCGACCGGATAATTGACGCGAAGGCTCGCGCGGCCGGGGAACGACTTTCCTCGGTCCGCCACATCAGGCCCGGCGCGCGCGTCGGCGTGGGGCTCTCGACTGGAATCATTCGCACGTCTTCACGCCTCGTTGCATGTTCAGAAACGATTGCCGCAATGTCCGTCGAGCTTACCAGTTCCATCATCGGTGCAATGGCGTTCATTTCGGCAACGACAACGGGCGTAGCGTTCGCCATGCGGAAGCATTCGTCAAGCAGTGCACGTGTTGCGAACGAGCGGGGCAGAAGCACGATCTTCTGCAGATGCAGTTCGGACATTCGAACAAAGCGTCGTTTAGAGAACGGATGAGTCAGGCCGACGGCCAGCATCATCTCTTCTGTGTACAACGCCTCGAATCGCAGGCCGGAGGCATTCTGCGGTTTGTAAGTCACGCCGATGTCGAGACCGCCGCGCGCGAGCGATTCTGCGATGTCGTCACCCGACATTTCCATCACTTCGACGCGCACGGAGGGGTGGCGCGCTACGAAGACCGATATGCATCGCGGAATGATGCGCATATTGAAGGTGTGCGTCGTGCCAATTCGCACCACGCCGCTCATCTCTTCAGCGGCCATTCGAACGGACCACAGGCCTTCGTCGACTTCGCGAAGGGCGTTGCGCGCTCTTTCAAGAAACGCCTCGCCTGTCTGGGTCATTGTCACTTTCCGACTTTCGCGCTCGAAGAGGCGGCTGCCCAGTTCGTCTTCGAGCTGCTTTATCTGATGGGAGAGGGTGGATTGCGTGACATGCACCTTCTCGGCCGCTAGCGTGAAATTCAGCTGTTCGGCGAGCGCGACGAAGTAGCGGAGATGGCGGAGTTCCATATGGGCCGGCGAAAGAGGTTGTCCTGCACGCTCAACTATCGATGGCATCGATTATGAGCTAGTGAAAAATACCATTTTTGTCGATGCTTGGCCAGTCGTAAACTGCTCCACATTGAAGCGATGAAAGGAGACTTCGTCGCGAGCGGACACCGACAAAACGGACATCAAGATGAAAATCGGCAAGGAAACGATTCCCCGGACTGCGATCTCGACATCCAACGCTCAAACGATTGTCGTGCGCGGGCGCGACCTTTCGGAAGAGCTCATTGGAAAGATTTCGTTCACCGACTACTTTTTCCTGCTGGTCACCGGCCGGCTCCCTTCATCGCCGGCGTCTGCTGTGTTGAATGCGACGCTCGTAGCCATCGCGGAGCATGGCCTCGTGCCCAGCGTGCAGGCAAGCCGCATGACGCTCGCCGCGGCGCCCGATGCGCTGCAGGGCGCCGTTGCCGCAGGCGTTCTGGGTTGCGGCTCCGTCATCCTCGGTGCTTCGGAGGCCTGTGGCCGGCTGCTGGATGAAGTGCGTCGGCGCGCCGAAGAGAGTGGCGACATTCCGCGCGCGGCATCCTCGGTCGTGAGTGAGTACCGGGCTGCAGGGCGAGCCATCCCGGGATACGGTCATCCCCTGCATAAGGCACGTGACCCGCGTGTCGCGGCCCTCTTCAAGGTTGCGCAACAGGCAGGCGCCAATCTCGAGTATGTCCGCATCGCCGAGGCCATTGAGGCAGTGATTCCCGAGGTGGTCGGCAAGTCGCTCATGTTGAACGTGTCCGCGGCTATCCCCGCTGTCCTGCTCGGTGTCGGTTTTCCGCTGGAAGCGCTCAAAGGCGTGCCCATTCTGGCAAGGACCGCCGGGCTCATCGGGCACCTCACTGAGGAACTGTCGCGGTCAATAGGCTTTGCGCTCTCTTACCAGGCGACCAACGGACTCGTTTACGACGGCGACGCGCCGGACGGTTTTGTCCCGGGTATTTAGAGGCGGTCTACGTCCAGGTCAGTCATCGCGTACGCAACGCACATAGCAAACTCGGAGCAGTGAATGGCAAAAGTTCTCGGAGGTCTTCGTGTCCTCGAGCAAGGAACGTTCATTACAGGGCCTGCGGCAGGCATGCTGCTTGGCGACTTGGGCGCGGACGTCGTCAAGATCGAGCACCCTGAAAGCGGAGACCCGTTTCGTGCGTTCAAGGGTGGCTTGTATAGCCCTCACTACCAGACATATAACCGGAACAAGCGCAGCGTAACGCTGAACACAAAAAATGACAGCGACCTTGCTCTCTTCGACGAACTGATTCGCGAGTCGGATGTATATATCCAGAACTTCCGGCCGGGCGCGGCGGAGCGTCTCAATGCCGGGTATGAACGCCTGCGTGAGATTAACCCGCGGCTCATCTACTGCGCGATCAGTGGGTTTGGACAGACCGGACCGGCAGCGGGAAGACCGGCCTATGATTCGGTCGCCCAGGCCGCCAGCGGTTTTCTCGGTCTGCTCATCAATCCGGCAAATCCGCGAGTAGTGGGACCCGCAATTGCGGATTCGCTCACCGGCTTCTACGCGACTTATGGCATTCTCGGCGCGCTCCATGAGCGCAGCCACACCGGCGTTGGCCGCAAGGTCGAAGTCTCCATGCTCGAGGCGATGTCGCACTTCAACCTCGACGCATTTACGCATTTTTATGCGGCAGGCGAGGTGATGGGCCCATACAGCCGACCGAGCGTCTCCCAGTCGTATGTGATGGAGTGCGCCGATGGAAAATGGCTGGCACTTCACATGTCGTCACCTGAGAAGTTCTGGGCGGGGCTTGCCAATGCAATAGAGAGGCCAGGATTACTCGAAGATCCGCGTTTTTCAAACCGGGCTGGCCGGATTGAGCATCAGGAAGAACTGATCAAAGTGCTCGGCTCGATTTTCATCTCACGCACCCGTGAAGAATGGTGCCGGCGCCTCGAGGCTAATGATGTTCCTCACGCGCCCATGTACGACGCAAGCGAGGCATTGGAAGACCCGCAGGCGAAACACCTCGAGTTGCTTATAGAAACCGAGCATCCGGTGATGGGGCAGTTCCGGACAGTGCGCTCGCCAGTGACTTTTGATGATGAGCGGCCGTTGGACGTCGTTGCGCCTCCAACCCTTGGCGAGCACAACGACGAGATTCTGTCTCCGGTGCGTGAGAGGCTTGAGAAGCGGGCCGGCTCCGCGAAAAAGATGCAGCAAAGTCTGTAGCTGCCGATGTTCCTCCATTGAGGACAATGGATACGTTGTTTGAATACGCGCACAAATACTATTAAGTGGAGACACGTCAATGAAAATGCCCCAGGGAACGCTTGCGGAGGAGCGGGTGGCCGGCATGCCGTCATCCGTCGACGCCGCTGCGACGGCGCCTGCGGATGTCGAGCGCACATTCGGCCGCATAGCGAAGCGAATCATCCCGTTTCTCTTTCTTTGCTATGTCCTCAACTATATCGATCGGGTCAACATCAGTTTTGCCCATCTCCAGTTCAAGACCGACATCGGGCTGACTGAAGCTGCATATGGCCTTGGTGTCGGGGTCTTCTATATCGGCTATGTGCTGTTCGAAGTGCCGAGCAACCTGCTTCTGCGCCGCATTGGACCTCGGCGAACCATCGCCCGAATCATGGTGTTGTGGGGCCTGGTATCCATTTCCATGATGCTCGTGCGTAATCCCACGCAGTTCTATGTGGCCCGCATTGCCCTGGGTGTTGCCGAGGCAGGCTTTTTCCCGGGAATCATCTATTACCTGACAACCTGGTTTCCGAACCGGTATCGTGCGCGGGTGCTTTCCGCATTCGTCCTTGGGATCGCGGTCGCGGGTATCACTGGCGGCCCGGTCTCGGGCTGGATTCTGAGCAACGCAGAAGGGTGGCAGGCGCTGCATGCGTGGCAGTGGCTGTTCCTTCTGGAGGGTATCCCGCCGGTGCTGGTTGGGGTGTGCGCCTTGTGGTATCTGCCAGATAGCCCGGAGACGACGAAATGGCTATCGGCGCATGAAAAGGCCATCGTTGTCCGCGAGCTGGAAGCCGTGCCGGGTTCGACATCCCATCAGATTTCGCACTTCGGGGCGGCCCTCAGGAACTGGCGAGTGTACGTTTGTGCCTTTGGATACTTCACCATCACATGGGCCGGAAGTGTCCTCAACTTCTGGGCGCCATCCGTGATCCGCCAGGCTGGCGTAGCCAATCCCTTCCATATCGGCCTGTTGTCCGCCGTTCCGTATTTCATCGGTGCAATCGGCATGCTGGCAGTGAGCCGGCATTCGGATGCCCGCGACGAGCGTCGCCTGCACTTCGCCTGTTGTGCTCTGGTGTCGGCCCTGGGCGCGGTGCTTCTTGGCGCAGCGCATTCGTCGTTCGGCCCTGCCATCGCCGGACTGGCGCTTGTGGCCATCGGCTATCTGACGTGTACCGCAATCTTCTGGACGATTCCGGCTACGTTCCTGTCGGGCACGGCGTCTGCCGGTTCAATCGCGCTGATTTCGAGCATCGGTCAACTGGGCAGCCTCACCGCTCCGACCGCGATTGGCTCGCTGACGGCGGTCACCCATTCGATAAGCGCCGGTTCGTATCTCGCGGCGTTCGTCCTGACGTGCGGCGCAACAGTGATCGCGGTGGCGATGCGCAATGGCGTAGCGAAATAAAAGAAGGTTCAAGGAGACCCGTATGTCGCTCATCGCGAAGTTAAAACGAGCGTTGACACTGGCCGCGTTGTGCACGGCCACCTGCCCGGCGTTCGCGCAGAGTATCGACATTGATAAGCCTTTAACCATCGCGAAGCAAGGAAGCTTCTTCGTAGGCGGCCGGGATATCACGTCAGATACCTTGTCGACGTTGCCGCAGGCGGACCCGAAAGGAACAGTCACTGTTGAGCAGATGTACGTCCAGTACCAGGTGCCTGTCCACCCGAGTTCGACATCCGTGGTCTTCATTCACGGCTGTTGTCTGACCGGTGCGGAATGGGAGACGACGCCAGATGGCCGCATGGGGTGGGCCGAGTACTTCGTTCGAAAAGGCTTCCCGACATACGTGGTGGACCAGGCTGCAAGAGGGCGGTCTGCCGCGAACGCAGCATCCGTGGGCGCGGTCAAAACTGGCAAGCTTCCGCCCGATGCACTCCCTTCTGGTTTTTCGGTCGGCCGGGAATTCGCCTGGGCGCTCTTCAGGTTTGGTCCACGGTATCCGGAAGCGTACCCCGGTCTTCAATTCCCGCTGGAGGCACAGGATGAGTTGTGGAAGCAGATGGTTCCGGACTGGGCTTACTCCATGTCGACGCCGAATCCCACGGTGCCTTCACTCGGATTGCTATCCGGGCGGCTAGGAAAGACCGTACTCATCAGCCATTCCCAGTCTGGAATCTATCCGTTCCAGGCCGTCGCAGGAGGAGCGGACGGAATCGCCGCGATCGTGGCCGTCGAGCCGACCGCTTGCCCGGCTGCAAATCTGGAAGCTAAGCGCTACGCCACGATTCCGATTCTGCTTCTCTATGGCGACTTCATTGTTGAGTCACCCCCTTGGGCCGCGCACTACGCAGCTTGCAAGGCATTCGCTGCATCGGTGAATGCTGCCGGCGGCCATGTTGATGTGGTGGAGACGACGCAACTGGGAATGCACGGAAACTCACACATGCTAATGCAGGACCGAAACAATCTGAAAATCGCAGACGTTGTGACAGACTGGATTAAGCACAAGGTCCATTGAGTGGCTCTGATAGGCGGTCATCCCATGGACGAACACGTTGCTCAAACGTCAGGTTGAGGCGGGGAGCGCCGACGCGTGAACTGTCGCGTGATAGTCGTGGTTTTCGATCCGCGCGCCAGCCCAGGAAATAAAGCTCGCCAGTGTCATGCGAGCGGTGTTGAACTCGCCGCCCTCGCTTACCACTTCGCGACCTGAATGACCCGGCCCGTGATGTCCTCGACGAGACTCCGTTTGTACGCGTGGGCGACGGCCTCGGCGGGAACGCCGGCAGAGCGGGCCTGGCCCATCGCGGCAAGGGTTTCGGACACCCAGCCCGGACTCACGACGTTGACCCGTGTCTTGCCCTGTAGTTCGAGTGCCGCCGACCTGCCGAACGCCTCGATCCCAGCATTCACGATACTCACGGCGGGGCTGCCTTGCATCGGATATTGGGCCAGGATGCCGCTGGTTAGTGTCAGGGATCCACCTTGCGTAACATGGCCGACGGAGCATCGGACGAGATTGACCTGACCCATCAGCTTGTTGGCCAGACTGAACGAAAAATCTTCATCCGTCAGCGCTCCGAGCGGCGCGAATTTCGCCGCACCTGCGGCGCAAATCACGGCATCTACGGTTCCGAGTTGCCGATACATGGACACGATGGAGGCTTTGTCTGCGAGATCGACGGACAGGTCTGAGCCCGTACGGCTGGCGCCAATGATCTGGTGTTCGGGCGAAAGCAGGCGAACGATCTCTTTGCCGAGCAGTCCGGTTGCGCCGACTATTAGTACACGCATAGGTTCTCCTATGTCTGGAAAGGTCCCGCGGCGCGGAACGACACATCACGCAAGGCGTGAGGAGACAGGACTTGAATATCGTACTACCTCTCGCGGCAACGTGAACGCTACGCGTCGTGCTGCGCCGCGGACGGGCGAAAATGGCCCGTTGACTCTCGTAGAGGAGCAGCACGCCATGTCCGCCATTTAGCACTGCGCGATACCTGGCACAGCGGACCGGGGCTTCAGCGGCACTAGTCCAATATTTTTTCGCAGTCGCTGACAATCGGGATTAGGTGTTCCATCTTCGAGCCATACGCGGTATTCGCGACATGGCGACGGCCGCAGAGGGTAGATTTCGCACCGGATGCCAGGCTTGCCGACTACCCCGCGCAGAGCGACGCAGCGTCCATAGCCGGCCTCCGTTCCCTTCATGCAGACAATGACTGGATTGACGGCAGATACGAGCTCATCCGGTACCGTGCCGCCTGGCGAACTCGCCATTTCACCCATATACATCGATACCCGGAAGTGCTGGCAACATGCTCCGCACGACAAGCACGGGTTGCTTTCGTCGTCAGCCATATCCACGAAGACACGGTTGTCGTCCTGGACATGAAGTAGTTGAACGATTTTGCTGTTGGTCATATTCGTACTGAGCCGTTTATCGTACGGCTGGTTGCCGCGGCTAGCAGCCCCCGGCTGTGCTGCGTCGCATACGGGCTTTTCATGAATGCCGAAAAAGCGCCGAAAACTATGAGAAGAGCGCTTTAAGGCGCTGCCAGAACGCAGCAAATTTGCGTGGTTCGCGAGCATGCATTGCGAGCATGGCGTCGTAGTGGGTGCGCGATTCCTGGACGTGGGGCAGTTGTGAAAGGAGAAGGCCTAGGTTCATCATATTTCTCCGAGCATTGAGCTTCTAGTAATCCAAATGGTGCGAATGAGCACAGCCGCGACTTGACGGCCGCGACATGGCGCCACGCGAACGCGCGCAAAAGCTGCATTCGTATGAGCGCTATCAAGCGTGTATGGGAATTAGCTACGACGTGCACCGTCTGCCGGCTGGCAAGACGACGGCTGAAAGAAGAGCGCGCGACGTCCTGCAGGTCAGACAGCGAAACTGCGAGAAAATCGACGACATCGATTGCGCAAGCCGCCACTCCTTTATTTGATGTTCTTGAGATTCTAGGCGTGCTCCAAATGCAACGGCAAGTAAAAAGGCTGTAAAGAAGGTCTTGCTAATTTCGAATAAAAAAACGCAATAGCAAGCGGGGTTGGCGTCGGCAGCGGCAATTTAGCTGACACTTGCACGCAATCGACGGTGACGTGCTCTGCCATGGAGCCCGACGCTATCTGGTTGCCGGTGCGGATTAGTACGCTGGTCTTGAGTGACATTGCACGTTGGCGAACTCCAACGCGGCCGCTCGCGACCGGCGCAATGGGCAACAAAAAATGCACAGCGTCGGTGCATACGAAAATGACGCATCAAAGCGCCAATATATCGGTTGTGTCTTCCTTAAGTATTCGTATCGGGATGCCGTTAATCCCGATTAATTCTCCGAGTCGGCGAGGAGCCACGGGCTCCCCACTTCGCACGCAACTGGGATATATGAAAATGTCCATAGAGCAGGCAAAACCTCGTCAATCGTCCGAAGGGGCGGTCATCGCCGAGTTGACCCGCGAAGTGCGCAAGATATCCACGGATAAGATCGCCGATATCGACCTGATCAATCGCGAGGCGACCTATCTGGCCATCAACGCGTTGATCGAAGCCGCTCGTGCAGGAGAGGCCGGTCGCGGCTTTGCGGTCGTCGCAAACCAGGTCAAGAACGTGTCCGGCCGGATCGGGCAACTCACTGGCGAACTCGGTAAGGAATTGGCCAGCATCAGCGAACGCATGGTGACGGAGCTCGAGCGGCAACAAGGCCGGCGTCTGACCGACCTTGCGTTGAACATGATCGACGTGATCGACCGCAACCTCTACGAACGTTCATGCGACGTGCGTTGGTGGGCAACCGATGCAGCGGTTGTCGATTGCATGACGACCGGATCGGCGTCGGCTGCCGCGCATGCGGCAAAGCGGCTGTCGGTCATCCTGGATAGCTACACGGTATACCTCGACATCTGGGTGCTGGATATCGAGGGTCGTGTCGTTGCAAATGGAAGACCTTCGCTGTTTCCAGTCGTCGGCACAGTGAACGCAGCCCAGCATGACTGGTTCGCCGCGGCGCTCGCTACGCGGTCCGGCGATGAGTACGCAACCGCCAACGTTGACGTAGCCGCGGGATTGAACGGCGCGCAGGTTGCCACCTATGCGACGGCGATCCGCCAGGACGGTGCGAATAACGGAAAGGTCGTCGGCGTTCTGGCGGTGTTCTTCGATTGGGCCAAGCAGGCGTCGTCCGTCGTAAATAGCGTCCGGTTGACCAGTGGGGAACGGGAGCGCACGCGCTGCATGATCGTCGACGCATGTGGTCGAGTGATCGCCTCCTCCGCAACAGCGGGCCGCGAGAGTATGCGCTTCGACCTGCCACCGAACAGGGCTGATATCGGAACCTACCGAACGGCCGGGGGATCGCTTGTCGGGTATGCGCTGACTCCGGGTTATGAAACTTATCGCGGTATGGGCTGGTTCGGCGTCATCGAGCAACAGCCGGATCGAACACCGTAACCGTGTCATTGGCATGAACACACGCGGGTTGGGTCATCTGCAACGGTGGCATTCGCGCACGCTCCGCGGCCTGGTTCGCGAGGGACGCAGGGGCGCAGGTGACTACAGGTTTATGTAATAGCCGTGCTCCAGCGCGCTGACTATGCTCAGGGGTGGGTAGAGCAAAGCGGCCCGTCACATAGATCGAAGATCGCGACCTTCGCTCGTTGGGCGAAGATCCTTGCGGCGCCCGGGTCAGGTAAGCGCAGGCGTTACTGGCTTGCGGTTTAAGGCGTACATACCGTGCTAATGCGCTAGTCGATGGTGCGATTTGGACAGTGTTAGCAGACGAGGCACGGCACTATTCCTCACTCGCGGCACGCTGACTGCAGCGCTGCCGCTAATCGCATCGTGGCCATGAGTTGTGCGCTCGAACCGTCCGCGTCAGGTGATACGCGGCGTTTCCAGGCAACGCCACGATTCCACGTACGGCGACTTAGGGTCGCGCCAATTCAGGACGAAACGAGATGCCAAAAGCTTTTTCCGTTCCCATCACTCCGCAAGGAAAGTCCGCACTGGCGACACTGCCTCCGTGGCACTATTCCAGCGACTGTCTTGCCATCGAATACTGGGCCGACCAGAAAGCAATCGCTGCGCTTCTGCCGCCAGGCGTCACGGTGGACGAGAAATCAGGAGGGCGCGCCTTCTTCTGGTTTCTGGACTGGCAGTTCACCGGTTCCAATGACGAAGTGACGGATCCTGCCCGGTATCAATACCGTGAGGCCTTCGTTCTGGTCGAGGCAGTCTTCGAGGGGCTGCCGATCAATTACTGCCCGTACATCTTCGTCGACAACGATGCCGCCATCGCCCGCGGATGGGCGCAGGGTTTTCCCAAGAAACTCGCCAGTGTCTATCAGACCCGCAGTTTCTCCGCTCCCAGCGCGGCGGCTGCGCCGCTTGCCAAGGGAAGTCGCTTCGGCGCCAGCGTGTCCGCGCACGGAGAGCGGCTGGCAACCGCCCGTATCCAGCTCGAGGAACCTGTCGCTGACCCGACGACCGTTTTCAATCGGCCGACGACGATGCGCCGCTACTTTCCCCAACTCGCGGCCGGCAGTCAGGATAAACCACCCGTCGACGAACTGACCATGTCGCTCACGGACAATCTCGCGATCGTGGATGTCTGGACCGGATCGGCGGAACTGAAGCTTCCCGAAGTCGATGGCGAGGACATGCATCTGATCGCGCCGTTGCGCGTCGGCCGGGGTTATCGGCTGGGTATGGCGTATTCCGTGACCGACCTGCGCATTCTGAAGAACTACGTCGGCTGATCGTCTGGACAGCCCCGTGAGTTGGCAAGGAGGCAGCTTATGTGGGCCACCGTCGATGAGAATGTCCGCGAAACGTCGATAGGGGATTCGTTTCCATGCCGCTCTATACCTTGATTACTCAGGACGGCGCACTCAGCAGTGATGCCAAGGCCAAGCTCGCAATGGAGCTGACGACCCTGCATTCCGAATACGCGGGTGTGCCGAAAAATTGGGTGCATGTCGTGTTTCAGGACTATGCGCCGGGCAGCGGGTTCACCGCCGGAGAACCCGCGGCAACTGCCGCGCTGACGCTTTTGATGCGCGCCGGGCGGTCGCCTGCATACAAGCGGGAATTGCTACAGCGTCTTTGGAAACTGTTTCAGACCGCGACGGGAGCGCCCGATGACCAGCTTGTCATCGGCATTCAGGAAGTGCCGGCCAGTCAGGCGATGGAAATGGGACAGGTCATGCCGGACATCGCGAACGAATAGAGGTGAGGGCGGCGGCGCCAACGAGCGTCTGCGCTTCCTGATGAACGCAATTCCAAAGCCCGCATTGCAACGTGTTGCAGGGCGTCGCATCGGCATTCCGCGCAGATGCGGCGTGCGAGACGGGGCGACCGATCAGCATTCAGGCGCTGCGTCCCATTTTGGTTTCATTTCTTTACCCCACTTCCGCGGATCTTGTTTGTGCATTGTTTCCATTTCCTTGGCGACATCCGGGTGTTTGTCCATGACGTGTTTCGTCATGACCTGTACCATTTCGTCCCATGATTCAGCCGATAACTTCTGCTCACATTTACCGCCGAGCTCTTTGCACGTCATGGTTTTCATTTGAAATCTCCTTGTCACTTCTTACAGGAATATGGGTGCACGGTGACACGCCGTGGACACGCGGGCAGCCACGTCGCCAAAGCGGGCGACGCTGCTGTCCGCGAGGTTCACATTTCCCCCGCAATTGCTGGTCCTGAGGTCATGGATCACCACCCCTTGCCACCGCCGGACTCAACAAACTTCGCCTGAAGATGCTGTATCGTGAACGCCTCCGTGTTTACACAGAGCCCACGATCACCGTAGAGACGCCTTAGATGACCCCACTCCACCGCAATCCAGCTTTCTACCAACTCCTTGCCGACAGTTACGCCCGGGTGCTTGGCCACCCTCTGGTGCCGCACGCCATGCCCGTGGTCGAAGCTGCCGAATGGCTCTACGAGAGCGCACCGTTCGCAGTGCTTGCGCACAACACCGATCCCGACCCGCTCTTTATTTACGGCAACAAAGCCGCGCAGCGCCGCTTTGAATATAGCTGGGATGAAATTACCCGATTGCCGTCCCGGCTCTCGGCTGAAGCCCCGAATCGCGAGGAGCGACAACAGTTCCTCGCACGCGTGCAGCGGCTTGGCTATGAGGCGGGCTACAAGGGCGTGCGCATCACCAAGTCAGGCCAGCGCTTCATGATCGAGGAAGCAACACTGTGGCAACTTCTCGATGGGGAAGGCAAATTGCACGGCCAGGCGGTTGTCATCCCGCGCACGCGCGACATTTGATCGTGCATACCGAGGGGTGCGCGGTGTGTCCGCTTCGCTCCCTGCTCCAGCCATCGAAAATTTGCGATTCAGCCAGCAAATAATTGCGTTTGTTCTGTCCGTCTTCCCCCGATAACCTGCGTATATCCCCAATACCAGCGTTATCCGAGGAAAGACGAGTCATGAAGCTTCTGAAAAACACGTGGTACGCGGCCGCCTGGAGCCGTGACGTCGGGTCCGGGTTCGTCACTCGCGATCTGCTGGGCGAGCCGGTGCTGCTGTATCGCAAGCACGACGGCTCGCCCGTCGCGATGATCGACCGCTGCCCGCATCGTTTTGCTCCGCTGTCGATGGGCAAGCGCGTCGGCGACGGCGTCGAGTGCGGTTATCACGGCCTGCAATTCGATTGCAGCGGCGCGTGCTCGCTGAATCCCCATGGCGACGGCCGCATTCCACCGGCCGCGCGCGTGCGCGCGTTTCCCGCCGCGGACCGGCACGGGCTGATCTGGATCTGGGCGGGCGATCTGTCGCGCGCCGACCCGAGCCTGATTCCCGATTTCTCGCATCTGCTGTCGCCGCAACTGAAAACCGTCGGCGACCAGATGACGCAAAAAGCGCACTACGAATTGGTCGTCGACAACCTGATGGACCTCTCGCACGTCAACTATCTGCATGCGCCGTATCAGCAGGTCGACGATTTCCTCAAGGCGAAACACGACGTGGTGCAGGACGGCAGTGCGCTGGAAAGCCGCCGCACGATACCGGCCACGCGCGCGCCGCAATCGTTCCGGCCGTTTCTCGATGACCCCGACGCGCCCGTCGAATACTGGCTGAACATTCGCTGGCACGCGCCGGGATGCTGCATGCTGGAGACCGGCGTCGTGCCCGTCGGCAAACCGCGCGAAGCGGGCCTCGTGCGTATCGGCACGCATATCGTCACGCCGATCGGCGCGGCCTCGACGCAATATCTCTACGCGAGTTCGCGCAACTATCGCCTCGACGACGCCGAGGCCGACAACGAAACGACGCGCTGGCAGCAGATGGGCTTTCACGAGCAGGACAAGCCGATGATCGAAGGCGTGCAGACGCGCATGGGCGATCGCGAACTGCTGTCGATGCGGCCGATCCTGCTGGCGACCGACGCCGCCGCGATCCGCGTGCGGCGCCTGCTCGCGGCGATGATCGAAGCCGAAGCGCGCGTCGACGAACCCGCCCCGGCCGCCGTCGCCTGAGGTGCGCGCGGACCACGCTTAAAAAACAAAACAGGCGGGACGCAAAGCGCCCGCTTTACGGAGACAGACATGCAATCAACCGCTTCGCCGGGCGCCGCCGCCTCGCTGATCGACAGCCGGCCGCTCTCGGCCTGCCAGCGCCTGATTCTCGTATTGTGCGGATCAGTGATCTTTCTCGACGGGCTCGACACCCAGTCGATCAGCGTGGCCACCAAGGCCATGGCGCATGCGCTGAACGTGCCGCTGGCGAGCTTCGGCGTGGTGTTCTCGGTGCTGCAGCTCGGCGGCCTGATCGGCACCTTCGTGTTCGGCTACCTCGCCGACCGGGTCGGGCGCCGCCCACTCGTGATCGTCGCGGCGCTGCTGATCGGCGCGCTCACGCTCGGCACGGCGTCCGTGAACAACTACACACAACTGCTGATCGTGCGTTTTCTCGGCGGAGTGGGCCTCGGCGGCATCTTTCCATGCGTGCTCGCACTGGGCGCGGAATATGTGCACAGCCGCTCGAAAGGCCTCGCGGTCGCGCTGCTGTTCGCCAACTATTCGCTCGGCGCGGCGGTGGGCGCGATGATCAACGGCTACGTGCTGGCGCATTACGGCTGGCGCGCGGTCTATGTGGTCGGTGGCGTGCTGTCGATTGCCGCGGCGCTCGCGATCATCGCGTGGCTGCCGGAATCGCCGCATTTCCTTGCCTCGCGCGGCAAGATGGACAAGCTGCGCGCGGTGTTCCAGCGCCTCTATCCCAACGAGGCGATCGACGTCGAGCCGCTGCGCGTGAGCGCCGGGTCCGAGGCGGCACAAAAGCCCGCGCGCGGCGGCGTGCCGGTGCGGGAGATTTTCAGCGAAGGGCGCACGGGGATCACTTTGCTGCTGCTCGGCATCCTGATGCTCAGCTACGCGACCATCAAGGTGATGACGGTGTGGCTCACGCCGCTTCTGCAGACTGCGGGCATTTCGGTGGTGCACACGTCGTACGTGCTCGCGAGCCTCGACATCGGCTCGATGCTCGGACTCGGCGTAGCGGGTTACGTCGTGAGCCGTTTCGGGCCGACGCGCTCGCTGTTGCCGTCGCTGCTGCTGCTCGCCGTCGCCACCGTGGTGGTCGCCTGCGAAGTCACGCGTTTCGGCGTGCTGCTGCCAAGCGGCTTCGTGATTGGCTTCACGGGGGGAATCGGCCAGTCCGCGCCGCTTGCGCTGTTCGCGCTGATCTTTCCGACCCGTGTGCGTTCCACCGCGCTCGGCCTCGGCGGCGCCGCCGGCCAGATCGGCAAGATCGGCTCGCCGATGCTGGTGGGCGCGGTGCTTGCCAACGGCTGGAAACCCGAGACCATTCTCTTCGCCGTCGCTCTGCTGCCGGCAATCGGCGTGCTGCTGATGCTATGCGTAACGCTGTCGCGCCGCCACGCGGTGACGAGCGTGAGCCAGAGCGCCTGACGACTTCACACTCAAAACTCATATGAAAGTAGGCATCGCACGAATCGAAGAAACCGCAGCCGGCATCCGCGTATTCGAACTCGCGCCGCTCGACGGCAAGCCGCTGCCGCCCTATACGGCGGGCGCGCACATCAGCGTGCATCTGCCGGCTGGCCTCGTGCGCCAATATTCGCTATGCGGGCGTCCGGAACAGGACGACGCTTATGTGATCGCAGTGCAGCACGCTGACGGATCGCGCGGCGGTTCGCGCGCGATGCATGCGCTGCGGGTGGGCGACAGCTTGCACGTCGAAGGGCCGCGTAACGACTTTCCGCTCGCGCGCGATGCGCGGCATTCGGTGTTGCTCGCGGGCGGCATCGGCATCACGCCGCTGTTGTGCATGGCCGAGCGGCTCGCGCGGGCCGGCGGTTCGTTCGAGCTGCATTACTGCGTGCGCGAACGCGAGCGCGCGGCCTTTCTCGACCGGCTCGCCGAGCCGCTGCTGAAAGGTCGCTGCACGCTCTATGTCGACGACGCGCCGGCCAACGCGCGGCTCGACTTCGAGCGCGTCATGCGCCGTTACCGCCCGGGCTGGCATCTGTACGTGTGCGGTCCCGCCGGGTTCATGGAGCATGCGCTCTCGACCGCGAAGCAGGCGGGTTGGCCGGATCGCGAACTGCATCGCGAGTACTTCGGCGCGCCCGTTGCCGATACCGCTAGCGACCGTGCGTTCAGCGTGCGGCTCGCGCGCAGCGGCCGGGTGGTGCAGGTGGGCGCCACTCAAACGGTGGTGCAGGCGCTCGCCGCGCAAGGCGTGCAGATAGCGACGTCGTGTGAACAGGGCGTGTGCGGGACCTGTCTGACGCGCGTGCTGGGCGGGCAACCCGAGCATCGCGATCTGTATCTGACCGACGCCGAGCGTGCCTGCAACGACCAGTTCCTGCCTTGCTGCTCGCGCTCGCGATCGGACGAACTCGTGCTCGACCTGTGAGGCGCGGCATACCCGGATTGCGGCGTGCGGCGCGCGTGAGTACGATGCGTGATGCCCGTCGACGGAGCCTTTCCCTTGAGTACGCAAACGCTGCCTTCGATCAATCATCTGCGCAGCTTCCAGGTGATCGGCCACCATCTGAATCTCGTACATGCGGCGCGCGAACTGCACCTGAGTCCATCGGCGCTGAGCTATCAACTCGGCGTGCTCGAAGACCGGCTCGGCACGCGGCTCTTCACGCGCACCGGCCGCGGCCTTGCTTTCACGGAAGCGGGGCGGCTGCTGCACGGCGAAGTCGATCAATGCCTGCAGCGGCTGTGGTCGGCATGGCAGCGCGTGGCGGCCAACGAACGCGCGGCGCCGCTGGTCGTGAATTCGCTGCCTACCTTCGCGATGCATTGGCTGCTGCCGAGACTCACGGCCGTGCAGGAACAATTCGCCAACGTGGAGATTCGCGTGTCGATCGCGCCGGTGGATCTCGAACGCGATGCGCTCGATTGCGCGATCGCATACGGCGATGGCCGCTGGCCCGGCGCGCAATGCGATTTTCTGCGCGCGGAGTCGCTGGTCGTGGTGTGCTCGCCCGCGGCGATCGCGGCCAACGGTCCGCTGTGCAGCGTCGCCGATCTCGCGCGCTTCACGCTGCTCACCGCAAAGACGCGGCCAGACGACTGGACCTTGTGGGCGGATGCCGCGCGCGATCCGCTGCCCGTCGGCGGCCGGCAATTGCTGCTCGCGTCGCGCATCATGGTGATTCAGGCCGCCTGCGAAAGCCTCGGCGTGGCCGTCGTCGATCCGGCGATGGTGCGGGCCGAGCTGTCGTCCGGGCGGCTCGTGCAGGCGCTGCCGCATACCGCGCGCGGCCAGGGCTCGTACTACCTCGTGTATCCGCTGGACGAGGAATCGCTCGCGCGCGTCGCCGCGTTTCGCACATGGCTGCTCGCCGAGATGGCGCGCGACAACGCCGCGGATATGTCCGGCTGAATACTTCGCCGCCGATCACGCGGCTACATGCGCAACCCCGCGATGTACTTCGCGCGCGGCCGCAGCAGGAAGGCTTGCGCGCGCTGCTCCAGCACATGCGCGACCCAGCCGGCCGTGCGGCTGATGATCCAGAGCGCGGTAGCGGTGCCGTCCGGTAGCCCGAGCGCACGCGCCAGCACGACGAGTGCGATCGCCACGCCCGGATGCATCGACAGCCGTTCTTCGGCGAGCGCGAGGAATTCGAGCGTCGGGGCGGTGTCGGCCGTCGCGTTCTCCAGCGCGCGCACCTGTTCGAGAACCAGATTGGCGCGCACGTCGCCCTCCGGATACAGCGGATGGTTGAAGCCGAACAGGCTCGCGCCGACTTCGCGCACGAGTTGCAGGCGGGCGGCCGGGTCGGAGTGGGCCACGTCGCGCAACAACAGCGTTTCCACTTTCTCGGTTGCGGTGCCGGTCGAGAAGCCGACGTGCGAGCCGATCGCCGCCGCGATGCAGTTGTAGAGATCGGCATTGGTCGACGCCGCGACGCGCGCGGCGAAGGTTGCAGGCGCCAGTTCGTTGTCGGCGAGCACGGTGAGCGCGCCGTTGATCGCGAAGACCGCACCGGGCGTACAGGTGCCTCCCGCCGCGCGCAACAGATAGGCGGCGAGGCTCTCGCCGCGCTCGCGCATCACGAATGCACGCTGGTTGCTCAGAAAGCCGAGGCACCCCGCCATTGTCTGCATGATGAGGCGTGCGGCCTGCACGGCGCTGCCGTCTGAGATTTCGGCCGCGCCGCGCCCTTGCATGCCGAGCGCGAGCGGCACCATGCCGAGCAGATTGGCGATGTCGCTGCCTTCCAGCTTGCCCGCGTAGGCGCCGAACAGCGGCAGCACGGCTTGCGGCGTGTCGAGCGCGCCCCATGCGGTGACGCCGTCCTGCCAGACGCCGGTCATCAGCAACTGCGAGACGGACTCGAACGACGAGCCCGCCTTCGCCATTTCGACGGCCGAGCGGTTGCGATACAGCGGCCCTTGCGCCGTGATGTGCGTGATCGCCGACGCGAGCACCGGCTCGCCCCAGCGCATCGTCGATTCCGCCGCCGCGGCCTTCGGCATGCGTCCGCGCTTGCGGCTGCCCACGCGTTCGACGTCGGCGCGCACGTACAGGCTGCGCCGGCCGTCGTCGTGCGGCGCGGTGCCGATCATTCCACGACTTACGTACGAGTAAAGCGTGGCCGGCTTGATGTTGAGCCGCGCCAGCACTTCCTCGCGTGTCATCAGATCTTTGGTGGTCATGGAATCAATACAATCAATATAAATTCATCGCCAAAGAGTACGCGACGTCCGATTGAAAGTCCACATGGGCGCGGATAAATCAGCGATTCCGCTGCGCCTCAATGCCGCCGAGGATCCGAAACAATTTTATGTTGATTTGAAATATCAATCTTGATTGATAAATCGCCGGCGAGTAATTTTCAATCCTCGATTCCATTCCCGCGACTGTCCGTCTCCGCTTCGGACAGTCGCCTTGAGGAGACCTTCCGATGCATGACCTGAGACGCGAATTCGATCCGGCGCAAGCAAGTTTCGTCGATCAGACGGGCCAGCGCCCCCGCGACAATCACTACTGGGCGCCCGTTATCGTGAGCCGCGAGCAGATCGACGCGGAGGTGGCGCGGCTGGCCGCGTTGCCGAAGCCGCACGACGGCCGCCGTCATTCCCTGATCGTTCATCCGTCCGCGCGCGACGGTTCGCCGGGACTCGCGCCCGGCATTCAGGTGTCGTTGCAGGTGCTGCTGCCCGGCGAAACGACCGAGTCGATGCGCCACAACGCGACCGAAGTGAATTTCTGCATTCGCGGCGGCGGTTCGACGCGCGTGGCGGGCCGCACCATCGCGTTCCGTCAATACGACGTCTGGAATCATCCGGCCTTCGTGGCTTATTCGCATACGAACGACACCAGCGACATCCAGGTGCGGCTCGTCTATTCGAACATCCCATTGCTGCAGCACATGGAGGTGTACGTGCCCGAGTTCGGCGTCGAACTCGAAGTACCGACTGAAACGGTCACCGCGCATGCGAGCGACGACCCGAAGCGCCGCAATCCGTTCGGCACGTTCGCGATCGGCGACGACGGCGGTCTGCTGATGCCGTACGAAACGTTGATCAATCCGCAAGTGGTCGACTCGCGTCCGCTGCACTTTCCGTGGCAACAGGTGAAGAGCGAACTCGACAAGCTCGAGGCGCTCGGCAGCGAGTACGTCGGCCGGCGGCTGTACATGATGTACAACCCGGTCACGGGCCGCACCAACGGCATCACGCCGAACTTCTTCGCGACCATGACGATCCGGCCGCCGAAGATCGTCGACCGTCCGCATCGCCATGTGTCGTCGGCGATCAACTACTACTTTTCCGGCTCGGGCTACAGCATGGTGGCGGGCAACCGCTACGAGTGGAAAGCCGGCGACCTGATGCTGTCGGCACCGGGCTGGGCCGTGCACAACCACGCGTCGTATGACGATTACGTGTACGAGCTGACCATCCAGGACCAGCCGCTGAACATCTACATGCAATCGCTGCTGTGGCAGGAGAGCCTGAAGGAGCCGCCCGCGCTGCTCGGCACGCAGACGGGTTTTTCGACCAATCGCGCGAACTCCGCCAAGGCCGCATAAGCGGCGCCATCGACAAGGAATCCGAATCATGCGCGATATCTCATGGCTGAAGGGCTCGATCACGCCGATCGTCACGCCGTTCCGCAACCAGGCGGTCGATTACGAAACGTATGCGCGGCTCGTCGACTGGCAGATCGTCAACGGCGGGCACGGGGTGCTCGTCAACGGTACGACGGCCGAACCGAGCCTGCTGACGGTCGCCGAGCGCAACCGTCTGGTCGATGTGGCCGTCGAAGCCGCCGCGGGCCGGGTGCCGGTGCTGGCCGCGACCGGTTCGCAGTCGCATGCCGAAACCGTCGAACTGACACAGCACGCCGACAAGGCCGGTGTCGACGCGATGCTGGTGGTCACGCCGTACTATATCCGTCCGCCGCAACGCGGGCTCGTCGAGTATTACGCGGATATCGGCACGCGCACCGAGCGGCCGTTGCTGATCTATCACATCCCGGGGCGCGCCGCGGTCAGCATGGATCTGGCGACCGTCAAGGCGATCCGGGAACGCGTGCCGAACATGGCCGGTATGAAGCACGCGGTCAACGACATGGGTTTCGTCACGCACATGCTCGACGCGTTCGGGCCCGACTGGCGCGTGTTCGTCGGCCTCGAAGAGTTGAGCTATCCGATGCTCGCGGTCGGCGCGTGCGGTCTGATGAACGCGGTCGGCAATCTCGCGCCGCGCAAGGTCGCCGATCTGGTCGAAGCCGTCGAGCGTGACGACTACGCGGCCGCGCGCAAATTGCACTTCGCGCTGTTCGAGCTGAACCAGTCGGTGTTCTACGACACGAACCCGATCCCCATCAAGTACATGATGAAGCGGATGGGGCTCATTCCCGCCAACGAGCACCGCCTGCCGATGATGCCCGCCACGCGCGAACTCGAGACGCGGCTCGATGGCGTGCTCGATCGCGCCGGGCTGCTCTGAACGTGTTGCGACGACCCGAACCACAACGATCCCGGAGACAACGATGAGCGACAGGATCCCACGGTTGGAGATGGCCGAGATGCGGCCCGATCTGGCCGCCTATCTGACGCCGCGCGTCGAGCGGCTGCGCTATCTCGGCGAGCTGTTCAAGTGCGTGGGGCATGCGCCCGACGTGACCCTGCAATTCATGCATTTCACCGATGCGCTCAAACATGCATTGCCCGACCGTCTGACCGAACTCGGCGCACTGACCGTGGCGAGCTACATGGAGAATCGCTATGAGCGCCACCAGCACGAACGGCTGAGTGAAAAGCTCGGTTTTCCGCGCACGTGGATCGCCCAGGTCAACCGGCTCGATCCCGCCGCGGCGACGGAACTGAGCGACGTCGAGAAAGTCGCGCAAACCTACGCGCTCAAGGCGCTGCGTACGCGCGGGCTCGAAGCGCAAGCGGAGTTCGACACGCTCGCGCGCTTGCTGAGCCCCGCTGAAGCGATGGCCTTCGTGATGCTGATCGGCCGCTACGTCACGCATGCGCTGGCCGTCAATACGCTGGGGCTGAAGCCGCCGGTGCCTTCCATCTTCGAGGGCGAGCAATGAACGCGACGAGCACGCCAGTGTGGATTTCCGAGCAACAGATCGTTTCGCTGATGAACCTCTCCGGCGCCATCGAAGCGCTCGAAGACGGGCTCGCGCAGCAGGCGAGCGGGGCGGCGCGCAACATGGGCAAGACGCACGTCGCGTGGGGGCACAACAATCTGCACGCGATCGGCGCGGCGTATCAGCAGGCGGGGATCGTCGGCACCAAGACGTGGGCGCATACGGAGGGCGGCGCGTGTCCGCTGCTGATTCTGTTCGATAGCGGCAATGGCCAACTGCGGGCGATTCTGGAGGCGTTCGCGCTCGGCCAGATGCGTACCGGCGGCATTTCCGGCGTCGCGACGAAGTGGCTCGCGCGGCCCGATGCGGAGGTGTTCGCGCTGATCGGGACCGGCAAGCAGGCGCTCGCGCAACTCGCGGCGGTGGCCGCGGTGCGACCGCTGAAGCTGGTGCGCGTGTACAGTCCGACGCCCGCCAAGCGCCGCGCGTTTGTCGAGCAGGCGCGCGGCAGGTTCGACTTCGAAATCGTCGAAGCGGCTTCAGTGGAAGCGGCGGTCCGCGATGCGCCGATCGTCACGACCGTGACCCGCGCCACCGAAGCGTTTCTGCCGGCCGCGGCGCTGGCATACGGCACGCACGTGAATGCGGTGGGCGCGATCACGGAAGAGCGAATCGAACTCGCCGACGATGTGTTCGCCCGCTGCACGCGCGCCGTGGTCGACGACCTCGGCGCGGCAAAGCGGCTGTCGACGGAGTTCGCCCGCGCATACGGCGCGCGGGATGGCTGGAGCCAGGTGACGCCGCTTTGCGACGTGGTCGCGCGACGTCTCGCGCGGACGGCGTCGGACGATATCACGGTGTTCAAGGCGATGGGCATGGGCGTGTCGGACCTTGCGCTCGGTCTGCGTCTGTACGCGCTCGCAAGTCAGGCTGGACTCGGTGCGCCGCTGCCGCAGCCGCGCCGCGAGCCGCCGCGGCTGGATTGACGACGCTTAGATCCCGGCAGGATCGCGCGTGTCGTGTAGTGCGGTCTTGTCGGCAGTCGGATTGCTACGTCCCGGCAAGCAGATTCGGAATCCGAATCAATAAACATCAATACAATAACCCCTGGAGACACAAACGTGAAGAAACGCCACGCCCTTGCGGCGTTCGCCGTGTCATGCACCGCCGTACCGGCCGCGCATGCGCAAAGTTCGGTAACGCTCTACGGCATCGCCGACGTCGGTATCGAAGTCGTCAATCATGTGCCCGGACCCAACGGCACCTCCGGCACCGCCGTGCGCATGGAGTCCGGCAGCCTCGCCGGTTCGCGTTGGGGCTTGCGCGGCCAGGAAGACCTGGGCGGCGGACTCAAGGCCGTGTTCGACCTGGAGAATGGTTTCTCGATCAACAACGGCGCGCTCGGACAGGGCGGCCGGATGTTCGGCCGCAAGGCGTACGTCGGCTTGAGCACACCGTACGGCGAGGTGACGCTCGGCCGTCAGTACAATCTTCTCTACGAACTGATGTACGTGTACGATCCGCTCAACTTCAATCCGAGCTATTCGGCGCAGGGTTACGATCCGACGCTGGTAGGCCGCGCGGACAATTCGGTGCGCTATCTGGCGAGGTTTTCGGGTGTGACGTTTGCCGCGCTGTATAGCACGGGTTTCGATTCGACGATTCCTAACGGCGCGCAAGTGCCCGGCCACTCGAAGGTCGGTCGCGAATATAGCTTTGCGCTGCAATACGCGGGTGGCCCCGCCAATGTCGGGGTCGCGTACGACCAGATGCAGGGCACCTCGATCGCCACGCAAGACGCCACGCAGATGCGCGTGGTGGGCGGCGGCTCGTACGCGTTCGGGCCGGTGAAGGCGTATGTCGGCACGCGCTGGCTCAACATCCGCAACAGCACGACGCTGCAAAGCTCGCTGCTGTACTGGCTGGGCGCCACGTGGCAGGCGAGCGCGCCGCTTACGCTATCGCTCGGCGGCTATCAGGAGCGCATTCGCGGCAGCGGGCAGAAAACATCGAGCGGCGTGCTGCTCGCCGACTATTTTCTGTCCAAGAGCACCGACCTCTACGCGGAGGTCTCGTATGTCAGCAATTCCAACGGCCTGAACATCGGCGTGCGCGCGATCGGCGACGTGACGACGGGCAGCAACCAGACCGGCGCGATGGTCGGCATCAAACACAGTTTCTGAGAGCGGAGAAGATCATGGCTCAACTTAAAGTGTCGATGCCGGCCAGCCGCATCGATGTTCGGCAGGAACTGGAGGAGGCGCGCCTCGGCCGCTTCCACATTCGTCTGGGTATCCTGATCTCGCTGATTCTGTTGTTCGACGGCTACGATCTGTACAACTCGGCGTATATCGTTCACTACGTCACCGGACCGTGGGGCCTGTCGCCGGTGCGTATCGGCGTGATGCTGTCGAGCGGGCTTGCGGGGTTCGCCGCCGGGTCGGCCGTCAGCGGGCTGCTCGGCGACCGCTTCGGGCGCCGCAAGATCCTGCTGCTCGGCTGCTGGGGCTCCGGTGTGATGAGTCTCGCGATCGCGCTGTTCGCGCACAATCTCGCGTCGTACATCGCATTGCGTGTGACGATGGGGCTGGCACTCGGCCTGCTGATGCCGCTCGCCGTCACCTACATCAACGAGATCGCGCCGACGCGCTCGTCCAACGTCTTCACGATCGTGTTCTTCTCGCTCGGGTGGGTGAGCGGATCGTCGTCGGCGGGGCTGATCGCGGCCTGGCTCACGCCGCATTACGGATGGCAGAGCCTTTACTACGTCGGCGGCATTGCGCTGGTGTTCGCGATGGCGATCCAGCTATGGCTGCCGGAGTCGCCGCGCTTTCTCGCCAATCGCGGCCGGTGGGACGAGTTGAAGCCGCTGCTCTACAGGTTGCGCCCGGAACGCGCCGCGGCGTACGACATGGGCGAGTTCGCCGCGGGCGGCACGCTTTCGCACAAGAGTCCGCTCGGTCGGTTGCTGGCCCAGGATTACCGGCTGCGTACCTTGAGTTTCTGGGCCGCCGGCGCGTTGAGCCTGTTCGCCGCTTATGGTCTGTCGGGCTGGCTGCCGACCATCATGCTCAAGCGCGGCGAGAATCTGTCTTCGAGCTTCGCCTACGGCTCGCTGTTCGCCGGCATGGCGGTGGCGGGCGGACTGATTGCCGGTTTCGCCGCCGACCGCGTCGGCGACCGCCGCAAGGTCCTTGCGCTATCGTATCTGCTTGGCGCCGCGATGGTCGCGCTGCTGGCCTGGGCGACCGACCGCACGACCACGCTGCTTGCCGTGGCCGGCGCGGGCGCCTTCGTGGTCGGCTCGCAGATGGTGCTGAACAACCTCGTCGCGTCGGCGTATCCGACCGAAATGCGCGGCACGGGCGTCGGCGTATTCCTCGGACTATCACGCGTCGGCGCGATGTTCGGACCGGCCGTGGCCGGCCTCCTGCAGCAGTGGTCGGGCGGTCCCGGCATCATGTTCGTCGCGATCGGCGCGGCCGTGCTGATGACGGCGACCCTGGTGCTGACCGTCGGTCCGTCGCAACCGCATGCGGTCGTGACCAACGCCCATTGAAATTTTCGCTTCTACGAGAACCGTTATGTCAAGACTGTCCTTAAGCCTCGCCGTCAGTGAGTACGACCACGTGCGCGATCTGGTCTCCGGGCGCGTGCAGCCCGAAGGCATCGAACTGCTGCCCTCGGTCCTGAACGTCGAGGAGATTTTTTATCGCACCACGCATTTCCAGGAGTGGGACATCTCGGAGATGTCGTTCGGCAAATACTCGTCGTTGCGTTCGCAAGGCGACGACCGCCTCGTCGGCTTGCCGGTGTTTCCGTCGCGTTCGTTCCGGCAGTCGTCGCTCTACGTGCGCCGTGGCGGCGCAGTGCGACGTCCGGAGGATTTGCGCGGCAAACGCGTCGGCATTCCCGAGTGGGCGCAAACCGCGGCGATCTATTCGCGCGGCTGGATCGAACATTCGCTGGGTATTCCGCTGTCCGAGATCGAATGGGTGCAGGGTGGCGTGAACCAGGCGGGGCGTAAGGAAAAGGTCGACGTGCGAGTGCCGGAAGGCGTGTCGTATCGATCGGAACCCGGGCATTCGTTGACGTCGCTACTGCTCGACGGCAAGATCGATGCGGTCATGAGCGCGCGTCCGCCCGAGCCGGACAGCGGCCGCGCGGACGAGATCGTGCGGCTTTACCCCGAATTCATCGATGCGGAGCGCGCGTACTACGAGGCGACCCGGATCTTCCCGATCATGCATCTGATCGTGCTGCGCCGCGAGACTTTCGAAAAACACCGCTGGATTGCCGGCAATCTGCTGAAGGCCTTCGAGGAAGCGAAGCGCAACAGCCTGTACCGGCTGAGCGATATCACCTGCTCGCATTTTCCGCTGCCGTGGATGCCGTCGCGTGTCGCCGAAGCGCAAGCGTTGTTTGGCTCGGACATCTGGCCATATGGGCTCGAACCTAACCGCACGACGCTCGAAGCGTTCCTCAAGTTCGGCTACGAGCAGGGCGTGTGCCATCGGCTGCTGAAGCCGGAGGAATTGTTTCCCGCTGAAACGCTCAGTGCGGTGCGCGTATGAACACGAAGCGCGGCAGGCAGGCGAGCCGTGACAAGAACCGGTGCGGCCGATGATCACGCTGCGCAAGACGGGTAGCTTCTTCGTCGGCGGGCGGCGTGTGAGCGTGAGTGGCCGCACGCCGTATCGGGTCACGCTCTCTTCGACATCGACGCGCGACTATGATCCGAACGGCACTTACTGGATCGAGGCGGCCTACGTGCAGTACTTCCTGCAGGCCACGCCGCGCTATCCGGTGCCGCTCGTGCTGATGCATGGCGGCGGTCTGACGGGCGCGATGTGGGAAGACACGCCCGACGGCAGGCCCGGCTGGCTCCAGCGGCTGCTGGAAGAGCGCGTGTCGGTGTACGTGGTGGATAACGTCGAACGCGGACGCGCGGGCTTCTGCGCACTCGACGATGTCTGGCCCGACCAGCCGTTGTCGCGCAGCGATGAGGAGTCCGCGAAGATCTACCGCTTCGGCTACGCTGGCCACCGTTTCCCGCTCGGCGCGCTGCGCGGTCTGTCAGCGCAAACGGTGCCGCGTTGGCCTGGCACGATGGCGCTGCAACGGCAGGCGCTGATCGATGTAGTGACACGCGTTGGCCCGTGCGTGCTGCTCGGCTTTAGCCAGGGTGGCGGATTCGTATTCGACGCGGCCGATGCGGCGCGCGACCTGGTGCGCGCATGCATCGCGCTGGAACCGCACGGCGTGCCCGCGTCGTTCGATGCCGGTTTGCCGGGCACGCCGGCGCTCGTCGTGTTCGGCGACTTTATCGAAGAAGACGAAGCGTGGCGTGCCCATTCTGCTCGCGCGAGCGCCTCGATCGCTGCGTGGAATGCAGCGGGCGGACGAGGCGAACGCATTGATCTGCCGGCGCTCGGCATGCGCGGCAACACGCACATGATGATGATGGACACCAACAGCGACGACGTGTTTCGGATCGTGCTCGACTGGCTCGACGGTTGTGCGGGGATGCGGGTGCCTGGCTGATCGTGACAGGTCGTTACGCCAGGGCCGCCCGTCAACCGATCTTCATCGGCAGGAGCACCATCCGTTTGCCTTGCGACTGTAGGCGCTTCCGGATCTCGGCCGGAGTCCGATTGTGCAGCCACGCCGACAAGTTGACCCGACTGAAGGCGAGCTTGCTGGCGAAACACACACTGTTCGGAAACTCGTCCATGGTGGCTTCGGTAAGTCGCACCAGTCCGTCCATCGGACGCGTGACGAACTCGATCCGGCAATCGGCTGCAAACCCCTGATAGCGGCTCTGGGCCATATAGTACGCAAGCGATGACGACATCTCTTGCCGCAAATGCTCGATATGGTTCGTGTCTTCCCAGCTTTGCGCGTCCACTTCGCCGACTGTCAGGACGATCATGTTGTCGAACCGCCCCGGAAACATGCGCGCAACGCAAAGCAACGCGTGCATGCTTGTACCGCGATGCCGGTCGACAAGCACGATCGCAGTTGACCGGGATGGGTCCGGCCTGAGCGCCGCATCGCCATCGACCTTGGGCGCCGCGCCGGCAAACAGGGCGTCTTCCTTCGCCAACTGCATGGAGATTTCCCTGTAGTGACGCCTGACGAGAAAACACAGCACGATCACTACGCCTGTCACCAGCACGGTTAGCCAGCCGCCTGCAGTGAATTTTTCGACAAGCGTCACGGCGAGCACCGTGACCGTCGTCGATAGACCGAGCACCGCCAGCGCAAAAGGCCGCAACCAGCCTCCGCGGTCGCGGCGGCCCCACCGGTAGATGCACAGGCCGAGGAACGACAGGCTGAAGGTCAGGAATACGTTGATGCTGTACAGCACCACCAGCGTCGTCACATCGCCGTGCGTCCATAGCAGGATCGCGAGATTCGCAACGCCGATGACGACGACGCCGTTCCGTCGTACCAGCCGCGTCGACAGTTGGCGGAAACAACGCGGCATCCATGAGTCCGCTGCCATGTTCGACAAGACCGTTGGTCCGTCGAGGAATCCCGCTTGCGCACCGACGAGCAGCAACCCTGCCTCTAACGCAAGCACTGCAGCCAGCAGGGCGTGGCGTGCAAGCGACGAGCCCATCCCGAGATGATCGATCACGCTGCCAAACACGACAGCGTTGAGCGTTTTGCCCTCGACCGGCCTGGCGTGCCAAAGCATGTAAAGCATGATGATGCCTCCCGCCGTGAAAGCGAGCGACGCCGCCATGGAAAACATGGTCCACTTGCCATTGCGCACGCGCGGCTCGACGATCATGTTGACGTTGTTCGACACGGCTTCAAGGCCGGTATAGGTGCCGCCTCCCAGCGAGAACGCTCGCATCAGCAACGCCGCGACCACGAGCGGGCCGAATGCATGCGACATGCCGCGCGCCTCGCCCACGGCGGCCGGCACGATAGCCGTCAGTTGACCGCTGTGGACTGCCACGCCATATACGATCAGCGCCGCATGAATCACGACGAAGCCAAGGAAAACCGGCAGCAGCACAAGGATCGACTGCTTCATGCCGCGCAAGTTAAGGCAGCTCATCAACACGATCAGGCCTAGCTCCGTGACGAGCCTGAACGCCTGGGCGGTCGCCGGCAACAGACTGAATAGGGCTTCGACACCGCTCGCAATGGACGTCGCGACGGTCAGCACATAGTCGACCAGCAGCGCCGCACCGGACACGACGCCACAGCGCGGGCCGAGCAGTTCGGTCGCGACGCGATAACCGCCGCCACCGGCGGGAAACAATTCGATGATCTGGCTGTAACCGAACGAGACGATGAAGACGGTGGCCGCCGTCGCCGCAGCGAGAAACAGAGCGAGCGGCATGTGCTGTCCGAGCGCGAGAAACGCCTCTTCGGGCCCATAGCAAGCTGAGGACAGTCCATCGGCGCCGAGACCGATCAACGCGAACAACGGCGTAATCGCGATGGCCTGGCGCGTGCGCGGGTCGAGCGGATCCAGCGCCTCGCCGGCAATCAGCTTCTTTATTTTCCGGAAGGCGGTCACGGCGGACGAGTTACCGTATGAGCGTCCGGGGATAAATCACGTCTTCAAAACGGACGATTTGAACGGCGTTGTTTTTAGTCATTTCTGGATATACGGCCGCGTAAAGCAGGTTCCACCCGACAGGTACAAGGGAATCTGTCATGCTCGGTGGGAGTGCAGAGGATACTTCTGGCGAGATATATTCGTTATAAAATTTCCGCGAATAGAATTAAAACCCCGTATCTGCCCATCTGAATCCACAGCGACATCTGCCGAGCAATCTCAACGTTCTGCTGGATGAACTTTAAGCCTGCGCCGCGGGCGAATTCTGAGGTTCGAGACTTTCCCCGCCGATCCGGCACTTTCAATCAACACTAAAGCCATATAAATCAAAGGCATACGTCTGTTCGCCAACCGTCGATCATTTGGCATGGGCCTTGCGTTAGTGGATGCATAGGCGTTCAACGCCATCAAGGCGTCCGTTCAGGGCGCGATTACGGAGACGACACCCATGATTCGATTGATCGCCCTTTGCGCAAACGCGCGGCGCTAGCGCACCGCAAATCACCTTTTCCCAACCGACTTCAGCACCGACCGCCTCACGCGGCCGGCGGGAAAGATGCGTCCGTCACGGGCTCTTCAATGCTTGCCCCCGACGCTGCCAACTCTCAGTTTCATTCAAGAAGCAACTCTGAAAGGAGACGATATGCAAGTCACCGGAATGTTGTACGGCGCAAAACTGCTGAAGTTCGGCGGCTTTCCAACTGCCGAAGTGCTCGGCCCGGACGCGAGTGAAGAGCAGATCAAGGCCCTCATCGATCGCCATGGTTCCGTGTTTGTGAAGCCGATGTTCAAGGGCGGGATAGGCAAAAAGGGCAAGGCAGGACTGATCGGGCGCGCGAGCGACCTGAAGACCGCATTGAAGGAGAAGGAGCGCCTGTACTTCGCCGAACACCGGCATGGCAATCAGACGGCCAAGGCCAATGGCGTGACCTTCGAAGGCGCCGTACCGGCTCAGCACGAAGTGTATTTCTCGATCACCGATTCGACGCGTTTCAGGGCGCCGACGATGACGATCACGCATCACGGCGGCGTCGATATCGAGGAACTCGACCCCAGCATGATCGCGCACGTGCCATTCGATCCGCTAACCGGTCTGAAGGCGTTCGTCGTCGCCAACGCGCTGTCACGCCTGAATGCGCCTAAAGAGATTATTTCGCCGCTGGTCCAACACCTGCCGAAGCTCTGGGAGCTGTATCACAACTTCGGCATGACTACCCTCGAACTAAACCCGATTCGCATGCAGCCGGGTCGTGACGGCCGACTGACGCCCGTCGCCTGCGACTTCAAATGCGGCTTTGACCGCGACGACGTTCGCTGGCAGCGCCTCGACATACCCGCGCATGTGTTCTCGGTCGACTATTCCGATTTCGAATCGGAGATCAACCAGTTGCGGACCTACCAGGGCCAAAGCGACGTCTACGTGATCAACGAAAGCGGCACCATCCTCGCGCCGACATTCGGCGGCGGGGCGAATTCGCTGGTGTCGGAGATGCTCGGTGACGACGCGATCATCTCCTCGGACTTTGGTGGAAATCCGCCCTACGACAAGATGAAGGAAGTGGCTCGCATCTGCTTCAAGCACTGGCTGAAGCAGACCAACGTGCTGTTCATCATCGGCGGGAAGTCGAACAACACCGATATCTTCGAGACTTTGCGCGCCATGGCCGATGCATTGCGCGAGCACTTCAGCAAGAACGGGCCGACGCCGCTCTACGTTGTGATCGGACGTGGTGGACCGAATCTCGTGCGCGGCATGGGTGCGATGCGCGATACCTGCGATGCGCTCGGCCTGCCGTACAGCATCTTCGGATTCGATTCGGATATCAGCGAAGTCATCCAGTACGCGAAGGCAGCGGATGGATGGATGAAGGCAGGCGGCCGCGAACAGGTCGCCGCGCGGCTCAATAGTGCGCAAAGCGCGCCCGCCCAGGCATGAGCCGCCACGACTCGCGTGCATAGATCAATCTGGAGGAAGACCATGTACAGGCAAGGTGCAGGAGATTTCAAATACTACGTCGGCATCAGTTCGCTCGCGCAGGCGGCCAGCCGCGAGGACCGCGTGTGCGTGCTGAACATACTCGGCGGCGAGTCGCGGCAGGTCACGCCGGTGGGGCACGTGTACTCGGGTGGCAACGTCGTTTTCGGCACATCGCCGGGGCGGCGCGGACAGGTGCTCGAGACTTCGCTTGGCAATATCCCCGTGTACAACAGCGTGCTGGAAGGGCTGCAGGACGGCCACCGTTTCAATTGCGGGGTGATCTACTTGCCGCCATCCGCCGCACGCGATGGCGTGGCCGAACTGATTCGCGTCAACCCCGAACTCAAGAAGATCTTCATCGTCACCGAGAAACTCTCTGTGCATGATTCGCGCGAAATACGGGCGATGGGGCAGCAAAACGGCATCGACATCTTTGGCGGCAACAGCCTCGGTATCGCCGATGCATGGAACCGCGTGCGCATCGGCGGTGCGCTCGGCGGCGATAGTCCCGACGAGGCGCTGAAGAAAGGTTCGATAGCGATCTTCTCCAACTCGGGCAACTTCACCACGACGATCGCCACCTACCTGCGAATGGCCGGGTGGGGGACGACCACGCTCATGTCGAGCGGCAAGGACGTCTATATCCACTTTGCGGCGCCGGAGTTCGCGTTCGCGCTCGCCAACGACGCGCGCAGCAAGGCGGCCGTCCTGTACTCGGAGCCGGGCGGCTATTACGAGCTCGAAGCGGAATTCAGCAAACCGGTGGTAGCTTGTGTGGTCGGCCGCTGGAAGCAGAAGCTGACGCGCGCCGTCGGCCATGCGGGAGCATTGGCCGGCGGCAATGACGACGCGGCGTCCAAGGAGCGCTGGTTCATGGAGAAGTTCAGCGTCGACCGGCCGTTCACACCGGACGATCCGGTATGCAGTGCAAAGGGCGCGCTGGTGACCAACATCGCCTACATCCCGGCCGCGCTGACTGCGGTAATGCGCGAAAACGGCGCGCGGCCGGATTTCGAGCCGGAAGGAAGTCTCGCGCTCAAACCGTGGTTTCGTTCGTCGAACGGCATTGCCATGCCGCCCGAGCTCGACCTGCCCGTTGTCGCAGCGCTGTCGCCGTACGACGCGCAGATCGCCACACTGAACCAGCAGGTCGGCATCGTGTTTCCGCGCCAGAACATGAAGGACGCTTCCGGCGCATCGCAGATGGACCCGGGCACGCAGGTGACGAGCCTGCATGGCGTTCCGGTGCTGCAGGCCGCGCAGTATTCACTCGAGGGCAACCTTTGTCTCGCGCTGCTGCATGAGCCGGGAGGCGTGAACGACGCCAGGCTTGTCAGCGTCGCGGTCGGAGCCGAGCTCAATCTGCTTGGCGACGCGACGCTCGCAGCGGCGCAGGCCGCACGCGACGCGGGCAACGCGCCAAACAGCGTACTCGCGGCGGCGGCGAGCATTGTCGGGCCGCGTCGCGCGGACGGCGCGCGCCGGGCCGCGCGGGCGCTGGTCGAACTCGGCACCGCGGCGGGCTTGCGTGATGCGCTTGACGAAGCTTTCGACGTCACGTCGATGCATTCCGATGCCGAGGCGCGCACGTTGCTCACGTGCGATGCGCCTGACGAAAAGGCCACGGCGATGCTCGCGGGTCTCACGAAAAGAGAGGCGCAGTCCGTGTTCATCCGCTATTTACAGAGCCTCGACGGGCATCCGAGTTCGGATGCCGTGCTGGCTGCTATCACCACGACGCTCGCGTGGGGACCGTTGATGCGTAAGCGCGTATCGCGGATGACCGTCGAAAATCTGCCATGGTGGATGCGCCTGTTCGGAACGTTGATCGGCGCGTCGGTCGATGCAAGCCAACATGAAGTGGGGCGTTTTTGCGGTATCGCGATGGACGAGGTGCTAGGACAACGCTCACTGACCGATGTTGCGTGCGCCGCGTTGATCGGGGGAAAGCCCGACGAAGCCGAACTCTTCGGATTCCAGACACTCGTGGGCCTGCTGCTCACTAACGGACCCGGGGCGATCTCCGCGCAGGGAGCGAAGGGCGCGGTATCGGCGGACGGTCCCGAGACGCCGGAGCGCGTGCAACTGAACAAGGCAATGGTTGGCTTTCTGACGCATGCGGGCTACGCACATGGCGGCAATGGCTTCGAGGGCGTGGCCTTCCTGCTCGAGCGCTTCGAGCAGATCGCGATGTCCGACCCCGGCGACCCGGCGCACGGTATCGACCTGAAGGCGATGGCCGCCGGATTCGCACGTGCCTATGGCGAGGAGCGGGCACAGCGCAAGGAGGCCGGCGCACAGCAAGCGACCGCGCTGCCCTGCATCAACCATCCGGTGTTCAAGGGCAAGCCCGTCAACGTCGATCCACGTGAGGTGTTCGTACGTCAGCGCTTCGAGGCTCGCGGCGAATACAACGTGTTCCACCACTACTATCGGGAGCTGGTGCAGGCGCTCTACGACGAGAACGTGACGCGCAACGTGTTCGCGGTCAACGTCGATGCAGTGATCGCTTCGGTGCTGCTAAAGATGCTGTGGGCGCGACATCGCGCGGGCGACTTCCCCAATGAAGCACTCGAGACCGCAGCCTTCACTGTCTTCCTGTATGGCCGGATGATCGGCTGCGCCGCGGAGATCGACGACCACCTGAATCGCGGTCGAAATCTCGACACTCGCACGCCTCAGGCGAATGTCCGATTCGTCGCATGAACGGGCTGAAGGCTGCCACTACCATCCACTGATCAGACAAAGACCGGGCCGCATTCGACCGCTTATTGCAATGCAGCACCGGTTTTCAACCGCGAGGAGACGCTTCGTGCACATCACTTCACACACATCACACCCGACGCCTGCGCAGCAACCCCAAATCAAGCCGCACTTCTGGCCTGAGGGCTGGTGGAAGCTGATGGAATACCGGATCGGTATTATTCCGCTGCCGGTCTACGTCATTCTGCTTGCGCTGATCGCGGGCTTCGCGATCACCGGAAAGGTGCCGGGTGAGATCTCGATGGCGATCGCCGTGCTGGCCTTTTTTGGTTTCACCTGCGCGGAGATCGGCAAGCGCCTGCCGATCGTCCGAAACATTGGAGCTGCCGCAATCTTCGCGACTTTCATCCCCTCGGCGCTGACCTACTACCATTTGCTGCCCAAGCCGATCCTCACGCTCACGACGGATTTCACGAAGTCGACCAACTTCCTCTATCTGTTCATTGCGTCGATCATCGTGGGCAGTATCCTGAGCATGGACCGCCGCGTGCTGATCCGGGGCTTCGTCAAGATCTTCGTTCCGCTCGCCCTCGGCTCGGTCGCCGCAGGTATTGTCGGGACGCTGGTCGGCACGGCACTCGGCCTCGGCGCACGCCATACGTTCTTTTATGTGGTGGTGCCGATCATGGCGGGCGGCATCGGCGAAGGCGCAATACCGTTGTCGATCGGTTATTCGGAAATCCTTCATCTGCCGCAGGGCGAACTGTTCGCCCAGGTGCTGCCGCCGGTGATGCTCGGCAGTCTCACCGCGATCATCTTTGCAGGGGCGCTCGACATGGTCGGAAAACGGCTTCCACATCTCACGGGTCAGGGCCGTCTGCAAGTCGGAGAGGAAGACGAAATGGATCCGGTGCAGGAGGAAATTCGCGGACATGTCGACGTCTCCCATATCGCAGCGGCGGGAATCACCGCCATCACGCTGTACCTGCTGGGGCTGATGTGTCGCAACATGTTCGGGCTGCCGGCGCCGGTGGCCATGTTGTTTCTCGCGGTGCTGGTCAAGCTCGCCCGGGCAGTGTCGCCGCCGTTGCAGGAAGGGGCCTTTGTCGTCTACAAGTTCTTCTCGACGGCCGTTACCTATCCGTTGCTGTTCGCGATCGGCGTGGCGATGACGCCGTGGGACAAACTGATGGCGGCGTTCACGTTAGCCAACATCATCACCATCGTCGCAACAGTGGCAACCCTAATGGGGACCGGCTTTGTGGTCGGACGCATGTTGAAGATGTACCCTATCGACACGGCGATCGTGAACGCCTGTCACAGTGGGCAGGGCGGGACCGGTGACGTTGCCATCCTCACAGCCGCCAACCGCATGCAACTCATGCCGTTTGCGCAGATCGCCACCCGCATCGGCGGGGCGATTGTCGTCACGATCACGTTGATCGTGCTGGCGCACATGGGATGATCATTGCTATTGGCGACCGCCGGGACGCCGCTCTGCACGTCGGAGTCGGCGGTCATTCTGCAATCGGGCGACCGGTGGGGCGACCTTGAGCATGAGGAAAAGCGGTATTCCATTGTGGGGCTTGGTGGCGGCAGCCGCGCTTTACTTCGGCGCGGCTGCCGCCGCGGTCGAGTTTGCGTGGGACCGGTCGATCAATGCGCTGGCGGAAATCGGCACACACCGGCTCGACTTGTATGCCGCCAGCCTCAAAAGCGAACTCGGCCGGTACGAGATGATGCCCTCCATCGTCGCGCGACAGGAAAGCGTGCGTGCATTGTTGGGCGCGATGCCCGACCCGGCGGCCGGACTTCTACAAACGGTGAATACCTATCTCGACGCAGTGAATCACGAGGCCGGCAGCGTTGCCGTGGATGTGATCGACCAGCACGGCTTGGTCATTGCCGCGAGCAACTGGAATCGGCCAGAGAGCTTCGTCGGCACAAACGTGTCCTATCGACCGTATTTCCAGGACGCGCTCGCGCATGGCGCGGGTCGCTTTTTCGGCATCGGTACCAACACCGGCATGCCCGGCCTTTATTTCGCGAGCGCGGTGAGGGATGCGGGTGGGCCGATCGGTGTGACGGCAGTCAAGGTAAGCGTCGACGCGCTCGAATCCGCGTGGAGGACGCCGGGCGAAGCGGCGATGGTGATCGACGCTAATGGCGTAATTGTCATTTCGACGATTCCGGCGTGGAAGTTCACCGCGCTTAGACCGATTACCGCTGAGCAGCAGCACCGGATCCAGGCGTCGCGGCAATACGCGGGCCGCAGCGTTGAAGCGCTGCCGTATCGGCGTCTCGATGATTGGGGTACCTCGGCGTGGTTTGCACGCTTTCCCGACTGGGCTCACCCTGGCCACGAGCGGCGCTATCTGGCGATGTCGCGAACCGCGCCGCAGGCCGGCGATTCGATCCTCGTTCTGCTCGACATCGCCGGTGCGCGGCACCAGCAGCAAATCGCGCTCGCGTTCGTCACGGGGGCCTTCCTCATCGTGGGTCTTTATTGCCTCTATGCGATCCAGCGCCGTCGCGCAATTGCGGAAAAACTAAAGGCACAGGACACCTTGCGCAGCGCCAATGATCGACTGGAGATCACGGTTCGCGAGCGCACGGCGGCACTGACGCAGGCCAACGAGCGGATGCGGCAGGAGATCGTCGAGCGCACACGCGCTGAGCAGCTTCTGCGGGACTCGCAGCAGGAGGTCGTGCATGCGGGCAAGCTTGCCGTGCTCGGACAGATGGCGGCCGGTTTGACGCATGAGTTGAACCAGCCGCTCGTTGCCATCAAAACGCTTTGCGAAAATGCAGTCACGTTTTTCGAACGCAATCAACCTGCACCTGCCATCGGAAACCTGCAGCGTATTTCGCGGCTGGTCGACAGCATGGCGGTACTGACAAGTGAACTCAAGACCTTCGCCCGCAAGCCTGATTTCGAACGGGTTGCCGTGTCACTGAATGAGGCGGTGACGCATGCGGTGCTGATCTACGAAGCGCGAATTCGCGACGAACACGTGCAACTAGACGTCCTCATCCCGGCCGGCACGACGATATGCGCGGAGCCGAGCCAGTTGCAGCAGGTGATCGTCAACCTGCTCGGCAATGCGCTCGATGCAGTCGCCGGCCAGGCCGAGCGTATTATTTCCATCGAAGCTTCCAGAAATGAGCAGCCGGGCCGCGTGCTCTTCAGCGTCAGTGACAGTGGCCCCGGCATCGCGCCAGAGGTGCTGTCGCATCTGTTCGAACCATTCGTTACCACGAAGCCGCGAGGGCACGGCCTGGGACTCGGACTCGCTATCACCTCCCGTCTTGTCAACGGCTTTGGGGCGCGAATCTTCGCCGCCAATCGAACCGACGGCGGTGCACAATTCACGATCGAATTCTCCGAGACGACGGCACAGGAGACAGCAAATGGGCGATGAGATTTGCGTTGTTGTAGTCGAGGACGATGAGAACGTTCGTCTCGGCGTCGAGCAGGCGGTTGCCCTGGCGGGATTTCCTGTGCGGGCTTATGCGGCTGCGGCTGAGGCGCTGGCGGAGGCCACGCCGGGGGCGCCGGTGGTGATCGTGTCCGACGTTCGGATGCCGGGCATCGACGGCCTGAAGTTGCTCGAACGCGTCCTCGCGGTCGATGCGCAGATCCCGGTCGTACTGATCAGCGGGCACGCGGACATCGCGACCGCGGTGGGTGCGATGCGAACGGGCGCCTACGACTTCATTGAAAAGCCTTTCTCGTCGGACCACATCGCGAGTCGAGTGGCGCGCGCTGTCGAGAAGCGCCGTCTGACGCTCGAAGTACAGGGCTTGCGCGCGGCGCTGCGAAACTGGAAAGGCATAGAAGGCCTTGTGCTCGGCAAGTCACCCGCGATCGTCGAGGTTCGTAGGAAGATCCTGCGGCTCGCGGATACATCTGTGTCAGTGCTGATTACGGGAGAAACTGGCACGGGCAAGGAACTGATTGCGCGCGGGCTGCACGATTTCGGCGGCCGCCGCGATCATCATTTCGTTGCGCTCAATTGCGGCGGTCTACCGGAGCAGCTATTCGAAAGTGAGTTATTCGGTCATGAAGCCGGCGCGTTCACGGGTGCGATCAAGAATCGCATTGGCAAAATCGAATGGGCCAACGGCGGCACGCTCTTTCTCGATGAGATCGAAACCATGCCCATCGCACTGCAGATCAAGATGCTGCGAGTACTGCAGGAACGCCGAATTGAACGGCTGGGCGCAAACGAGGAGATCGCCGTCGATTGCCGGATCGTGGCTGCGTCGAAGGCGGATCTCGCCGAGCTTTCGACAGATGGACGTTTCCGGGCCGACTTGCTGTATCGGCTGAACGTCGCGCAGATCGAATTGCCGCCTTTGCGCGAACGTCGTGAAGACGTACCGCTGCTATTCGAGCACTTTGTACTCGCTGCCGCGGTTCGTTTCGGGCAGTCCGCTCCGATTGTGTCGGCATCGCAGATCTCCGAGCTGATGTCGCACCAGTGGCCGGGCAATGTGCGGGAACTGCAGAACGTCGCGGACCGATTCGTGCTGGGTCTCGGCGGCGATTGTCTGTTGCCGAACGGCAGTCAGCGAATCAAAAGCGGAACGCTTGCGGAGCAACTTGCGCATTTTGAGCACATGCTGATCGAAGATATGCTGCGCCGGCACAATGGAAACATTGCTGAGGCCAGCGCGGAACTGGGAATGCCGAAAAAGACGCTGTATCACAAGGTGCGCCAATTGAAGTTTTCGGCTGGAGACGCGCAAAGCGAAGGGCTCGACGTGTGAGAGTCGGTCAGACCTATGGATCATGTGCCTTTCCACAATGCGCGGGATACGGTGCCGCACGCGACATAGTGAGTCATATCGGCCAGCACGATGATTATTACCAACACCGCTTGCAAAGGCACCCGCACAAATCGTTTTCACCACCTTCTCCGTAGTGGAGCGCGGGTCAAGACAGACGGAGCCTGTCTTGAGCCATCGTCGGATGCCCGAGCTCCGGCTTCTTGCCCACGCTGCTGCGACATGGCCAACACCGGATCGACGACCTTGGGCGCCACCGCCTTCTCGTGCAGATCCTTGATGAACGCCTCGCTTAGCGCAATGACCTTCGCCGATGCTCGCGGATCGAAAAGCGCGTGATCGAGCTCGTCATAAACAACCGCCTTGACATTCGAAAAGCGCGCCAGCTTCTTTCCGCGTTTGCCGAAATGCGCGTTGAACTGCTCCATCCCTTCGTCGCCTGAACCGTAGATGAAGAGAGTCTGCACGCCTTTGCGTTCGAGCGCATGAACGACGCTATGCGGGTCCGTAGCGGCTTCGGCCGCGCCGGCACCGTTGCCGGTCACGCCCAGCGTATGCGAACGCAGGCGCGCGATCAGGTTCGAAGCGACGGCCTGCGCGATGGGCCGGAACTTGCGCTTTCCGCTCAGGACGAGCCACCACTTGGACGGCTTGAATATCGCAGGCCCGACACGCTTCATCGAGTTGCGCTGCTCCTCCTCCAACTCCGCCATCGACATGCCTGGGGGTATGTAAAAGCGCGCGATATTGACCGCGATGACGGCCGTGAGCGTCGGCTCCACGAGCGATGCGTGCAAGGCGCTGTAGGCACCCGAGCAGATCCCGAACGAGATGACCGTGTGATAGCCCTTGCGCTTGAGCCAGGCGGCTGCCGTCGCGACATCCTCGATGGTTGTGGATGCATGAATCGACGGAACCAGATCGAGCGGCCCTTGTGCGGTGCGCGGCGGACTGTCGCCGATGCCGCGCGCATCGATACGCATGGATGCGATGCCGCGCCGAGCCATTTCACGCGCGATGCGAACCGACAGCCGGCTATCGCCGTGATGCACGCTGCCGGCGGTATTGGTGATCAGCATGACGGGCCCGAACGCGAGCCTGCCGCGCGGTTCGCACAGGATGCCGAACAGGCCGTTGGCGCCGAAGATGACCGGGTGCTCGCGGGCTTCGGGCGTTTCGATGATCGCTTCGTCGTCGAGTGATACGCTCGGCCGTGCGCCTTTATTCCCCGACCTTTGGACGCGCGTGCCCGGGGCGCCGTCCACGATCCACTGCACGGCCCGGTCAAACGAGCGAGCCGGCACGACCGACGACTTCGTCTCATCCACATATTCGAAGTAGCCTTCCAGCATGCTCGTTTCGACCTCGACGCCGCGTCCGCGCAGCGTCGAACACAGTGCGGCGCTAGCGCGGAAACGTGCATCGAGCACGAGAACGCGTGCGGGTAACGAAGCGTGTTCGTCCATTGACTTCGAGAGATCGAGCGCTTCCAGTTCACCGCAAAGCCGGTCGCTGTAAACCTGTCCGAGCACGTTAAACGGCCTGTCGCGCTGCGCGGCACGCAAGGGCGGGACGAGATTGTCGAGCCAGACCTTGCGCACTGCCGCCAGTTCGCGCAGATAGGCGTGCCCGCGTGTGACAGGCGCGAGCAACACGAGCGAGTCGGCCGCGCATCGACGCGACGCCAATGCTGCCACGGCCGCACCGAAACGCAAACCGCAGAGCGTCACGCTCGTCACACCGGTTTGTTCCTTGAGCCGCTCGACGGCCGCTACGGTATCGGACACGAAGGCATCGAGGTGATGGGCATTGCCGTCGACGCCTACGGAGTCTCCCGTTGCCAGATAGTCGAAGCGCAGCACGGGAATGCCGTACGCGGACAGCTCTTCGGCGAGGTAACGGATGCCCTTGTGGCACCACGGCTCTTCATGGCCAAAAGGACTGCAGATCACCACGCCATGTGTGCCATGCCCAGGATGAAGCCATCCAAATCGTCCACCGAATGCGATCGGCCTCATGGGTTACCTCGACCGGCTTGGTTATCGTCGCCTGTTATGGCCGGGTGGCAAAGAGCGGATGTTGCAGCCTCTTTTGCAACTTCGCCGCGCAATGTTCTTGTCTCGTAGCGCATGAGTGTCGAACCTCTTTTTTGTTTTGAGCATTTCGATCGATTGGATCGCTCTTTAGAAATGAGTTCGGTGCGCTAAACAACACTGCAGAAGCAGGGAACGAAGTTGACCTGGACACAGGGCATTGATGAGATCGCGCTGCAAGCAGTTGCCACCGTGTGGCGCTAAAGCTCCACGGTGGATGGAAAGGTTGTATTTTCAACGAGTGCTCGGGGACGCGGCCGAGGACTACGCATATCTCTTTCGAAGAGTCGATTGAGGCTTTACCCGTAACCCGCGCGCTTTATCGTGATGCCACTCGGGACTGTGGGAGTTCGCACATAGCATTGTTGCCCGGCGCAGTAATCTGTATGCGAGGGAGCGGAGCTCATCGTCAAGTACGGGGCATTGTTGGAATGCGACTGTTCGCCGGTGCCAGCCGGACGACAGATAAATACGCTATGACGCGTTGTTCCAATACGGGTGCGCGGACGAATCGCGAGAACTTCTTCAGGGGAGGCGTGCGCATGTACGCGCGCGAACCTTTGTTTCACAACATATCGGAGCGAGTCGCTCAGACACGCATGTCGCGCTTTGGCGCGGCGCTTGAGGTCTTCACACCGGCGAGCGTTTTGCGCGCTTCTTCCCAAGCTCGAGTTGAATTACGCGCAAAGCCTTCTCGGTCGGGAGATCGCGCCGGAGGAGTCGTCGGCGTTGACCGCTATAGCGGCTCGTCGCCGATGAGCGCGCGACCGTTTCGGCATGAGTTCGGAATATCTGAGCATGAGCGAGGACGCGGGAGTCGAACCCGGCGAACAGTTCGCACTCGATGCGCTGTGCTCACACATCAAGCGGCCGCAGTTCCAATCGATTTCCGGCTGCATTCGTGCCGGACGTGATCGCCGATCTTCCCCCGGCTGGGCCTGATGGTGAAGAACGTCGACGGCGCACATACCTGTCTCGTCGTCGAACCTCGCGACGGTCGCGAATATGCTCGCGCGCAGACTGATCGGCGCTTGCCGAGAATTGCGAGAGCAGTGTGAGTCGCCGCGCTTCCCATGCGCCTGGAACCCAGGAGTTTCAGGCGCAATCTCTCTTCAATTATTTTCTTTCAACCAAATTACTCATACGGTTAAAATCAGATTTAACTGACACAATGCGTGTACCCGATTATTCTTCATACGTTTAAAATCAACATCCAAAATCATCGGTATTGACATCCATACAAATGGGGATGTTCAGGAAATTTGTTCCGTGTTTGGTAAAAAGTATGATGATATGACGTACATGTTGTAACAAGTGTGACGTAGAACTGACTTTGGTAATCTGATACGATTGTTAAAAGACGGTAATATTTTACCGTCTAGCTATTCTTCTGCTCTCATCGGCGCTTTGCGTCATCGAAATGCAGGTCTGGCGATACCTTCCGGAAGACCCTGCTTTACCAATCCTGAAGTTCTCTTTGCTTTAAGCGGAGATTTCTTCGGGAATTCGCTCGCACCTTCGCGTATTCGCATCGCCGAATACGCGGGGTAGTGCGTATGTAAGCGTTCGGGCTTTTTGCGCCCGTTATCTCGCTTAATTTCCCTTTAAACGCCTGTGCGGTCGAGGTCGTCTGCTTGGGTTTTGGCTTTTCGATCGCGCCGGCATAGTTGGAACGACTTGAATGATTAAGAATACACCAGCTGCAACACTCTCAGTTTCTGACACTCAACTCGCGGTCCGTCGTAAATTTCTGACATCGTTATTGGCCGGCAGCGGTGCACTTGTGCTCGCCGCATGCGGCGGCGGCAGCGATCCCGCCAATGTCGACGCGGTAGCGAACAGAGGCCGGCACGGCGGCGGTGCCTCGAATCCGCGCGGCGCCAGTTCCCCGAGCGGCGCCAGTTCCCCGGCCGGCGCGAGCACGCCGGCTGCGCCGAGCACGCCAGCGAGCACGCCGTCAAACACCGATGGCGTTCTTCTCGACACGTCTTTCGGCGTAAAGGGTGATGGAACGACCAACGATCGCGCCGCGCTTCAGCGCGCCATCGACGGCTCCATCGGGCAGATTCTGCTGATTACCGGAAAGAGCCGGATCGATTCGGCCGGTCTCGATCTGCGTACCAATAGCCATGTGCGATTTGCAAGCGGCGCTTCGATCAAGTTGCTCCCGCATAATACCGACACTTATGAAATTCTTCGATTGGCGGACGTAAGCAACGTCACGCTCGAAAGCCCGTATCTCGACGGCAGCAAGGAATTGAATTCGGCGAAGTCGGGGGAATGGGGAATGGGGATTTCGATTAATGGCGCGACGAATTGCACCATTACGTCCCCGACCACGATTAATTGCTGGGGCGACGGAATTTATATCAATAATAGCGATAGGCAGAGTAGTTCCTACAGCAAAAACATTACGGTCAATTCTCACCATGCGACCGGATGCCGTCGCCAGGGTGTATCGATTATTAGTGGTAGCGGGATTACGTTCAATACTCCGCTTTGGGAAAATATAGGAGGAACGCAACCCGGATGCGGTCTTGATATCGAACCGAATGATAATACCGCCGTGTTTGAAAACATTCGCATCGTCAGCCCGACGACGAATAATTGCGCCGGTGGCGGGATTCTCATTTATTTCGGTTTCTTGCCAGGTCCGGTCAACAAGACGGTCAGCATCAGCATTACCGGTCATACGGATACGGGCAGTCCCGGCGGCTCGTTCAACGTTCAGGGCCTCCATCTGAACGGCTACGTCGTGAACGGATCGATTACCAGCGCCAATCCGGTCTGGAAACGCGCGATGAGCCTGGAAGACTGGGACAAGGGCGGCCCGACGGTGACGGTCACCAACGCGCGCATCGGGTGATGTGATTGTTTAGTCGGTGGCGCGATGCCGCAATGGATCGCGCCCCGGCTGTTTAATCGTCTGGTGGAACATTCTCCAGAGGAAAATGGCGATGGGTAGTTAAAAATCAGCGACGCTCCAGTTTGCCGGAATCATAGAAAAGCCTTCTTGTCGGAAGGAAGTTTCTTCGAGCGATTTCTCATCCGACGATCGATTCATATGTTTGGCGCGCAAGAGCTAAGTTGATGCGTTATACCTCAGTTGAATCCGCCGGTCTGTTCGGTTAAATCCGCCAATCAAATAAAAAAACGCAGCATTCTGGCGTTAATGGGCGAAGTCTGTGAAAAATCTCACAATACCATTTCCGCTTTATAGCTTCGCCGCATGGGTCCTCCGCGTTATTCAGTGCAACTTGGCGGTTTAGCTTTCCGTTCAAGGAACTGACACCGCGGCGCTTCGTGAGTGGACTTAGTAATGGGTGAGCGCCTTAAGGCGAAGGGCGTCACACTGACCAGCCACTTCGCCGAAGACCGCGTCGCAGTCTGCGGCACCTTATCGGTCACGATGCCGGCTTCGATGCATCGCGACATCGAGCTCGGAAATTCGCCTGGAATTGCCTTGACTTAGCGGTCGCGTCGCCGAGACGGGCAGGGAACTGAGCATTCCCACATCCTGAAACCAGGCGGATCAGACATCGTGGTACTTCGCGTTTCGAGAACGCACAAACAGGCGAGTTGGACGACGCCGGGTATGTCGGGCAAGAGCGCAGGCACGCAGCTAGCCGGGCGATGATGTCCCGCTACTGGCAATTCGAAATTCCGCGCGGCGTCAGCAAGCCTTCATGCCGGATGCGTCCCATTTTCGGACAAGCCGCCGATCCCCACCCACACTAAGCGTCCGATTTTGCGACAGTGCTCCAGCACGCGAGCCATCTGGTCGCTGCGGATAGCACCGCTTCCCATGCTCACGCGCCTTCTTAGGGAGGCGCGATCGCTTCCTTCTCCTTTGGCATGGACATTGCCTAGTCTGTGTCGGCGCCGCGCAAAAGCGCCGCTCGTATGGTTCGTGCATTTGCCGGCCATACATAAACGGAGGAGACAAAAGTGAAAGCTGCCGTGCTACATCAGTACGACGAGTCATTGACTCGTGAAGAATTCGTGCGCTACGAAGATGTCGACGATCCGAAGATCGAGCGACCCACTGATGTCATCGTCCGGATTGGCGGCGCCGGTGTGTGCCGCACCGATCTGCACGTCGTGGAAGGCATCTGGCGCAGCAAGGTCGATGTGACGTTGCCCTACATCATGGGCCACGAAAACGCCGGCTGGGTCGAAGAAGTGGGCCGCGGGGTGGAGAGTGTCAAGGTGGGCGACCCGGTCATCTGCCATCCCCTCGTAACGAGCGGACATTGCCTCGCCTGCCGTCGTGGCGACGATATGCACGCCACGGAGAGCCGGTTTCCCGGCATCAATGCCAACGGCGGCTACGCGCAATATCTGGCGACGGGCGAACGCTCGCTGATCCAGTTGCCGAAATCGCTCGCGCCGAAGGACGTCGCACCGTATACCGACGCCGGCTTGACCGCGTACCGCGCTGCGAAAAAAGCGTCGCGCCATTTGCTCCCCGGTCAGTTTGCCGTCGTGATCGGCGGCGGTGGTCTGGGGCACATCGGTATTCAGGTTTTGAACGCGCTTTGCGCGGCTGAAATCATCGTAGTCGACCGCTCCGAGGTCGCGCTGCAGCTTGCGAAGGATTGCGGCGCGCATCACACGGTCAAGGGCGACGGTGATGAAGTGGAGCGCGTACTCGAACTGACGGGCGGCAACGGCGCCGAAGCGGTGATCGATTTTGTCGGCGAAGGCGACGCAATCGCAAAGGGCCTCGCCATGACGCGCAACGCGGGCTTCTATTACATCGTTGGCTATGGCGGAAAGATCGAGTTGCCGACCATCGACATGATCACCAGCGAGAAGACGATCGTCGGCAACCTGGTCGGCACGTATCCCGAACTCGTCGAACTGATGGCGCTCGCCGACCGTGGCCTCGTCCATCTGTCAACCCGCGAATACCGTCTGAGCGAGGCGAACCAGGCGCTCAAGGATCTGCACCACGGCAAGGTCAAAGGCCGGGCGGTGTTGATTCCGTAGTCGCCTCGACGGGCGCACCTCAACGTGGAGATCGCCGTGACTGTGGAACGTGATGCAGCCGCGCTTTTCGAGCGCATGCGTCTGGTTATTGCACTGACCGAAGTCAATTCCCACCACTTGCGCGGAGAAAGCAGACGCGCGGGCGCGGAGATCGAACTGGCGTGCGCACTGGCTTGCGAGGAGCGCGACGGTGTGTCGCCAGAAGGAACGTCGCATATCGAGCAATTGCGCGAGCGCCTCGGCGAGGCCGAAAGCGCGTTGCGGGCGATCGAATCCGAGCGGGAGCGGCTTGCGAACGAGCTGGCTCAACTGGACAGTCGAGCTTCGTCTGAGACACAAGGGGGCTGGCAATGAATCGGATTCCGGTTACGGTGCTCACCGGCTTTCTCGGCGCTGGCAAAACCACGCTGCTCAATCGCATTCTGCGCGAGCAGCACGGCCGGCGTTATGCGGTGATCGTCAACGAGTTCGGCGCGATCGGCATTGACGGTGGTCTCGTCGTCGGCGCGGAAGACGAGGTCATCGAATTGAACAACGGCTGTGTCTGTTGCAAGGTGCGCGGTGATCTGATTCGCGTGGTGGCGGCGCTGGTCAAGCGTAAGGACGGTTTTGACGGGATCCTGATCGAAACCTCCGGTCTGGCTGACCCCGCGCCGGTGGTGCAAACCTTCTTTATCGATGATGAGATCCGGCAGCGCACGCGGCTCGACAGCGTAATCTGCGTGGCCGATGCCGCGCATTTGCAGGCGCGCCTCGCAGACAGCCGCGAGGCCGCGGAGCAACTCGCGCAGGCCGACATCGTACTGATCAACAAGATCGACCTCGTCGATCCGGCCGGTCTCGCTTCGGTTCAGGACGCCGTGCGGCGCATCAACCCGACCGTGGAATGGCGGACCAGTGTGCGCTGCGAAATACCGCTTGCCGCGCTGCTCGATCGCGGCGCGTTCGATCTCAAGCGCATGGCGCTTGCCACATCGGCGGGTGAGGGCGGTGAATCATCACGCGGCGAGCGGACTTACCACTACGTGCCGCTTCGTGCAGGCGCCCCCGTCAAACAGGGTCGCCATAGTCACGGTATCGACAGTGTATCGCTGCGTGTCGAGCGCCCGCTCGAACGCACGCGCTTCCTCTCCTGGCTGCAGCAGTTGGTGGTCGAGCAAGGCCAGAACCTGTTGCGTGCAAAAGGGATTGTCGATCTCGCCGGATCGGAGCGTCGCTTCGTGTTTCAGGGCGTGCACATGACGATGGATACGGATTTCGACCGGCCCTGGCGAGCCGGCGAACACCGTGACAGCCGCCTCGTGTTTATCGGCCGCAATCTCGACCGGCGCGAGTTGCGGGAGAGCATCCGGTACTGCGAGATCGACTCATGAACGCGCCTCCCGTTCTGATCGAACTGCTCGGGGCGTGTTGGGTCACCGACGCGTCCGTCGTCGAAGTCGTGTGGGACGCGGCGGGGCAATCCGCTGGATTCGCCCTCGGTGACGGCACGCTTGCGCTCGCCACGGGTGTCTGGGACGGCGGCCCTCGACTCAAACCACGCGAGAGCGGCGGCGTCGAGGTCGTGCAGGCGCAGGCACCACCCGCGCCGCTCGCGCGCTTCAGCGTGCATGAGGGCACGTGCCTGGCCCTTGCCGCCGACCCTGCGGGCGGCTTCTTGAGCGGTGGTGATGATGGCCGTCTCGTCCATCTGCGCCTCGATGGCACGAGCGAACTCGTCGCGCATGAAGCCGGCGCATGGATCGACCGCGTGGCCGCCAGCCAGGCGGGTGGTCGAGTCTATGCAAGCGGTCGCCGGATTCATTGGCTTGGGGCCAAACCTGCCTGCCTGATGCTGCCCGGATCGGCGACATCGCTGGCTTTCGACCCAACTGGTACACAACTGGCGATCTCGCATCATGGTGGCGTCACGCTGTGGGCAGCCGACACGCTCCGGGAGCGTCAGCTTGCGTGGCCGGGCTATCACCGCAACGTGGCGTGGAGCCCTGATGGCCGCTATCTCGTGAGCGGTATGGAAGAGAATGCGCTGCATGGCTGGCGGCTGCCCGACGGCGCGGACATCGAGATGGGCGGCTATCCCGGCCAGCCGCGCTCGCTATCGTTTTCCGCTGACGGCCGCTTTCTCGCCACCAGCGGCGGCATGCGCGCAGTGTGCTGGCGCTTCGATCCGCCCGGCGCGAACGACGAACCACACGAATGCGGCGTTCTCGGCAAGGCGCCGGTAAGCCAGGTGGCCTGCCATCCGGCTCATCCGCTGATTGCGGTGGGTTATCACAGCGGTGCGGTGTTGCTGTGTCAGCCAGGCAGTAGCGACATTTTGTTTATCAAGGATTCCGGCAACAGTGCGGTCAGCGCGATGGCCTGGTCGCCGGACGGTGGGCGGCTCGCTCTGGGAACCGAGGCGGGCGAGTTGGCGCTGGTGTTTCTGCCCGACGAGCTGTTCCGCTTCGGACGCCGCGGATAAACGGGCGGTGCTTCCATCCATGTCAAAACGGAGACAAACATGCATAACGGACACACACCCAAAGAGCAGTTCTTCGAGCGCCTTGGCGCCGTGTCGGACGAGATGATCGAAGCGTACGGCAAGGACTTCGCGCTAGGCGCGCTAATTCTTACGGCACGCTTTGTCGCCGAAGGAAAAGAGCCCGACGGCGCTGCCCGAAGCGTGATTCTTACGGGTGAAAGCCACGGCAGCGTTGCGACGTAGCAGCGTGCCACGGTTCGCCCCGATAGCCGTCACTGAAAATATGGTATCCGAAATAATATAGACGATCGATTCAGCACTCGCCACCCGATCCAAACGTCCCAATATCGGACAGCGTCGTGAGGCGGAGTTGTCGCAGAACACAACATGGCGCACTGCAAGAATTTCTGGCAAAAGCCCGTGCTCGTTACCAGGCTTGATGCGGAATAAAGAATTCCTTCTGGCACGCTTATCGCTCTATCAGTGCAGGTCAAACCGGAAGCGTCGACGTCACAAAACGCGAGCCGAAAACAGCAGGAGACACGATCAATGAAGACCGGCCCAACAGGCTTGTCCTTCCGTTCCTTCTCCCGAACTTTTCGCTTGCCAAAGAGACGGCCCGCCCGTGTTGTTGACTCTGGTCCTGGCGGTAGCCGGCCCTGCCCGAAGCGTCGCATTGCGACAGTTATCGAAATGGAACTAGGAGAGCTCAATGTCTGATGGATTAACGCTCAACAAGATCACGTCCCAGCGCGGGATCAGCATTGGCGAAGCGGCACGCCGCGTTGCCGATCTCGGTTGGACTCCGAGTTACGTCCAGGAGGCCATGACCTTCCCGACGGACTACAAGATCAGCAAGGCGCCACGCGACCCGATGAAACAGGTGCTGCGCTCTTATTTTCCGATGCAGGAGGAAAAGGACAACCGCGTCTACGGCGCACTCGACGCGGCATTGCGCGGCGACATGTTCCGCAACGTCCAGCCCCGTTGGGTCGAATGGATGAAGCTGTTCCTCGCCATCATTCCGTTCCCCGAGATTTCTGCGGCGCGTTCGATGGCGATGCTCGGCCGGCTCGCACCGGGTGAAGAGCTACGCACCGGCTTTACGATGCAGATGGTCGACGAGTTCCGGCACTCCACGATCCAGATGAATCTGAAAAAGTGGTACATGGAAAACTATATCGATCCGGCCGGGTTCGATATTACTGAAGCCGCATTTGGCAAGTGCTATGCCACCACGATCGGCCGTCAGTTCGCCGAGGGCTTCCTCACCGGCGATGCGGTTACGGCCGCTAACGTGTTCCTGCAGGTGGTGGCCGAAACGGCGTTCACGAACACGCTGTTTGTCGCGATGCCATCGGAAGCCGCCCGCAACGGCGACTACGCGTTGCCGACCGTGTTCCTTTCGGTGCAGTCTGACGAAAGCCGCCACATCGGCAATGGTCACTCGCTGGTGATGTCGATCATCAACGATCCGGACAACCATCTGCTGCTCGAGCGTGACCTGCGCTATGCGTTCTGGCAGAACCACGCGATCGTCGATGCCGCTATTGGCACCTTCATCGAGTACGGCACCACGGACCGCGACAAGAACAAGGAATCGTACGCCGAGTTGTGGCACCGGTGGATCTACGAGGATTACTACCGCACCTACATGCTGCCGCTGGAAAAGTACGGCATCAAGATTCACCACGACGACGTAGCCGCCGCCTGGGACCGCATTGTCAAGCAGAACTATGTCCACAAAGTCGCACAGTTCTTCTCCGTGGGCTGGCCCGTCAACTTCTGGCGCATTGAAGCGCAGACCGAAAAAGACTTCGAATGGTTCGAACACAAGTACCCGGGCTGGTACGCCGAATTCGGCGACTTCTGGAAGTGGTACGCGAAGAAGAGTGTGCCGGGCGAAACCAACATGCTGTTCGATCAGGAAAACGGTTACGTGTATCCGCACCGTTGCTGGAGCTGTCTGGTGCCCTGTCTGATCCGTGAAGACTTCGTGGTGGACGAGGTCGACGGCCAACTGTATACGTATTGCTCGGAGCTGTGCCGCTGGACGCATAAGGTGGCGTTCGCGCCGGAATACGAGGGCAGACCGACCCCGGCTATGGGCCGCTTCAGCGGACGCCGCCAATGGGAAGAGTGCTACCACGGCTGGGATCTGGCTGATTGCATCAAGGATCTCGGCTTTGTGCGCAGCGACGGCAAGACGCTCGTGCCGCAGCCCCATCTGCGCTTTGACGACAAGCAGATGTGGACGCTCGACCACGTGCGCGGCAACACGATCCAGAGCCCGATCGTGCTGCTGCGCGCCATGACACCGGAGCAGCGCGAGAAACACATTGCCGAGTATCGCGCCGGCTTCAAGATCAATCCGGTGAATTGACGAAGCTATCCGATCCGGCGGCGCCTATATCGCCGCCGGACGGATCAGGAGCACAAGATGAGCGACACGCAAGAGACGAGGCACGAGATGACGGACACAGGCGACGACAAAGTATTCCATACCGTTTCCTTCGAGCCGGTCGGTGTGCAGATGTCGGTGGCGGAAGGCGAGACAGTGCTCGATGCAGCGTTTCGCCAGGGCATTGCGGTTATGCATGGATGCAAGGAGGGGCAGTGCAGCAGCTGCAAGTCGCTGTTGATCGAAGGCGATGTCGAACTCAAGAAGTACTCGACGTTCGCGCTGCCCGACTACGAACGCGAATCCGGCCACATCCTGCTTTGCCGCACGCTCGCCTATAGCGATCTGACCGTCGAGCTACTGAATTATGACGAAGACCTGATGCGCCGCTCGATCGCGGTGAGCGAATATGATGCGACGCTCACGAAGATCACCGCGCTCACGCACGACATCAGGCTGCTGGAAGTGAGGTTGTCGAGGCCGTTGCGCTTTTGGGCCGGACAGTATGTCGACCTGACGATTCCGGGCGCGGGCATCACGCGATCTTTCTCGATGGCGAATACGCCTGACGGCGAATCGACGCTGAAATTCATCATCAAGAAGTATCCCAATGGCGCGTTTTCGTCGCAACTTGACGGTGGTCTGAGCCCGGGCGACAGGCTGATCGCGAAGGGGCCGTACGGCACCTGTTTTCGTCGTGAGGACCAACCCGGACCGATGATTCTGGTGGGCGGAGGGTCGGGCATGTCGCCGCTGTGGTCGATCCTCAGCGACCACGTGCAAAGCGGCGAAGAGCGACCGATCCGTTTTTTCTACGGCGCGCGCAGCCGTCGCGATCTGTTCTATCTCGACGAGTTCGAGGAGCTGGAACAAAAGCTGCCGGATTTCCGCTTTATTCCGGCGCTCTCGAATGCCGAACCAGATGACGGCTGGATGGGTGAGACCGGCTTCATCCACGAGGTGCTCAGCCGCACCTTGCGCGAAGAGGCGCTCGCTGGCGAGATCGACGCCTACACATGCGGTCCCACCCCGATGATCGAGGCGGTGATGCCGGTTCTTCAGATGGCGGGTGTCGCGCCAGAGCGGCTCTATTTCGACAAGTTTACGCAGGCGGTTCGCTGACCGAATCTGGCAACACGCCTATTCGAAGTGCCTATAACCGAAACACGATGGAGGACTAACATGAGTACGTTGGCAGAGCAGTCGCCAGTGAAGTCGGGCGCGGCCGGCGCGGCCCAGTTTTCCGGCTGGGACAGCCGCAAGTACAACTACTTCGAGCCGAAGGGACGCAAGGCGAGCCACTACGAAGACATGACAGTGGATGTACAGCCGGACCCGAATCGGTATCTGCTGCAAGACTGGATTCTTGCATTCGCTGACGGCACGCCAACGTATTCGAAAACCTGGACGGCGGCCAAAAGCTCGGACTGGCATCGGTTCCGCGCGGTGGACGAAGAGTGGGAGCGCACCCATTACCAGCGTCAGTCGACCATTGTCGGCATGATCACCGGCGCGATCCAGAACGCGCGGCGCTCGGGTGCGGTAAAGCGCTTCGATAAAACCTGGATCAAGGTGCTGGAACAGCATCTGGGCGCATACAAGCATGCGGAGTTCGGCTTGGGCACGGCCACGATGCATGCGCAGCGCTACGGCTACACCCAGATGATCAATAGCGCCATCCTCACGAACGCGTCGTACAAGCTGCGCTTTGCTCAGGACCTGACGCTTTATTTAGGCGAGATCGCGTTGGACCTGCCCAACCTCGACCTCGATGCCGGCAAGCAGCATTGGCTCACCGACCCAATCTGGCAGGACACGCGCCGGGCGATAGAGACCATCGGCGGCGCCACCGATTTTCTCGAGAAGTACTTCGCCGTGAACATCGTATTCGAGCCGCTCGTGGCAGATCTGTTTCGCAGCGGATTCATCATGCAGTTCGCCGCCTCGCAAAACGATTTTCTGACTCCGACCGTCGTGTCCGCGGCGGAAGGCGACTATGAGCGCAATCTGGCCAATGCCGTCGAACTGTTCCATATGCTCGCCAACGACCCGCAACACGGCGAAGCCAATCGCAAGCTGTTCGGCGAGTGGCTGGAAAAACACGGTGCGCTGGCCTCGGCGGCAGCAAAACAGTTGCAGCCGATCTGGTCGATTCCGCACGTGAAGACGGCCCAGTTCAACGACTGTCTGAACAGTTCCATAGAGCGGGCGGAGATGATCGCGAGAGAAATCGGCGTTCACTTTCCGTCGTCGATCCGCGCCTGAGCGCTTCTCGAACCCATCGAACCAACCGCGAAGAGGAGTACGCAATGTCAGTGCATACCGACAATATTTTCAAGTCGATGAAGGACGTCCGCTTCGAACAGACCATTTCGCATCAATGCGGCGTGACGATGAACGACAGCGTCGAGGCCCGGGCGATTGCCGAACTGATGTCCGCCAAGCCGGGCATCACGGTGACCTATCTGCCCGCGATGATCCGTATCGACGGGCAGGGCAAGATCGAGTTCAAGATGGGCGAGATCAGCGAAGTGCTCGGTCGCGAGATGACGCCGCATCTGTTCGAAATCTCCACCTCGACCCACTACGGGCGGATGGTGATGATCGACGACGAGACGGTGGTGCTGTTCGGCAATATGGACGATGCGATGGCTTACGAGTGAGCGAACACCCCGCCAGCTAATCAGGCGGCCGCGTGTCCTCAAAGGGCTACGGGCCGCCCATGCAACCAAGGAGACGAATGCCATGTATCGAACCACGGACGGTGAGGAAATCTTCGTCATCGACGGACACGTTCATCTATGGGACGGCAGCAAGGCCAACCTTAAAAACGTGCACGGTCAGCAATTCATTGACTGCTTCTACGCGTATCACTCGAACCTGAGCCCCAAGGAGTATTTGTGGCCGAAGGAGAAGTTCGACAAGTACGGCGAAGAAGCCATGTACAACGACCTGTTCGTCACGGGTTACGACGACATGGCGATCTGTCAGCCAACCTATCTGACGGACTTCTACAAGAACGGCTTCAACACGACCGAAGCCAACTACTTGCTCAAGCAGAAGTTTCCGCACCGCTTTATCGTCAACGGCGCATTCGATCCGCGCGATGGGGAAGCCGGACTCGATCGTCTCGAGGAGCTTGCGTCCCTCTACAAGATTCAGGGCGTCAAGCTTTACACGGCGGAGTGGCGCGGCGACAGCAAGGGCTACAAGCTATCGGACCCCGGCGTGCAGCGTTATTTCGAACGCTGCGAGAAGCTGGGCATCAAGAACATCCACGTGCACAAGGGACCGACGATTCTGCCGCTGAATCGCGACGCGTTCGACGTGGCCGATGTTGACGATGCCGCCACCAGCTTTCAGAACCTGAATTTCATCGTCGAGCACTGCGGCTTGCCACGGCTTGACGATTTCTGCTGGATCGCGACCCAGGAGACGAATGTCTACGGAGGTCTCGCCGTGGTGCTACCGTTCATCCATACCCGACCTGAGTACTTCGCGCACGTGATCTCGGAACTGCTGTTCTGGATCGGCGAGGACAAGATCCTCTACGGCAGCGACTATGGCATCTGGTCGCCGAAATGGCTGATCGAGAAGTTCATGGCCTTCGAACTGCCCGAGTCGGTGAGTAAGGAAACCGGCGTGCAGTTGTCGCTGACGGCCAAGAAAAAGATCCTCGGGCTCAATGCGGCGCGGTTGTACGGCATCGACATCGAGGCGCAAAAGGCGCTGCTGGAGGACGTCCGGCAACCGGCAGCGGTCGGCGCATGAGCACCGCGCGCGCTGTGCAAGCACCGGCTGTCGTCGTGTCGAGGAGCGCTGTCGACCGGGTCGCCGAGGTCTGGTCCCGGCTGGCGGCGGTCGACGACCCGGAACTCGATGAGTCGGTGACGGAGCTGGGTTTCGTCACCGCGGTGGAGGTCGACGGCGGCTCTGTATCGATCGGTTTTCGCCTGCCGACCTACTGGTGTGCGGCCAACTTCGCCTACCTGATGGCGGACGACATGCGACAGGCGATAGCGGCCTTGCCATGGGTGACAGACATCACGATCACACTCGACGAGCATATGTATGCCGCCGAGATCAATCGAGGCGTAGCCACCGGACGGTCGTTCCAGCAAACCTTCGGCAACGAAGCGAATGGCGAAGTGGAGGACGTGCGGCGCATTTTTCTCGTCAAGGCTTTTCAGCGGCGGCAGGAAGCGCTTTTAAGCTGGCTGCTGGCGCAAGGCAACGAGCCTGCGATGCTGGTGCGCTTGAACATGGCGCAGCTGTCTGCGCTCGCAAGCACAAGCACGGACGACGACGGGAAAACCCAGCGCCTGGTCGCGCGATATCGCGAGCGGCGTTTTGTAGTGGGGCGCTGTATCGACGAAGCAGAGCAGACGGATGAACCGGCTTTTATCGACACTGAAGGTGCGCCGCTGAATCCTGACGGGCTGGGTGCATACCTGCGCGCGTTGCGAAGGGTCGGCGTCAATGCCGAATTCAACGGCGCGTTATGCCGCGGTCTTCTGGCTGCCCGCTATGGCGAAAGCTGCACTCCGGCGTCAGCGGTCGAGATCAAACCGGTGCATTTCGTCCGCACTGGCGGTTCGAAGCCCGGAGGCACGTTCGCGCCACCGCGAGAGACACGCGGCGCAGCAGAGTAAAAAACATCAATCCGAACTAACCGGATCAGGAGGAGCAGGATCATGCCGAATATCATGCTGCATGACGACGACGCGCGTATGGCGCTAGGTCGAGGCGTTGCGAAACTGGCCAAGGCAGTGCGAGGCACGCTCGGCCCACGTGGAATGAACGCGATCATCGACCGGCCAATCGGCACGCCGATCATTTCGCGCGACGGTGTCAGCATTGCCAACGAGATCGAACTCGAAGATCCATTCGAGAATATCGGTGCGCAAGTCGTCCGCGAAGTGTCCAAGCAGACCAATGAAGTTGCCGGGGACGGCACGACCACCGCGACCGTTCTGGCCGACGCACTGGTCCAGGACGGGCTCGCTTGCCTCGCGCAAGGCGCCAATCCGGTCGAACTAGTGCAAGGTCTGGAACTAGCCGTCAACGAAGCAATCGACGCGCTCAAACGCGCTGCGACGCCTCTGCGCAGCGGTGACGAAGTGCGCGCCGTGGCGGTGGTGGCAGCCAACGACGAATTCACCGGCAAGCTGGTGGCCGAAGCATTGGAGCGGGTGGGCGCCGATGGGATTGTCGATGTGGAATACGGCACCACCGTCGAAACCCGTCTGGAAGTAGTAGACGGGATGGCTTTCGATCGCGGCTACCTGTCACACCATATGGTGACGGACATCGAGAGAATGCAGGTGGTGCTGGATAACCCGCTCATTCTGATGACCGACCAGCGGCTGCAATCGCAGGAAGAAGTCGCAGCGCTTCAGGCATTGGCGAGCCGGAGTAAACGTCCGCTGCTGATCATTGCCGAGGAGGTGGCGCCGGCCTGCGTCATGACGCTGCTCGCATGGCGCGACAACGGCGGCATGCCTGTCGCCGCGATTCATCCACCGGAGTACGGACACTGGCGCAAGGCGATGCTCGAGGACATCGCGATCGTCACAGGCGGTAAGGTCGTTGCCCGCGACCTGGGCGGAAAGCTGGAAGCCACCGAATTGCGCGACCTCGGCAGCGCGCGGCAGGTGCGCATTTCGTCGAACCAGACCATCATCACGGCCGGCGGGGGCGATCCGTCGGCGGTTGCGGCGCGCCGTCAGCAGGTGGCGCGTCAGTATGAGATGGCGCCGGAGAACGTTGAGCGCGACAAGTTTCAGGTGCGCCTTGCAAAACTGTCGGGCGGCACCGCGCTGATTCTCGCGGGTGGAGCGACGCCGGTCGAACAGAAGCGTCGACTGCATCTGATCGACGATGCCATCCACGCGGCGCGCGCGGCGATTGCCGAAGGCGTCGTGCCGGGCGGCGGCATGGCCCTGTTGCGGGTCTCGTCCGAACTGGAGGGCGTCATTGCGCGTAGCCACGGCAGCGTGCAGCAAGGCGCGCGGCTCTTGCAGCGCGCGTTGGCAAAGCCGCTCTTTCACATCGCGACGAATTGCGGCCTCGACGGCGCGGCCATCGTAAGTGAAGCGGTGCGGGCAGAACCCGGCATGGGTCTCGACGCGCGTAGCGGCGCATTCGTCAATCTCGTCGAGGCTGGCATCATCGATCCGGTAAAGGTCAGCTACAGCGCGGTGCGCAATGCGGCATCGGTTGCGGGGTTGATTCTCACCACCCAGACGCTGATCGCCAAGAAGCCGGAGACGATCGATCCGACCGCCGGACCGGCACTAGGCGCAGGCGCAGAACTGCTCGGCCGCCAATAGATGCGTGAGTTCGACATAGCCGGTCTCCGTATCCGGGGACCGGCACAGCAAGGCCGCTGCCGGCACGAATCGGGCGGCCACCGGTAGAAGGAGACGAACGATGGCTACAGGAACGGCCCGCCACTTCAGCGCAATTGCGATGACTGCGCGTTATCTTTGCGCGATGCCTTCGACGCGCCTGCTCAAGCTCACACTGGGCTGGAGCATTACACTGTGTGGGACAGGTATTCTGGTAAATGATGTAAGCGCAACGATCGCTCCGTTTTTACGCGGCGTCGCCGGAGCGATCATTAAAGCAATGGCGTAGTCGACATGCTTGCCTGCCTGGGCGGTCGCTCTTGCGGATTGCGGCGAGAAGGAGAACGCACGCCTGGATGATCGCGTTCAGCGAACGTGCGTGACGAATTCAGGGGCACGACAAAAGAAGCTAAGAAAGGGGCGCGATCCGGTGCGCTGACCGTGTTTCCCCCAAAAGACATGTTGAAGATCCAGGGCTATACTGCACGCGCGTTAGCTGCTGGGTTTGAAAAAATAGAAGTCCACCAGATACGCCCAGCCATAACATCCTAGCTAGTCAAGACGAAGCCAGCCGTAGAGCCCGGTTCCGCGTTAACCCATCGCCCAGGAGGAAAGTTGTGGCGAGGAGACATCAGATTGGCAGCATGTTGGGTCTAGGTAATCAGGCCGCGATGCGCAGCATCGTGGCCAACGCGCAGCGCGCCAATCTCCGTCATTCCGACCGGGGTACGATGCTCGCGTGGGAACGTTTTCTGGCGGGCGAGCCGTCCACGTCTGCTCCCCCGGCGCTCATCGACTCATGGCAACGCAGCTTGCAGTCCGGTGTCAGTCCGACCGCGGTCTCGGCGCCGATCGCGGTACACGGCGACGCGGTTGCGGCGCTGTGCTGGCGCCATCGCGACCTGCTGGCAGCGGCCGACCGCCTGTTCACGGTCACGGCCGACCTTTTCGCCGATTCACATTCAATCCTGCTGCTCACGAATCAGGACGGCGTGATCCTCAAAGCGGCCGGCGATTTGCGCACGCAGGCGGCGGGCGAAAAAATCCATCTGACGATCGGTGGCGACTGGGGCGAGGGCAGAGCCGGCACGAATGGGATCGGCACCGCGCTGGCGACCCGCGAGCCGACCTATATCCATGCCTCCGAGCACTTCTGTGAAGGCATCAAGTCATGGAGTTGCGCAGCCGCGCCGATTTGCGAACCGGGCACTGGTGCGGTGATCGGTGTGCTCGATATTTCCGGACCGCCTTCCACCTATCAGATCAACAACCTCACGTTGGCCGTGACCGCGGCGCGCCAGATCGAAATGGTGCTCGCCGAGCAGGCCGCGCGCGAGCATATGCGTTTGTTGGCCTTTTGTCTGCAACGGTTGTCGTCGTCGGATGCAACCGGCATGGTGGCGATAGACCGCAGTGGCCGGCTCGTGCATACCACGGGCAGAGTCGCATTGCCGGTCGGCATCGGTGAGCGTTTCCCGGGGATGAGCGAGACTTCCGCCGTGGAGGACTGGACGCAGCATTTGCCCGCAGGCTTGCACGCCGAATGGTTCAATCCCGTGGTCGTCGACGGCAACACGATTGGCGCGATGCTGGTCGTGCCCGCGCGAACCCGCCCCATCCATGCGCGAGTCGCGGAGCGCAGCGGAGAGGCTGATCCGCTGCGCAACTGCTTCGCGCAGATCCAGGGGCGAAGTGCGGCGATGCTGGCGGCCGTCAATCGTGGACGCCAACTTGCCAGCAGGCGCGTACCGGTACTGATCGAGGGCGAAACGGGGGTTGGCAAGGAACTGTTCGCGCGCGCCATTCATGGCGAAGAAGGAGGAGGCGGCCCGTTCGTCGCGTATAACTGCGGGGCGGCGTCGAAAGAACTGATTGCGAGCGAGTTGTTCGGTCACGTGCGCGGCGCTTTTACTGGCGCGACGACGGAAGGGCGGGCCGGCCGTTTCGAGCTGGCTCATGGTGGGACGCTCTGTCTCGACGAGATCGGTGAGATGCCGCTCGAGCTGCAACCTGTCCTGTTGCGTGTGCTGGAAGAAGGCATCATCTACCGGCTTGGCGACACGCAGCCGCGGCGCGTCGATGTGCGCCTGCTGGCAATGACCAACCGCAATCTGCGCGAAGAGGTCGAGTCCGGTCACTTTCGCCGCGATCTGTATTACCGGATCAGTGTTACGCGCATACGTATTCCGCCGCTGCGTGAACGGGACATTGATATCGATCTGCTCGTCGAGCACTTTAACCGCAAGCTTGCCTTGCGCCACGGGGTCCCCGAACGACAACTGAGCGCGGAGATCATGGCGGTGTTGCGCGCCTATTCGTGGCCAGGCAACGTAAGGGAAATGCGCAACGTGATCGAGAATATGCTTTTGACGTCCGGCGAGCCCGCTGTGTCGTTCGATGATCTGCCTACCGAGTTGCTCGATGAAATCGCGACGTCCGGGGACGTGCCGTTGCTGCGGGACGAGGGGGCGAGTCTCGAAGAAACGGAGCGTTTAGCCATTGCACGCGCGGTGCACAATGCGCACGGCAATCTTGCGCAGGCCGCCCGCGCCTTGGGCGTTTCGCGTAGCACCCTTTATCGCAAGATCGAGCTTTATCAGTTGGAAGGGATCGTCAAGCCAGCGGGAAAGGAATGAGGTTGTGCGGAGACCTGCGCATTGGCTGCTCGCGGGGGGCGGCAGATGACCACGTCGGGCGCAGAGGGACTGCGCACCTGATCCGAGCGACCCAGACGATTTCGCCTGGTTCTGCTCCGAGCGCGATGAACCTTATCGGTTTTTTTCGGCACAGTAGCTTGTGCAACGACTCGTTGCACAAGCGTCGTGGCCACACGTTGTCACACGACTTACTCAAAGCCAGGTGCCACCCTGCCGTTCACTCGGCTCTTCCGTAAGCGCATCGAAATCGTGAATCCAGTCCAGATGATTCAGCACGCTGTCGCGTGCGCCCAGGCGCGCGTTGCGGGCCTGCGCGGCCGGCCCGTCGGGCAAGTGCAGCACGTCCGCAGTGGTTATCGACGCGTACTGCACCTTGCGCGTGCGGCCCCGGCGCAGGCGCTCATAGGCTTCCTGCGCCTCGCGCCAATTGCCTGGACCCGCCGAGGCCAATTGAGCGGCCAACACCACGGCATCTTCAATCGACTGGTTGGCGCCCTGGCCGTGATGCGGCACAAGCGCATGCGCGGCATCGCCGATCAGCGTCACGCGGCCTTTGCTCCAGCGGCCGAGCGGGGGACGGTGGAACAATCCCCAGCGCTGACTGATCGGCACAGCCGTAATCATCTGCACGACGGCCGGATGCCAGTTCTTGAATAGGCGCAGTTGCTCGCCCTCGCTGGCGGGCATCACCCAGTCGCGTAACGGCCACGGCGATGGATGACGCTCGACCAGGAGGAAATTCTGGTCACCGTTGTCGCCGATGGGATAGTGCAGCAGATGGCCGCCGGGCCCGACCCAGAACTGGATGGTCTCCGGATCGGGCAGCAGGTCCATGCGTTCAGCCGGCACCACGCCGCGAAAGCCCGAGCAACCCGAATACAGAGCGTCGTCATAGCCGAGCATCCAGCGCCGCGTGATCGAGCGCGCCCCGTCAGCGCCGATCACGAGGTCGGCGTCGATGCGCTGGCCGTTATCGAACGCGAGACATACGCGATCCGGGTGCTGCACGAGGTCGACCAGCCGATGGCTCAGTTTGATGCGCTCAAGGCCGACGGCTCTGGACAGCACCGCCTGCAGATCAGCACGATGAATGCCCCAGTACGAGCCGCCGAACTGCTCGCGATAGCTGGGCGCGCCGCGATGATGACCGATGACCGTGCCGCTGCGTCCGTCGCGATAGATGAGGCCCGGCACTTCAGCACACACCTTGACGAAGTCCGGACGCAGTCCCATGCGCTCGTAGAAGCGCGTCGCGTTGGCCGAGAGCGCGACAGCCGCGCCCACTTCGCGCAGCTCTTCGGTCTGCTCGTAGAGCTGCGCATCGATTCCATGCTCGCGCAGCGCGAGCGCCAGCGTAAGGCCGCCGACGCCGGCGCCGACGATCGCAATCTTTAGATCCATCTGCTTCATGACTGTGTCTCCTATATCCAGATTGGTGGGTTTGGGTCGCCATGGCATATCCCGGCGCCATGTCGAATGCGCATGCCGTGTCAGTATTTTCAGCACTAGACGTTCATTCCTCAATAAGATGAAATGAATCTGCTTCATCACTGGATTGAATGAGACCCGGCTAGGCGTGAGTCATGGAACTGAGTGAAATCGACCTTAATCTGCTGCTGCTGTTTCAGCGGCTGATGCAGGAACGGCGCGTGGCGAGCGTCGCCGAGCAGATGAACATGAGCCAGCCCGGCGTCAGCAACGCGCTCGCCAAGCTGCGTCGCCGGCTTGGCGATCCCTTGTTCGTGCGCGGGCCGGGCGGAGTCGTGCCCACGCCATTCGCGCTGCGTCTGGCGGAACCGGTCTCGCAGGCGCTCGCCACCCTGCACGCCGCACTCAATCCGGTAACGGGTTTCGATCCGCTGCGCGCGATGCGCACCATCACGATCGGCATGACCGATATCGGTGAAGTCGTTTTTCTGCCGGCGCTGCTCGAACGACTGTCGCGCGTCGCGCCGGGCGTCGCACTCAATACGGTCCGCGATACAAGCGTCAATCTGAGCAACGAGATGGCCGACGGCCGGGTCGATCTGGCCATTGGCTTGCTGCCGCAGCTCAAAGGTGGTTTCTATCAGCGCCGCCTGTTTGATCAGCGCTATGTCTGCCTGTTCAGACGCGGCCATCCGCTCGATGACGCGCCGCTCACGCTCGCTGCATGGCGCGAGGCCGAGCATCTCGTGGTCGTGTCGGCCGGCACCGGCCACGGGCAGGTGGAGGAATGGCTGAAACGGCGCGGCGTACGGCGTCAGGTGCGACTGACGGTGCCGCACTTCATGAGCGTGGGCTACATCCTGCAACGCACGGATCTGATCGCCACGGTTCCGGAGCGACTTGCGTTGCAACTGGCAACCCCTTTCTCGCTCAACCTGTGCGCGTTGCCCATGACGCTGCCCGCTGCACCGATCCATCTGCTCTGGCACACACGAGTCCAGCAGGACGAAGGCAATCGTTGGCTGCGCGGGGTAGTGATCGAGCTGTTTGCGGACACGGCAACGCATGTGCGCAAAGCAGAGGCGCAGCAAAAGAAATAGCGCTCGAGGTCGAAAGGGCCGGTTGCTTCAATCATGGACGATCGAGGCAACCGGGTGTGTGCGACGTGGAGCGACAACGGGCGCTCAGCTCGACGCAGCCGGCCGCTCGTCGATCGAGTCCACACGGTCCGGATAGAACGCGAGGTGATCGCGAATTCGTGCGACGGTTTCGTAAGGATGCTCGTAGCTCCAAACGGCGTTGACCGCGCGCACGCCGCCAGCCGGAATCGAAAAGTACGCGCAATCACCCTTGTATGGGCAGTAGGTTGCGTGGTCGGTGCGCTCGAGCAACGTCATGTCGATATCCTTTCGTGGGACATAGACAACTGCCGGGTAATTGGCCTCGCGCAGCGTCAACGCGTCCTGCGTATCGGCAATGACCTTGCCGGCCACCGTGACTACCACCCGCGATGGGTTGCGTTCGATGGTGATCGGATGGCCCTTACCCGGAATCTTCACTGGCCGGGGGGCCGGAGTGGTGTTAGTGATCATGGGTTTCTCCTTGAGTTGGCGCCTCAGGGGCGTTCGTTCCGGCAACGAGTCGGCGCCGGCGCAATGCGTTATGCAGTGGCGCCCGGCCGGGCAGATACCTCGTCGTACCATCGCTTAAACGCGGTGTGTTGGACTGGAATCGGCATCCTCAGCGCGTTGGCCGCGAAGTCGGTCGTCACGAGCGTCGTGATGTCCGCAGCGGAGAAATCATCGCCGGCGACGAACCGGACTGTCTCGAGCCGTACGTTGAAGTCGGCGAAGAAGTGGGCTACGCGCTGTTTGCTTCGCGCGATCAGTTCTGGAATCTGGTCATAGTCATGCGGACCTGACAGTGCACGACCTTTCAATCCCGCGACCGCGTTACGTACGCCTTCCATGACTGGCGCGAAGCCGTCCAGTTCTGCGCGGCGTTCCCACATCGTGACGAGGGCTTTCGACTTTGCCGTGGTGCCCAGCAATGGGGTCTGCGGATACGCTTCTTCCAGATAACGCCAGATGGCGGGCACTTCGGCGATGACGGGGCCGTCGGGGAGGGCCAACGCTGGCACCTGGCTGCGCGGGTTGATCGCTCGGTAGGCATCGGAAAACTGCTCTTTGGCGCCCAGGTCGACAGGCTTCGTCGGAATGTCGATTCGCTTCTCGGCGATGAAGATGCGTACGCGGCGTGAGTTCGGAGAACTCTTTGATTCGTACAGTATGGGTGTTTCGGTTGTCATTTGAATCGTCCTCTATGATGCTTCGATAAATATGGATACCTGATTAATTAGGCGTCTCGACGACACCGGAAACAGGCGTGAATCAGGTTGATCTAGAGTCTCGATCCGCCGTCGACACACAGCGTTTCACCGTTAATCCAGCGCGTTGCATCCGGGGCGAGAAAGGTATGGCTTGAGGTGCACGAACTGACTGAGCGGCGACACCGGCCCGAGCGCTGGGAGCACACTCCATGAAACGTCCGTGGGAAAGAATCTAGAGACTTGTGGCAACATTGAAAAAGACTTTATAGGCTGGTCGGCATACTTCACAGGCATGGGATCCGCAATGGAACTGCGACATCTTCGGTATTTCATCGCTGTCGCTGAGACGGGCAGCCTGACGGAGGCAGCCGAACGGCGCCTGCACACTTCGCAGCCGTCACTGAGTCGGCAGATTCGGGATTTGGAGGATCAGGTTGGGGTCGAGTTGCTGAGCCGCAGCGCACGCGGCGTGGAACTGACGCCAGCGGGCAAGGCATTCATCGATCACGCCCGACTGGCGCTGACCCAGGTGGAAGCCGCAGTCGAAGCTGCCCGAAGGGCAGCGCAACCTGCCAAGCAGCGCTTCTCTCTCGGCTTCCTCACTGGGCAGGAAATGACCTGGCTGCCTGAGGCCATGCGCATTCTGCGCGGCGAGTTGCCGAACATCGACGTCATTGTGTCCAGCGACTATTCGCCGGATCTTGCCGAAGGACTCGCGCGCGGCAAGCTGGATTTGGCGTTCCTGCGTGCCGAACCGGACTTCAATCTCGCCTATCAGGTCGTGGGTCGGGAACCGCTCGTGGTGCTCATGCCTAGTGACCACGCGCTGACGTCCCGCGTTGCAATCCTTCCACAAGAACTCGTTGGTGAGCCTTTCATCGCTATGGGTGACAAGGCCAAGGTGCTACGCGCGGTGATCGACGATTACCTGGATCGATCTGGAGTCCATATCACGTCGGCGCAGAGTGTGGACAACCCCGCGGTGGTGATGTCACTTGTTGCGTCGACGCGAGGCGTGACGCTGATCCCCGCCTATGTCGAAAACCTAATGCCTGGGTCGGTCGTTAGCCGTCCGCTCGAAGGCGGGGCGCCGACGATCGACTTGGTTATCGGTTACAGAAAGGCAAATACCTCTCCGATTCTGAAGCTGTTCCTCTCGAGAGTGGATGAGCTAATCGCAGGCGTCGCGAAGAGATCTTCGTGATTCTGGTTAAGCTGGCGGACTCCTGCCTTCATATCCGTAAGCTCCTTCCGCTCCGATTTCTCCCTTGACAAAGTAACAGACCTGTTCCTAGTATTAAAGTTACGTACAGGTTGGTAACTTTATTGGAAATAATTCGATGTGCCGTGATGGCTACGAGTCGGGCACTGTCACCTTGTGCACTGGCCGCGGGGGAAGACTTCGCGCTTCCGCTTGAAACCATCACCCGAACCTGGAGTTGATTCATGAATCAGTTGACCGAGCGCTATTTAGAGGATTTTGCGGTGGGGCAGGCGTTCGGGTCAGGACGGCTGCGTATCGACCGGGAACGGGCCATCGCGTTCGCTGCCGAGTTCGATCCGCAGCCTTTTCACCTCGATGAGGAGGCGGCCCGCCGCTCGATTTTCGGTGGACTGGCCGCTAGCGGCTGGCACACCGCTGCCGTGACGATGCGCTTGCTGATAGAGACTGAACTCAAGCCGGCCGGCGGCTTCATCGGCGCTGGACTCGATGAGTGCCGCTGGCCCCGGCCAGTGCGCCCCGGTGACGAGTTGCGCGTCGAGTGCGAGGTGATCGAGGTGCGACCGTCGAAGTCGCGTCCGGAGCAGGGTCTGATCAAGCTCCGAACGACCACCCTGAACCAGGACGACGAGGCCGTGCTGATGTATGTCGTGAATATGGTCGTGCCGCGCCGGAAACAACCTTCGTGTTGATGCCGCAAAGCGGGATCACCGGAGAAGAATGCTCATAATGGAAATTTCGGATCCCGAACCGAATGCGCCGAATCCGAACGGGCCCTGGCGTTCGCGGCAACGTATCCGACGGTGTCGCCACAAGCGCCAACCGTCTTGGGATGGAGGTGAATATGGACATCGGTTTCATCGGCTTAGGCGTCATGGGACAGCCCATGGCGCTCAATCTGGCCCGCGCGGGCACACAACTCGTTGTCTGGAATCGCTCCGCTGACAGGAACGAGACTTTGCGAGCGGCGGGCGCAACGGTCGCGACGAATCCGGCCGAGATATTTAAACAGACCCGCACGGTATTCCTGATGCTGGTCGATGGCGACGCAGTCGACACCGTGCTCGGCCGCGGCACATCGCAGTTCAGTGCGAACGTTGCGCATCACACGATCGTCCACATGGGGACGACTTCGCCCGACTACTCGCGCGGACTCGAAAGCGACATTCGCAACGCCGGTGGCAGCTACGTGGAAGCGCCCGTTTCGGGCTCGCGCAAGCCCGCCGAGGCGGGCCAGCTTGTAGCGATGCTGGCGGGCGAAGACGCGGCCGTCGAAAGCGTCCGCCCTCTGCTCGAGCCAATGTGCCATCAGACGATTGTGTGCGGCCCGGTTCCGAATGGGCTTCTCATGAAGCTTGCGGTGAACCTGTTTCTGATGACCACGGTCGCCGGCCTTGCGGAAGCGGCTCATTTTGCCGAACGGCATGGTCTGGACATGCAGCAGTTTCGCGCCATCTTGGACGCCGGTCAGATGGCGAGCGACATCTCACGCGTAAAGATTCTCAAACTGGTGATGCGTGACTTCGATGTTCAGGGATCGATCACCAATGTGCTGACGGTCAATCGATTGATTGCGGAGGCGGCCAGGGACGCCGGGGTCGCGTCGCCGTTGTTGGATGTCTGCTATGCATTATTTGGCGAGACACTGGCGTTGGGGCACGGACAGTCCGACATCGCGGCCGTTGTCCACGCACTCGAGGCAAGAACCGATTCCAGCAAATGATCGCGTTCGACTAGGCCAATAACTTCGTGGCGGCATCAATGAGGTCGCCACGCAGATCACCCGACTCCGCTATCAAGCCGGTGACATATGCGCCGTTAATGAGGAGCGCTATCTGAGACGCCGTACGGTTGGGATCAGCAACGCCCAGCCTGACAGCGATCGTTGCGAGCCGCGCCCGCATTTCGTCCTTATTGTCTCGGGCGATAACCCGGCCAGGATGGCTGTCGTCGGGAAACTCCGCCACCAGGTTAAGAAAGGGGCAGCCACGAAAGGCGGGGTGCGCAATCCGCTTCGCGATTCCTGATAGCAGCGCGTCCAGCAAAGCGCGGGGGTCCTCAGCGTGCTTCTTTTCAACGTCATCCCACCACGCCCAGAACAACCGATCTTTCTCCGCTGCGAAAGCAGAGATCAAAGCGTCCTTGGAGTCGAACACACGATAGAGGCTCGTCTTCGACACCCCGGATCGCTCGACGACCGTGTCGACGCCGATGGCACGGATGCCCTCGCGGTAGAACAGATCGCTTGCCGTCGCGAGGATACGCTCCCGTGCGCTTACTTCGCCCTTTGGCGGGGCTCCCCTGCGGGGTCGGGCTCCTGCCTTCATATCCGCCAACTCCTTTCATTCGGATTTTCTGGTTGACAAAGTAACAGATCGGTACCTACTATAAAAGTTACGTACAGGTCTGTAACTTTATAGGATACGCCAATGCGTGTGATCGAAGCGGAAACCTTTTCGGGCTATGACGGGTTGCGGCAGATCGAATCACCCAAGCCGCAACCGGCGAAGGGCAGGGTGCTGGTTCGCGTGAGGGCCGCCGGCGTTACGCCGCTCGAATACACGCTCCTGTCGGGTGGACACCCACGCGCCAAGGCGCCGCTGGTGCTCGGCAACGAGGGCGTCGGCGTTATCGAGGACGCAGGCGACTCGGGGTTCGAGGTAGGAAGCCGCGTGATGTTCACGGGACCCTATGGCGTTGCTGAGAATGGCGCATGGCAGGAATGGCTGCTGGTGAGGCCGGAACATCTGGCGTTGGCTGACGCGATCGGGGACGTCGTCGCAGCCAGCATTCCGGTGGCCTATCTGACGGCACAGATCAGCCTCACCGACGCCGGGTTCAAGCCGGGCATGACCGTGCTGGCTCCTGGAATCGGCGGGTCGGTCGGCAACGCGACCTATCAGCTCGCGCGGGCACAGGGCGCCGGCAAGGTGATCTCTACGGCTGGCAGCGCGGCGAAAGCCGCGAGGGCGCGCGAACTTGGCTTCGAGCACGTGATTGACCTCACCGAGGAAGGTCTCGCCGACGGTGTTCGTCGGATAACGGCCGGCAAGGGCGTCGATATCGTCATCGAGAGCATCGGTGGCACTGTGACGAGTGAGGCGCTGAGCAGCCTGAGTCGCGACGGTGTCTTGATCACGTTGGGTTACTCCGCTGGCCGCAGAACCACCATCGATGTCACGGACCTCATCTGGAAGGGCGCGCGGATGGCCGGCTTCTCCCTGTTCGCCCAGTCACCGGCGACGATCGCCACCGCGTGGCAGCACATCATCCCGTTGATCGTAAGCGGATCAGTCAAACCGATCGTCGAGCGGGTCTACCCCATCGCTGATGCGGGCGAAGCCCTGCGTCACCTGATAGAGGATCGGCCATTTGGAAAAGTCATTTTAACGATGTGACCGGCATCGCTAGCGGATATTCACGGCTCCCACGCGCACCTATTCCATTCGTGCGACGGGGCGGCGTTCCGGTTCGAGGTCCAGCAGCCGGACGGTCAAGGAGATGATCGACTGACTAGCAGCTGACCGCTAGCCCAGAGGCGTTGTCAACCGGAATCAGCAATCAACGGAGTAGTCGTTATGGATAAGTTGCAGGGAAAGGTGGCCGTCATCACTGGCGGCTCGTCGGGGATAGGCCTCGCCGCCGCGAAGCTCTTCGTCGCCGAGGGCGCCTACGTGTTCATTACCGGCCGTCGCCAGAAGGAGCTCGACGAAGCCGTGAGGGCCATCGGAGGCAATGTGACTGGCATCCATGGAGACGTCACCAATCTGGATGATCTTGACCGTCTCTACGAGAGCGTCGACGCGACAGGGCGAAGAATCGACATCGTCTTTGCCAACGCTGGCATCGCTGAGTTCGGCGCGTTGGGCAATATCACCGAAGCGCATTTCGACAAGCTGTTCAATACCAATGTGAAGGGAGTGCTCTTCACCGTCCAAAAGGCTCTGCCTCTACTGAATGACGGCGGATCGATCATTCTCACGGGCTCCGTCGCGAGCGCCAAAGGGACGCCTGCCTTCTGGGTCTACGGCGCGACCAAGGCCGCCATCCGCAATTTCGTACGCGGCTGGACTGTGGAGTTGAAGGATCGTCGCATCCGTTCCAACGTCCTTAGCCCGGGGCCAATTGATACCCCGGTCATTGGTCAGCAGCCTCCGGACGCCATTGCGAGAATTTTATCCACTATCCCGATGGGACGCATGGGGGAAGCCGACGAAGTTGCTAAAGCTGCTCTATTTCTCGCTTCGGATGACTCGAGTTTCGTCACGGGCATCGAACTCTTCGTGGACGGGGGCAGGGCTCAGATTTGACATCGATCGATTCGCTTCGCCGCCGCCGCTTTGTTCGCACGTGGAAAACCGACGAATCACCGTGTTACGCGAAGCTCTGAATATCGTGACTACAGCGCGCGCCTTCGCCAAATGGATTGGCTGACATTCCGCAACCCGATGCCCTATGAGGCATGCCCGGACGCCGCGTCCACTTAGGCGTCCATCGAAGATGGAGTTTCATCATGAAAGGTATTGTGCTCACCGCATATGGCGACCCTGCAACGGGACTTGAATTCCGTGAGTTGCCCGAACCCGCCAGTCCGGGCGCGGGCCAGGTGATGGTCGCGGTCGACTACGCTCCTATCAACTTCAGCGACATTCTCGTCGCGCGGGGCTTGTATCCGCTACATCCGGAATTGCCATCCGTGATCGGCAACGAAGGTGCGGGGCGTGTGCTGGAAGTTGGCGCCGGAGTCAGCAACGTCAGGGTCGGCGATCGCGTGACTCTCCCGATGGGCAGCTTCACCTGGCGCGAGCGGATGGTCGTCAACGTGGACGGCATAGTCGCGCCTCCCGCCGACGCCGACCCTAGTCAGTTGGCGATGCTTACTATCAATCCGCCCACCGCGCACCTGCTGCTCGAAACATATGTGCACCTTGGGTCGGATGAATGGATTGCAATCAACGCCGCCAATTCGGCCATAGCGCGCTGGATAGTCGGCTTCGCCAAGCAAAAAGGTGTCAGGACTCTCGGACTCGTGCGCCGCGCTGAGGCTATGAGTGCCGCGCAAGAAGCGGGATGCGACCTGGTCTTGCTGGACGATGATGACGCGCCGACGAAGATGACTGAGACGCTGGCCGGAAAACGCGTGCGGCTTGCGTTGGATGCTGTCAGCGGGGAAGCTGCTGGCCGTCTGGCGAAGCTGCTGGGCCCTCGCGGCACACTGGTGTCGTATGCTGCACCAAGCTTTGCTGCCATAGCGGTTAGCCCTTTCGACGTCATCTTCAATGACCTGACCATTCGTGGCTTTTCTTTGGGCAATCCGGACTTCGCCGGACAGATTCCCGGCGCCATCATGCAGGCGTCAAAGATGGTAGCGGCAGGCGAAGTTGCAATTCCAGTGGCCGCGACATATCGGCTGGAGGAAATCGGCGCCGCAATCTCCCATCAGATGCGAGGCGGAAAAGTTCTTCTGAAAGTCAGCGGTTAGGTGCAGCACATCAGGCAATGGCCAAACTGCGAGTGCGTGATATTTTGCCTTGGTCAACGCGTTGCATCGCGGGCAACGCTGATGCAGCAGCAGCCGCAATTTTTAGCCGCGGTCGCTGGGACGGTAGTCGGTCGCTGTCCGGCCACGAACGGTTCTTAGCGTCTGATGTCGTCTTCAATGCGCGGCGATAAGAACACATCACGTCAAACACGTTCTGGCGCAACGGCGAGTCAGGAAATTCTTCCCTTAGTACGAACAGTGCATTCTGCAATTCGATCATTCCGCCGGCTACATGTTTCGAGCAATATAAGTCTCAGTGCGCGGCAGTCATGCTGCACCTGAAAAAGGTAAGCACGCGTATCTGGCACATTCATGAAGCGCCTATGGCGCCCGAAACTTACTCACCGTTCGAGGTGGAGGCAATATGACGAAACAGGCACTTATCGTGGTCGATATACAGAACGACTATTTCGCTGGAGGTAAATGGATACTCGACGGGGTCGACGACGCGGCAGACAATGCACGTGACGTTATCGATGCTGCAAGAACCAACGGCGACCTCGTCGTCCATATACGCCATGAAACCCTGGCGAAAGATGCGCCGTTTTTTGTGCCCAGCACCGAGGGTGCCCAACTCCATCCGAAGGCTGCGAATCTGCCTGACGAGCGTGTGATCGTCAAACATCACATGAACCCCTACCGCGAGACCGACCTTCAGAAGATTCTCGAGAATCACGGAATCGAAGCGGTTGTCGTAGTCGGAAATATGAGCCACATGTGCATCGACGCGGTCACTCGCGCTTCGGTCGACTTCGGCTACAGGACGACAGTCGTTCACGATGCGTGCGCCACTCACGATCTTGAATTCAACGGTGTAAAGGTGCCCGCTACGCAAGTACATGCCGCGTTCATGGCAGCACTGAGTTTCGGCTACGCGGAAATTGTCTCTGCCGCAGCCTTTTTAGACTCCAAGGGGCAAAGAGCCGCTTAAAGAAACGAAAGCCCGGCACGCATGCCGGGCTTTCGTCAATCGAACTTCCGCGTCCGCATTGTCTGGCGGCTCATGCGCAAGCGGCCGCTCAAGAGCCACGCAGGGTGGTCTTGAGCGGCCGACAGATCAGGACTATTGCGAGTACTTCGGCATCGCATCCATCTATAGATCCAGCGTCAGATTCGCGCCGGTCGCACGCGAAACGCAGATACACATCAGTTTTTCATCATTACGCTCTTCGCTCGACAGCACGTCGTCGCGATGATCCGGGCTACCGCTAGTCACCTTAACCGCGCACGTGCCGCACTGGCCCGTGCGGCACGACGCAGGTGCGTCGATGCCGGCGGCGTGAACGGCATCCAGAACAGTTTGATCCGCCGCTACTTCAATGACTTTCCCGCTCCTCGCGAGCGTCACTGTGAGTGGGTGATTCTCTGTCGCGCTAACAGTACTCGTAAAGCGCTCGAAACGGATGCGCTTTTCATCAACGCCGGCAATGCGGCCGCCGTTGCGGACAGCATCGATCAGGCGCGCCGGTCCGCAGACACAAAAGAGCGTGTCGCGCGGCGCCGCGCCAATCAATGCCGCGGGATCGATACGGGTACCTTCATCAGCCGGATAGACGACGAGGCGCCCTCCGAATTGTGCTTCGAGTTCTTCGAGGAATGGAGCTTCGCTGCGCGACCTGACCGCGTAGTGCAACTCGAAAGGCTGGCCTCGCGCAGACAACGCATGCATCATCGACTTGATCGGCGTAATGCCGATACCGCCTGCGATCAATATCGTGCGAGGCGCATGATCGTCGAGACGGAAGTGGTTTTCCGGCAATCCGCAATGAAGCGTCAGACCCAGCCGGAACGCGTCATGCACGCTTGTCGAGCCGCCGCTGCCGGCGTCCTCGCGCAGCACCGCGATTTCATAGACGTTGCGCTGTCCCGGATCCGAAGCTATCGAATAACGGCGCGTGCCTGCAGTGCCATCGGCAAGCCTCACCGGCACCTCCAGGTGCGCACCCGCGCTGATTTCGGGCAAGGCCGCGCCGGCGATATCGCGCAGTTCGTACGCGCGCACGCGTGCCGTCAATTGACGCACGCCAGTGATCTTGAGCGTGAGCGGGCCATCGCCGAACTGGTCGGGTTGACGCTGCGCCGACGCCTCGGCCGACACTTGCGCCAGTTGTTCTTTCATGTGGCGCAACCGCGCGTGAACTGGCGCGACCATGCGGGTTATTTCCGCTTCAGTAAAGCGCGGCGTGATGTGTTGCGGACAGTTCCAGTCGAATCCTTCGATGCTAATCACAATGACCCGTTCGACGCGGCCGTCGTAGCCCGGCGTGCGCACGCGCTCGACAAGTGCGGGATCATCCGCGATCTCGACGGTATGCGCGCGGCCCAGAAGCTTCAGGCGCCGCTGGTTCGCGTAGTCCATCACGATCATCGCGATACGGTCGTCTTTCTTCAGATTGCCGACGCTGATGTACTGGACGTTGCCGACGAAGTCGGTAAAGCCCAGCGTCCTGTCGTCGATGACTTTCAGAAAACCGGCCGGGCCGCCGCGATGCTGCACATAGGGCCAGCCGGTTTCGCTGACGGTGGCCTGATAGAAGTGGTCGGCGGCCTTGATGAAGTCGATCTCGCGGCGGCCCAGGCGATCACCGCGGTCCGACGTCCGGTCCAGATGCGCATACTGTTCCCGGCTCCCCATCAGGGTCTGGATTTCGCGCACCTGGGCGGTGAATGCGATATCGGAAAAAGCACGTCCCATGGTCAGCTCCTCGTCGTCGAGTCAGGCAATCACGTCATCAAGTTGTCGGCACGCCGGCGCCTCAGGCGGCCAGCTTCAGGCTGACCTTCGGGAAATCGATATCGACCTGGCTCGCCTTGCCCAGCACGTTGGTCAGGAAGTTCATGCCGACATGAGTGATGATTTCGACGATATCGGAGTCGCTGTAGCCGGCACTGCGCACCTCGGCGAGTTCGAGTGTGCTGATTTCGCCTTTGTTTTCCATCAGGCTGCGCGCGAATTTCACGGCAACCGCGGCTTGTTCATCTTCACTGGTGCCATTGCGGGCCGCCGCGACTTCTTCCGCGGACAGGCCGGTTTTACGGCCGATGGCGGTATGCGCGGAGACGCAGTATTCGCAGCCGTTCTGTTGCGCGAGGGTCAGCGCGATCCGTTCGCGCGTCAATGCGTCCAGGGTGCCGGCGTTCGCGATGCCGTGCAGGCCCAGAAAAGCGCGCAGCGCGACCGGAGAGTTGGCGAAGATCTTGAGGAAGTTGGGAACCATGCCCAGTTGGGCGTGGATGGCGTCCAGCAGGGCTTGCTGTTCTTCGTTGGCGTTTGTGTTGTCAACGGTGGTAATGCGGCTCATGGTGATTCCCGGATTGAATTGAAGGGGGACCGCTGCGGCAACCGCCGTTTTGAGCGGACGACCTCAGTCTGGTTGATTCCCGCCATAATAGGAATCGTTGCTACCGGGAATGGATTGTTACCAGACGAGGAATAACGTGGATCGACTCGAAGCAATGACCATCTTCGTTGCGGTGGTCGAGGAGGGCGGGTTCGCCGCTGCGGCGCGCAAGATGAAAATTTCGCCGCCGGTGGTCACACGCGCGGTGAATAACCTGGAGGCCATGATGGGCGTGCGGTTGCTTGCAAGGACCACGCGCATCGTCCGGTTGACCGAGGTCGGGGCGCGTTACGCGAACGATTGCCGGCGCGTGCTCGCCGACCTGGCGGAGTCAGAGGAGGCTGCGGCGGGCACGCATCGCTCGGTGCGCGGGCGGCTGGTCATTACTGCGCCGTCGCTGTTCGGGCGGATGTTCGTCACGCCGATCGTGACCGCTTATCTGCGCCGCTATCCCGACACGGAAGTCGAGTGCCGTTTTCTGGACCGGGTGGTCAACATGATGGACGAGGGGGTCGACGTCGCGATCCGAATCGGCCCGCTGCAGGACTCGAGCTATCAGGCGCTACCCGTGGGGCAGGTACGGCGGGTGGTCTGCGCGTCGCCTTTGTATCTGCGGCAGCACGGCACGCCGCTCACGCCGGCGGATCTGACGCAGCACGTGTTGATCTCGACGGCAGGCCTGACGCCGTCGCCGGACTGGCGGTTTGCCCATGCCGAGGAACCGGCCGTCGTTCATGTGCGTCCGCGGCTTACGGTGTCGTCCAATGACGACGCGATCGTCGCGGCGCTCGATGGATTCGGCATCACGCGGCTGTTGTCATACATGGTGGCGAAACATCTGGCGGCGGGGACGCTGACGGAAGTGTTGCGCGAGCATGAAACCACCGTTGTGCCCATTCATGTCATGCAGCACGAAGGACGTCACGCACCAGGGAAGGTTCGGGCGTTTCTGGACATGGCTACGGAAGCACTGCGCGGCGACCCGGCTTTGACTTTGAAGAAGCGCGGCAGGACAGGGCGCTAGCTGGCGGGTTGCCACGGTAGCCGCGGGCGCTTGGCGCTCAGAGGTTTCATGACAGCACGAGCTGTGGCTCAGTGATGCGGTGAATCGGCGTGGGATCTGCGCAATCGGACGGTGGCCGCACGCGAAACCGCATCACACCTTGAGCGGGCAGAAGGCACGGCAAATCCATTGCCAGTCGAGGGGCTGCGGCGCCGCACTACGTCACGCTCGCTAACTCACGAACGCCGCCGCAGGAAGTCGACGACAAGTCTTGTAGTCGCGGCCGGCTGTTCTTCCGTGATCCAGTGGCCGCAATCCGGGATGATCACATCTTCCACGTTATCAGCCGCACACCGTATCACCGTGCCGATCATAGGACCGAATGTAGCTTCGCCACCCAAGGCCAGGACCGGCATCTGAAGCTTGCCCTGAGCGAGGAACGTCCTGTTGTCGATCGCATCCTGGCTGAACGCCAGGAACTGGGCAAAGCCCGCTCGCATTGCGCCGGGTTGCGCATAGAGCGCCGCATAATGCTGGCGCTTCGCTTCATCAAACCGCCTCGGGTCCCGGGAAAGTTCGTTCCAGAAACGGTCGAGATAGATGCGCTCGCGGCCGGCGACCAGGCGCTCCATGTCTTGACCACCGAAGCCGAAGTGCCACATCGCCGGATCCTGTCTGATCTGATCCCATGGTCCGACGCCGGGCAGCGGCGCATCGATCGCCACCCATCGGCTCACACGCTCGGGGTGGGTGGCGGCAACTGCGAAGCCGACCATGATGCCGATGTCGTGCGTCACCAGTTCGGCCGTACGCACACCCAGGGCGTCCAGGACGCCCACCACGTCCGCCGCCTGATTCTTCTTGTCATAGCCGCCGTCAGGCTTCGACGACAGGCCCAGCCCACGCAGGTCGGGCACGACAATCATGTGGTCTTCGATGAGTGCGCTCGCCAGATGACCCCACATGTCGCCCGTTGTGCCGAAGCCGTGCAGCATGACCACTGCCGGGCCATGACCGCCGACCCGCACATGGATGGATGCACCGTTGGTTTCGATCGTCCGCGTCTGCATCTCAGCCGGGAAGGGATAAACCCCGTCTACGTGGGCATGCTCGCTCATCTGTGTACTCCAGGATTGCTTCTAGTTGACGGGATTGGTGGCTCGTTGTGCGGTGGCGAATCGCCCGGTTAGTCATGCTAACAACGTAGAAGTGCGCTTTGAAGCGGTTCGAGTTGGGTTCATGCGGTCATCCTATCCGGGCGGCTTGACGTCGACAAGTGAACAGGTTGCTCATTCTTTTTCCACCTGCGCAACAATGTTGATACATCTCTGGCCGGCCCTCTTGTTGACGGCAGCGAGAAAAATACAGGTCGTGCAACTGCGTCAAGTTCACTTCGGCGGCGGGCTTCGACAATGTCACTTTGCCGCCTTGCACCAGATACACATGATCGGCGACATCGAGCGCCATATGCGTGTTCTGCTCGACCAGCAAGATCGTGCGGCCTTCTGACTTCAGCCGTTTCAGAATATCGAACACCTCTCGCACCATAACGGGCGAAAGTCCGAGCGAGGGCTCGTCGATCAGCAGCACCTTGGGGTCCGAAATGAGTCCGCACCCCATCGCCAGCATCTGCGCCTGACCGCCCGAGAGGGTGCCTGCCTGATGACGGCTGCGTTCGCGCAGCAGCGGAATCAGCTCATAAACGCGTTCGAGGTTGGTTCGAACCGCATAGCGGCATGGCTTCGCGAATGCCTCCATCATGAGATTCTCTTCGATGGTCATGTCGCGGAAAATCATGCGGCCTTCCGGAATCAGTGCCACGCCCTTTGCGGCCATGTTCCAGGTTGGTTCGCTCGACGTGTCCCTACCAACCAGCGAGGTATGGCCACGCAACACCGGAATCAGACCCATGATCGTGCGCAGCAGCGTGGTTTTTCCCGCGCCGTTAGGCCCGACGATCGTTTTCATCCCGTCGACTACGAAGGCCAAGGCCTGCCCAAGCTGATCGCCACACCGTGCGTCGCACCGAAGTGCAAAAACAAACCTATGTGCCGAAGCTGATTTCCGGCGAGTGGACCGGCACGATGAACCTGACCGAGCCGCAGGCCGGTTTCGATCTCGCGCTGGTGCGCACGCGTGCCGAGCCGCAAAGCGACGGTTCGTTCAAGCTGTTCGGCACGAAGATTTTCATCATGTGGGGCGAGCACGCCATAGCGGAGAACATCGCGCATCTCGTGCTGGCGCGCACGCCGAATGCGCCGGAAGGTGTGAAGGGCATTTCGCTCTCCATCGTGCCGAGGTTTCTCGTGAATGAAGACGGTTCGCTCGGCGAGCGCAACGACGTGCACCGCGTGTCGATCGAACACAAGCTCGGCATCAAGGCGAGCCCGACCGCGGTGCTGCAATTCGGCGACCATACATGTTCATCATGATAAATGCGGCGCGTTTTGCTGTCGGCAGGCAAGACGTCTGTTCTTTAATTTTACATAATATAAATTATCAATGTTTCATCTGTCAGGGCTTTTTAGAAATGTCCGGTTCTGGCGCATTAGAAATGTCCGGTTCCCGGCTCCGGGCTGGCTGCGGTGGCGCATGCTGCGGCATCACAGCCAGCCCGGAGCCAGACCATGAACGGACGTGGATTCATCACGATCAGCATGCACGAGCTCGAGCGCGTGAAGATCATCGAGGCGGTCGTCCAGCATCGCCAGACGATCGTACTGGCGGCTGAACGGCTGCAGCTGTGTGAGCGTCAA